>NZ_JARJHD010000046.1:0-1137 GCF_030441955.1 Enterococcus spodopteracolus | reverse complement strand
ACCGATAACATCGCATCATGCAGCTTCCCTCCCGAAGTCGAAATCAAGCTGCCCTCCAAATATTTCGCATGACTCAGAACAAGAGCCGGTATCGAATCTTTTAGCTCGTACCATGTCCTGATACAGGGCTTGATAATCATTTTCTGAATACATTTTCGCGATACCGTCCAGCGACATTCTTCCTCGGTACATAATCTCCTTTGGCGTTTCCCGATGTCCGTCACGCACATGGGATCCCGTGATGACCTCATTAAAAACACGCTGCAATCCCTCCTCATCTTTGCAGGCAAGTCCGATTTTTTGCGTTGATTTTTTAATGCAGAATATGCAGTTACCGAGATGTTCCGGTATTTGCAAATCGAATGGTTGTTGCTTCCACCATGCGAGGATATCTTCCTTCTCAAAGTCTGACAGTTCAGCAAGATATCTGATTCCAGGCTTTGGCTTTAGCCGCTTCGGTTCATCAGCTCTGATGCCAATCCACGTGGTGTAATTCCCTCGCCCGAAATGGTCATCACAGTATTTGGTGAAGGGAACGAGTTTTAATCTGTCAGTGCAGAACGCGCCGCCGACGTATGGAGTGCCATATTTCTTTACCATATCGATAAATGGCTTCAGAACAGGCATTCGCGTCTGAATATCCTTTGGTTCCCATACCGTATAACCATTTGGCTGTCCAAGCTCCGGGTTGATATCAACCTGCAATACGGTGAGCGGTATATCCCAGAACTTCACAACTTCCCTGACAAACCGATATGTCATTGGATGTTCACAACCTGTATCCATGAAAACGTAATGCACGTCTTTACCTGCCCGTCGCTTTTGCTCCATTAGCCAGAGCAAATATGCTGACGTCCTGCCACCGGAGAAACTAACGACATTTATCATGCAGCCCTGTCTCCCCATCTCGCTTTCCACTCCAGAGCCAGTCTCGCTTCGTCTGACCACTTAACGCCACGCTCTGTACCGAATGCCTGTATAAGCTCTAATAGCTCCGCAAATTCGCCTACACGCATCCTGCTGGTTGACTGGCCTATTACCACAAAGCCATTCCCGGCAAGGTTAGGAACAACATCCTGCTGCTTTAATGCTGCGGTAAACACACACTTCCAGCTTTCTGCATCCAGCCAGCGACCA
>NZ_JARJHD010000045.1:0-1189 GCF_030441955.1 Enterococcus spodopteracolus | reverse complement strand
GCATACGATCTGCCGTCAGTCCCGCCTGATTGCCGGAAAGGACCAGCGTTTTGTTGAAATCGGACAGGGTTGAGTTGCCCTGATACCAGGCATACGCCAGCGCACCGGTCGCCACCGCCAGCGAGGTGGCCCCCACCATCGGCAGGGTGATCGCACCGGCAAGCCCCCTGAACATGGGGATCATCCCGCCGAAGGAGTCCTTCACCTGCCCCCCCTGTTGCAGCAGGATCAGCCACGGACTTTGCCCGCCTGCAAGCTGCGTGGCCACGTCGGTGAACTGTGCAGGCAGCATACGCATGGCGGCTTTATACTGCCCGACGGAAATCCCCGCTTTCTGTGCAGCCAGCGCCTGTCGGCTCAGCGACTGTTCAACGACTGCCGCTGTTTTTTTCGCATCACTTTCCGTACCAGAAAAATGACGCCTGACTCTGGCCATCTGCTCGTCAAATCTGGCCGCATCCAGACTCAAATCAACGACCAGATCGCCTACCGGTTCAGCCATACCGGACTCCTCCTGCGATCCCTTCTGATACTGTCATCAGCATTACGTCATCCTCCGTCATGTCCGCCACATCCGGGGAAGCGGGGATAACTTCATTCCCGTCCGGGCCAAAGCGGACACCTCCGGCAAGCCCTGCCGCTTTCTGCATCAGCACATCATCTTCAGGCTCTTCGTCAGCCTCGCGCCGGTTCAGCAGACTGAAATCCAGCGGATGCATATCCGGATCGCTGAAAAACAGGCTGAGCACGGTGTACGTCAGCCCGGAAAAGTGCATATCCAGCAGAACATCATGAAAATAATGGGTACTGTAAAAGCGGTGCCAGTCGGCATACTCCGTGGATGACATCCCGGCAAGCATGGCACGCCAGTCGGGTCGCCCCATCTCACGCGCCAGTTTCAGGGCAAAACTCAGCTCACCGTCGAACACTTTCCCGCAGAAACAGGCTCTGCGGGCCCGGCGTCCTCTGTCTGTTCAGGGGCATTATTCACCACAAACTCATACATACCAGACAGCCGGTACACCACGTTTTCAGCATGAGAAATTGCCTCCGTGGGCCAGGTGGTAAGCACTTCCTGCTCAATCTGTTTAACGGCTTCATTCATGGACGGCATCTGCGTCTTCTGCGGATGGTTATGCCACAGGGACATCGCCACCAGAAACGCGCCGGTTCTGATGGCGTCTTCCAC
>NZ_JARJHD010000044.1:0-1218 GCF_030441955.1 Enterococcus spodopteracolus | reverse complement strand
GTATAGTAATATCTTTTATGTTCATGGATATTTGTAACCCATCGGAAAACTCCTGCTTTAGCAAGATTTTCCCTGTATTGCTGAAATGTGATTTCTCTTGATTTCAACCTATCATAGGACGTTTCTATAAGATGCGTGTTTCTTGAGAATTTAACATTTACAACCTTTTTAAGTCCTTTTATTAACACGGTGTTATCGTTTTCTAACACGATGTGAATATTATCTGTGGCTAGATAGTAAATATAATGTGAGACGTTGTGACGTTTTAGTTCAGAATAAAACAATTCACAGTCTAAATCTTTTCGCACTTGATCGAATATTTCTTTAAAAATGGCAACCTGAGCCATTGGTAAAACCTTCCATGTGATACGAGGGCGCGTAGTTTGCATTATCGTTTTTATCGTTTCAATCTGGTCTGACCTCCTTGTGTTTTGTTGATGATTTATGTCAAATATTAGGAATGTTTTCACTTAATAGTATTGGTTGCGTAACAAAGTGCGGTCCTGCTGGCATTCTGGAGGGAAATACAACCGACAGATGTATGTAAGGCCAACGTGCTCAAATCTTCATACAGAAAGATTTGAAGTAATATTTTAACCGCTAGATGAAGAGCAAGCGCATGGAGCGACAAAATGAATAAAGAACAATCTGCTGATGATCCCTCCGTGGATCTGATTCGTGTAAAAAATATGCTTAATAGCACCATTTCTATGAGTTACCCTGATGTTGTAATTGCATGTATAGAACATAAGGTGTCTCTGGAAGCATTCAGAGCAATTGAGGCAGCGTTGGTGAAGCACGATAATAATATGAAGGATTATTCCCTGGTGGTTGACTGATCACCATAACTGCTAATCATTCAAACTATTTAGTCTGTGACAGAGCCAACACGCAGTCTGTCACTGTCAGGAAAGTGGTAAAACTGCAACTCAATTACTGCAATGCCCTCGTAATTAAGTGAATTTACAATATCGTCCTGTTCGGAGGGAAGAACGCGGGATGTTCATTCTTCATCACTTTTAATTGATGTATATGCTCTCTTTTCTGACGTTAGTCTCCGACGGCAGGCTTCAATGACCCAGGCTGAGAAATTCCCGGACCCTTTTTGCTCAAGAGCGATGTTAATTTGTTCAATCATTTGGTTAGGAAAGCGGATGTTGCGGGTTGTTGTTCTGCGGGTTCTGTTCTTCGTTGACATGAGGTTGCCCCGTATTCAGT
>NZ_JARJHD010000043.1:0-1220 GCF_030441955.1 Enterococcus spodopteracolus | reverse complement strand
GTCGCCGGACGCTACCAGCTTCTTTCCCGTTGGTGGGATGCCTACCGCAAGCAGCTTGGCCTGAAAGACTTCTCTCCGAAAAGTCAGGACGCTGTGGCATTGCAGCAGATTAAGGAGCGTGGCGCTTTACCTATGATTGATCGTGGTGATATCCGTCAGGCAATCGACCGTTGCAGCAATATCTGGGCTTCACTGCCGGGCGCTGGTTATGGTCAGTTCGAGCATAAGGCTGACAGCCTGATTGCAAAATTCAAAGAAGCGGGCGGAACGGTCAGAGAGATTGATGTATGAGCAGAGTCACCGCGATTATCTCCGCTCTGGTTATCTGCATCATCGTCTGCCTGTCATGGGCTGTTAATCATTACCGTGATAACGCCATTACCTACAAAGCCCAGCGCGACAAAAATGCCAGAGAACTGAAGCTGGCGAACGCGGCAATTACTGACATGCAGATGCGTCAGCGTGATGTTGCTGCGCTCGATGCAAAATACACGAAGGAGTTAGCTGATGCTAAAGCTGAAAATGATGCTCTGCGTGATGATGTTGCCGCTGGTCGTCGTCGGTTGCACATCAAAGCAGTCTGTCAGTCAGTGCGTGAAGCCACCACCGCCTCCGGCGTGGATAATGCAGCCTCCCCCCGACTGGCAGACACCGCTGAACGGGATTATTTCACCCTCAGAGAGAGGCTGATCACTATGCAAAAACAACTGGAAGGAACCCAGAAGTATATTAATGAGCAGTGCAGATAGAGTTGCCCATATCGATGGGCAACTCATGCAATTATTGTGAGCAATACACACGCGCTTCCAGCGGAGTATAAATGCCTAAAGTAATAAAACCGAGCAATCCATTTACGAATGTTTGCTGGGTTTCTGTTTTAACAACATTTTCTGCGCCGCCACAAATTTTGGCTGCATCGACAGTTTTCTTCTGCCCAATTCCAGAAACGAAGAAATGATGGGTGATGGTTTCCTTTGGTGCTACTGCTGCCGGTTTGTTTTGAACAGTAAACGTCTGTTGAGCACATCCTGTAATAAGCAGGGCCAGCGCAGTAGCGAGTAGCATTTTTTTCATGGTGTTATTCCCGATGCTTTTTGAAGTTCGCAGAATCGTATGTGTAGAAAATTAAACAAACCCTAAACAATGAGTTGAAATTTCATATTGTTAATATTTATTAATGTATGTCAGGTGCGATGAATCGTCATTGTATTCCCGGATTA
>NZ_JARJHD010000042.1:0-1315 GCF_030441955.1 Enterococcus spodopteracolus | reverse complement strand
CGCAGGTGAAATTGCCAGTATTCTCGACGGGCTCCCCCTGTCGGTGCAGCGGCGTTTTCCGGAACTGGAAAACCGACATGTTGATTTCCTGAAACGGGATATCATCAAAGCCATGAACAAAGCAGCCGCGCTGGATGAACTGATACCGGGGTTGCTGAGTGAATATATCGAACAGTCAGGTTAACAGGCTGCGGCATTTTGTCCGCGCCGGGCTTCGCTCACTGTTCAGGCCGGAGCCACAGACCGCCGTTGAATGGGCGGATGCTAATTACTATCTCCCGAAAGAATCCGCATACCAGGAAGGGCGCTGGGAAACACTGCCCTTTCAGCGGGCCATCATGAATGCGATGGGCAGCGACTACATCCGTGAGGTGAATGTGGTGAAGTCTGCCCGTGTCGGTTATTCCAAAATGCTGCTGGGTGTTTATGCCTACTTTATAGAGCATAAGCAGCGCAACACCCTTATCTGGTTGCCGACGGATGGTGATGCCGAGAACTTTATGAAAACCCACGTTGAGCCGACTATTCGTGATATTCCGTCGCTGCTGGCGCTGGCCCCGTGGTATGGCAAAAAGCACCGGGATAACACGCTCACCATGAAGCGTTTCACTAATGGGCGTGGCTTCTGGTGCCTGGGCGGTAAAGCGGCAAAAAACTACCGTGAAAAGTCGGTGGATGTGGCGGGTTATGATGAACTTGCTGCTTTTGATGATGATATTGAACAGGAAGGCTCTCCGACGTTCCTGGGTGACAAGCGTATTGAAGGCTCGGTCTGGCCAAAGTCCATCCGTGGCTCCACGCCAAAAGTGAGAGGCACCTGTCAGATTGAGCGTGCAGCCAGTGAATCCCCGCATTTTATGCGTTTTCATGTTGCCTGCCCGCATTGCGGGGAGGAGCAGTATCTTAAATTTGGCGACAAAGAGACGCCGTTTGGCCTCAAATGGACGCCGGATGACCCCTCCAGCGTGTTTTATCTCTGCGAGCATAATGCCTGCGTCATCCGCCAGCAGGAGCTGGACTTTACTGATGCCCGTTATATCTGCGAAAAGACCGGGATCTGGACCCGTGATGGCATTCTCTGGTTTTCGTCATCCGGTGAAGAGATTGAGCCACCTGACAGTGTGACCTTTCACATCTGGACAGCGTACAGCCCGTTCACCACCTGGGTGCAGATTGTCAAAGACTGGATGAAAACGAAAGGGGATACGGGAAAACGTAAAACCTTCGTAAACACCACGCTCGGTGAGACGTGGGAGGCGAAAATTGGCGAACGTCCGGATGCTGAAGTGATGGCAGAGCGGAACGAGCATTATTC
>NZ_JARJHD010000041.1:0-1482 GCF_030441955.1 Enterococcus spodopteracolus | reverse complement strand
GGTAAAGATTCCCCACGCCAATCCGGCTGGTTGCCTCCTTCGTGAAGACAAACTCACCACGGTGAACAATCCCCGCTGGCTCATATTTGCCGCCGGTTCCCGTAAATCCTCCGGTTGCAAAATGGAATTTCGCCGCAGCGGCCTGAATGGCTGTACCGCCTGACGCGGATGCGCCGCCACCAACAGCCCCGCCAATGGCGCTGCCGATACTCCCGACAATCCCCACCATTGCCTGCTTAAGCAGAATTTCTGTCATCATGGACAGCACGGAACGGGTGAAGCTGCGCCAGTTCTGCTCACTGCCGGTCAGCATCGCCGCCATATTCTGTGCAATACCATCAAAGGTCTGCGTGGCTGCACTTTTTACCTGCGACATACTGTCCGTGGCGCTCTCTTCCCACTCACTCCAGCCGGACTTCAGGCCTGCCATCCAGTTCCCGCGAAGCTGGTCTTCAGCCGCCCAGGTCTTTTTCTGCTCTGACATGACGTTATTCAGCGCCAGCGGATTATCGCCATACTGTTCCTTCAGGCGCTGTTCCGTGGCTTCCCGTTCTGCCTGCCGGTCAGTCAGCCCCCGGCTTTTCGCATCAATGGCGGCCCGTTTTGCCCGTTGCTGCTGTGCGAATTTATCCGCCTGCTGCGCCAGCGCGTTCAGGCGCTCCTGATACGTAACCTTGTCGCCAAGTGCAGCCAGCTGGCGTTTGTACTCCAGCGTCTCATCTTTATGCGCCAGCAGGGATTTCTCCTGTGCAGACAGCTGGCGACGTTGCGCCGCCTCCTCCAGTACCGCGAACTGACTCTCCGCCTTCCACAAATCCCGGCGCTGCTGGCTGATTTTCTCATTTGCTCCGGCATGCTTCTCCAGCGTCCGGAGTTCTGCCTGAAGCGTCAGCAGGGCAGCATGAGCACTGTCTTCCTGACGATCGCCCGCAGACACCTTCACGCTGGACTGTTTCGGCTTTTTCAGCGTCGCTTCATAATCCTTTTTCGCCGCCGCCATCAGCGTGTTGTAATCCGCCTGCAGGATTTTCCCGTCTTTCAGTGCCTTGTTCAGTTCTTCCTGACGGGCGGTATATTTCTCCAGCGGCGTCTGCAGCCGTTCGTAAGCCTTCTGCGCCTCTTCGGTATATTTCAGCCGTGACGCTTCGGTATCGCTCTGCTGCTGCGCATTTTTGTCCTGTTGAGTCTGCTGCTCAGCCTTCTTTCGGGCGGCTTCAAGCGCAAGACGGGCCTTTTCACGATCATCCCAGTAACGCGCCCGCGCTTCATCGTTAACAAAATAATCATCCTTGCGCAGATTCCAGATGTCGTCTGCTTTCTTATACGCAGCCTCTGCCTTAATCAGCATCTCCTGCGCGGTATCAGGACGACCAATATCCAGCACCGCATCCCACATGGATTTGAATGCCCGCGCAGTCCTGTCTGCCCAGGTCTCCAGCGTGCCCATGTTCTCTTTCAGGCGGCGGGTCTGGTCATCAAACC
>NZ_JARJHD010000040.1:0-1636 GCF_030441955.1 Enterococcus spodopteracolus | reverse complement strand
AAATTTTATACCAAGCCAGTCAAGAACAAATGCAAATGGCGCCAAACTCGAATTTCAACTTTCCGATTTCTTTAGAAGGCGATCGCTTTCGTAGTGGAGAGTATCTATTGAAAATGACGGCACGTTCAGGAGAAGAGGAATGGCAATGGGAACGGAAATTTACGATCGAGGCGGACGAAGCTCGAGCATTGAATCAGAAAGATGTCACGATTGATTCAAGTATTAATTGGTGGATCGTTGCAGTGATTAGCCTGATTATTCTGTTGTTGTTGATTATCGTTTGGCTACTTATTAAGAAACGAAGAGCTGAAAAAAATGAGGAGGATCAGTAAAATGAAAATAAAAAGGGTCTTAGTCGTGGCAAGTACTAGTCTTCTTTGTTTTCATTCGATCTTTTTTCCAGTGATTTCAACGAGTACACCTATCTTCGCTATCGAGCAGTCCAAAGCACTACCGAAAGAACCTGAATTATTGGATCAACTGGAAAATACGACAGAAACACAGGCGCCTACTTTTTCATTCGAAGAAAATAAAGAGTCATATACGGCAGGTCAACAGTTCTTATTAGTCGTACATGTCAGTCAAGAAGTTTCCGAGTTTATGATGGATCTCCCGAAGGGAGTCAGTATCGTAGAAGACCAGCAATCTGCCGATATTCAATTCGCCAATATAGAAGGAAATCAGTGGCAGGTAAAGGCGAATTCTCCACAAGTGACCTTTTCCATTCCACTAGTTGTAGAAAAAGAAGGAACATATGAAATAACGGTTGGAAAATCAAAAACGATGCTTAACATTCAACCAGAGGAGAGTCAACAAACGACTGAGCAAGAAATTATTTCTTCAGAAGAAAAAGAACCATCGAATACTGTAGAATCAATAGTAGAGGATGAAATGAATACCAATCAGGAAATTGAAGATCATCGGATCGACGCTGCCAGAAATGGTACGTGGGGAACCGTGAGTTGGAGCTGGTCACCATCCACGCGTACGATTACCTTGCAGGGAGGAACTGCTGGATCTGTAAACTCAAGCCCATGGAGAATCCATACAGATGTTGTAAGAATTATAGTCGGGAATAGAGTGATCCTGCCGGCAGATTCAGGTTGGCTATTTTGGTCATTGCCAAATTTGGAAAGAATTGACAATATTGGAAGATTTGATACGTCGAATGTCACTAGTATGTATAATATGTTTGGTGGAACGAACAGTATAAAAACGTTAGACCTTTCATCGTGGGACACCTCGAAAGTTACTGATATGTCACTTATGTTTAATAGTAATAGGAATCTAGAAACCCTAAATGTTTCCAATTGGAATACGTCGAACGTTACCAATATGGGATTAATGTTTCAGAATGCCGAAAGTTTACAAGTGATAGATGTTTCCAATTGGAATACGTCGAATGTTACTGATATGTCATTTATGTTTAATGGTGCAAGGAATCTAGAAACCCTAAATGTTTCCAATTGGAATACGTCGAACGTTACCAATATGCGAGTAATGTTTCAGAATGCCGAAAGTTTACAAGTGATAGATGTTTCCAATTGGAATACGTCGAACGTTACCAATATGGGATGGATGTTCAGTGGTGCAAGGAATCTAGAAACCCTAAATGTTTCCAATTGGAATACGTCGA
>NZ_JARJHD010000039.1:0-1680 GCF_030441955.1 Enterococcus spodopteracolus | reverse complement strand
CCACGGGCCACGGCTTCTGACTCTCTTTCCGGTACTGATGTGATGGCTGCTATGGGGATGGCGCAATCACAAGCCGGATTCGGTATGGCTGCATTCTGCGGTAAGCACGAACTCAGCCAGAACGACAAACAAAAGGCTATCAACTATCTGATGCAATTTGCACACAAGGTATCGGGGAAATACCGTGGTGTGGCAAAGCTTGAAGGAAATACTAAGGCAAAGGTACTGCAAGTGCTCGCAACATTCGCTTATGCGGATTATTGCCGTAGTGCCGCGACGCCGGGGGCAAGATGCAGAGATTGCCATGGTACAGGCCGTGCGGTTGATATTGCCAAAACAGAGCTGTGGGGGAGAGTTGTCGAGAAAGAGTGCGGAAGATGCAAAGGCGTCGGCTATTCAAGGATGCCAGCAAGCGCAGCATATCGCGCTGTGACGATGCTAATCCCAAACCTTACCCAACCCACCTGGTCACGCACTGTTAAGCCGCTGTATGACGCTCTGGTGGTGCAATGCCACAAAGAAGAGTCAATCGCAGACAACATTTTGAATGCGGTCACACGTTAGCAGCATGATTGCCACGGATGGCAACATATTAACGGCATGATATTGACTTATTGAATAAAATTGGGTAAATTTGACTCAACGATGGGTTAATTCGCTCGTTGTGGTAGTGAGATGAAAAGAGGCGGCGCTTACTACCGATTCCGCCTAGTTGGTCACTTCGACGTATCGTCTGGAACTCCAACCATCGCAGGCAGAGAGGTCTGCAAAATGCAATCCCGAAACAGTTCGCAGGTAATAGTTAGAGCCTGCATAACGGTTTCGGGATTTTTTATATCTGCACAACAGGTAAGAGCATTGAGTCGATAATCGTGAAGAGTCGGCGAGCCTGGTTAGCCAGTGCTCTTTCCGTTGTGCTGAATTAAGCGAATACCGGAAGCAGAACCGGATCACCAAATGCGTACAGGCGTCATCGCCGCCCAGCAACAGCACAACCCAAACTGAGCCGTAGCCACTGTCTGTCCTGAATTCATTAGTAATAGTTACGCTGCGGCCTTTTACACATGACCTTCGTGAAAGCGGGTGGCAGGAGGTCGCGCTAACAACCTCCTGCCGTTTTGCCCGTGCATATCGGTCACGAACAAATCTGATTACTAAACACAGTAGCCTGGATTTGTTCTATCAGTAATCGACCTTATTCCTAATTAAATAGAGCAAATCCCCTTATTGGGGGTAAGACATGAAGATGCCAGAAAAACATGACCTGTTGGCCGCCATTCTCGCGGCAAAGGAACAAGGCATCGGGGCAATCCTTGCGTTTGCAATGGCGTACCTTCGCGGCAGATATAATGGCGGTGCGTTTACAAAAACAGTAATCGACGCAACGATGTGCGCCATTATCGCCTAGTTCATTCGTGACCTTCTCGACTTCGCCGGACTAAGTAGCAATCTCGCTTATATAACGAGCGTGTTTATCGGCTACATCGGTACTGACTCGATTGGTTCGCTTATCAAACGCTTCGCTGCTAAAAAAGCCGGAGTAGAAGATGGTAGAAATCAATAATCAACGTAAGGCGTTCCTCGATATGCTGGCGTGGTCGGAGGGAACTGATAACGGACGTCAGAAAACCAGAAATCATGGTTATGACGTCATTGTAGGCGGAGAGCTATTTACTGATT
>NZ_JARJHD010000038.1:0-1770 GCF_030441955.1 Enterococcus spodopteracolus | reverse complement strand
TAGACCTTTGAAAACTGAACAAAGTAAGACAAACCAAATGTGTAGGGCGTCTTGATTCAATTCAAGACAACAAACATTTTTAACAAGCAAGCAATATGCTAGCAAACAAATTGAGCTTAACAATCGCAAGATTGTTCTAACTTTTATTATGAGAGTTTGATCCTGGCTCAGGACGAACGCTGGCGGCGTGCCTAATACATGCAAGTCGAACGCTTCTTTTCCCACCGGAGCTTGCTCCACCGGGAAAAGAGGAGTGGCGAACGGGTGAGTAACACGTGGGTAACCTGCCCATCAGAAGGGGATAACACTTGGAAACAGGTGCTAATACCGTATAACAATCGAAACCGCATGGTTTCGTTTTGAAAGGCGCTTTACGGTGCCGCTGATGGATGGACCCGCGGTGCATTAGCTAGTTGGTGAGGTAACGGCTCACCAAGGCCACGATGCATAGCCGACCTGAGAGGGTGATCGGCCACATTGGGACTGAGACACGGCCCAAACTCCTACGGGAGGCAGCAGTAGGGAATCTTCGGCAATGGACGAAAGTCTGACCGAGCAACGCCGCGTGAGTGAAGAAGGTTTTCGGATCGTAAAACTCTGTTGTTAGAGAAGAACAAGGGTGAGAGTAACTGTTCACCCCTTGACGGTATCTAACCAGAAAGCCACGGCTAACTACGTGCCAGCAGCCGCGGTAATACGTAGGTGGCAAGCGTTGTCCGGATTTATTGGGCGTAAAGCGAGCGCAGGCGGTTTCTTAAGTCTGATGTGAAAGCCCCCGGCTCAACCGGGGAGGGTCATTGGAAACTGGGAGACTTGAGTGCAGAAGAGGAGAGTGGAATTCCATGTGTAGCGGTGAAATGCGTAGATATATGGAGGAACACCAGTGGCGAAGGCGGCTCTCTGGTCTGTAACTGACGCTGAGGCTCGAAAGCGTGGGGAGCAAACAGGATTAGATACCCTGGTAGTCCACGCCGTAAACGATGAGTGCTAAGTGTTGGAGGGTTTCCGCCCTTCAGTGCTGCAGCTAACGCATTAAGCACTCCGCCTGGGGAGTACGACCGCAAGGTTGAAACTCAAAGGAATTGACGGGGGCCCGCACAAGCGGTGGAGCATGTGGTTTAATTCGAAGCAACGCGAAGAACCTTACCAGGTCTTGACATCCTTTGACCACTCTAGAGATAGAGCTTCCCCTTCGGGGGCAAAGTGACAGGTGGTGCATGGTTGTCGTCAGCTCGTGTCGTGAGATGTTGGGTTAAGTCCCGCAACGAGCGCAACCCTTATTGTTAGTTGCCATCATTTAGTTGGGCACTCTAGCAAGACTGCCGGTGACAAACCGGAGGAAGGTGGGGATGACGTCAAATCATCATGCCCCTTATGACCTGGGCTACACACGTGCTACAATGGGAAGTACAACGAGTCGCGAAGTCGCGAGGCTAAGCTAATCTCTTAAAGCTTCTCTCAGTTCGGATTGTAGGCTGCAACTCGCCTACATGAAGCCGGAATCGCTAGTAATCGCGGATCAGCACGCCGCGGTGAATACGTTCCCGGGCCTTGTACACACCGCCCGTCACACCACGAGAGTTTGTAACACCCGAAGTCGGTGAGGTAACCTTTTTGGAGCCAGCCGCCTAAGGTGGGATAGATGATTGGGGTGAAGTCGTAACAAGGTAGCCGTATCGGAAGGTGCGGCTGGATCACCTCCTTTCTAAGGAATATTACGGAGACTACACACGTTTGTCGATACTTTGTTCAGTTTTGAGAGGTCTACTC
>NZ_JARJHD010000037.1:0-1967 GCF_030441955.1 Enterococcus spodopteracolus | reverse complement strand
CACACAATACACGTAGCTGCTGTTGATAGTTATATCCCTTACGTTCCATTGCCTGCGTAAATGCGATTATCATACTACCTGCGCCACACGCTGGCTCGTAATAACCAATCCATCCTTTTTCTTCGATTAGTGGTTCATTTTCCGTTAAAGTTAGTTCGGACATTAACCTTGAGATCTCATAGGGTGTAAAAAATTGTCCGGAATCTTTGTTACTAATTTCGAGATCCATATAAATTTCACCGAGCCAATCCGTCACTTTTCGATCAAAAGCTTGTACCAATAAACAGAAACATTTTACAAAGACATCACTCTCCGTCTTCGTGTATTTTCCGATTATCTCGACATAATCAGCTTCTCGGCTATCAAATTGTGTTTTATCTACACTATTTGATATGGTGTATGCCATTAAGTGAACCCAATCAAAGAAAATTGTAGATATATTCTGCTTGCCAGATAAATTTTTTAGTCGTTTCGTAATCTCATTTCTATAATTCATCTTTTCTCCTTTATTCGGCAACCGCATATGCGGTTGCCGATCTCTCATTTTTAGTTAAATTGTTAATCTTTTAGAGTGTATCTATATTTTGCCAATCAAATGTAACACTATCCCAACAGTTACTTGGATAATAAAAACTAATAAAAAGAAAAGAATTCCAAACATTTTCTTTTTATAATCTTTATGGCTCAAACAGTAAAATAGATATGACGATAAGGCTAGTAATATAAAAATAGCTATTAACCACATATGAACACTCCTATTCTAAGATTTTGGGGAACTATTTTTTCTCTCCCTAGTCTCTACACACGAATCAAAATGGTAAATCATCGTCTGAAATGTCAACCGTTGATCCTTCAAAGTTTGGATCACTATTATCGTTTTGTTGATTATTTTGGCGTTGTTCGTTGGCTGTTTTTGATTCAAGAAATTGGAAAGTTTCTACTACAACCTCAGTCACATAAACTCGTTGTTGTTCCTTATTTTCATAACTTCTTGATTGAAGGCGTCCCACAATCCCGATCAAAGAACCTTTTTTTGCATAATTTGCTAAGGTTTCCGCTGATTTCCCCCAAATGACACATTGGATATAGTCCGCCTCACGCTGTCCTGCCTGGTTCGTAAATCTTCGATTGACTGCTAATGTAAAACCTGCTACCGCCTTGCCACTTGACGTATAGCGCAAATCAGGGTCTTTTGTTAAACGTCCTACCAAAGTTACATTGTTAATCATAATAAATTCCTCTTTTCTTTTTTTTAAGTCTAAAATTTTATAAAAAGCATGCTAAAGAATAATATGAATTGAATCATTGTTATACTAATCTCACTAACGACATCACTCGTATATCTTCATCTTTTGACTGATACGAAAGGGTTATGGAACCCTTTCGTATGTCTCCTTTCCTAATTCTTTAGTTTAGATTTTGCCGAAATGACCAATTGTTTCTAGTAAAACAAGAGCATGTGCTAAATCATAAACACTATTCATAGGGTGTCTGCGGTATCGAATCGAACTAGAACGATCTTTCATCATTAATGAAATTAATTTATCTTTGAAAAAGGCAACGGCTCTCACGCTCTCTGTTTCAAATATTTGTTCGCCATTGTATGTGTCTAGCTGTTCTAAGTGCCGATAAATGGTTTCTGCTTGCTCGTATTTCTCTTCAATCGCTTGTTCTAAGACTTCCTCTTCATATTCACAAAACACGTACGTATTACATCCCTCTAATATCTCACCTTGTACTTTTTCGTCATATCGAATGCTCCCCCACTGTTTTTGGATTTCGTAACGAATCGTTTCCGTTTCTAGCGTTAAATCATGCAATTTTACTCTGATAGAAGTGCTTCCGTAGCCCACCATTTCAACCCGAATGCGTAGGTTTTTCGTATTAATTCCTTGCTCTCTCAAACTTCTTTTGATATTATTTGCAGTTATTTCCATGCGAATCTCTCCTATTTGTCGTTTTTTGTT
>NZ_JARJHD010000003.1:0-336741 GCF_030441955.1 Enterococcus spodopteracolus | reverse complement strand
GCGATTGTTAAGCTCAATTTGTTTGCTAGCATATTGCTTGCTTGTTAAAAATGTTTGTTGTCTTGAATTGAATCAAGACGCCCTACACATTTGGTTTGTCTTACTTTGTTCAGTTTTCAAAGGTCTACATGATAAATGAAACACAACTGCCTCAATTCATCATTTGTGATTGCCGTAGCAACTTTTATATCTTAGCAAACTCTCGGATGATTGTCAACTATTTTTAAAAAGTTTTTTCAACTCGTTTTTCACGAGGTCGTTTTAGCAACTCACTCATAATAACTTGTTACTTGTTATTTGTCAATCACTTTTTTTGTTTTTTTCTTTGCGAAACTAACTTCAATCAGTGAATCACTCAAAAGCAACTTCGTTATCTTATCATGTGTTAACAAACATGTCAATCACTAATTTTAAGAATCGATTTGTTTGTTTTCCGTTCTTTCGAACAAATAATAATATACCAACATCAATTTTGAAAGTCAACTAAAAAAAGACTGATTTATCAACATTTTTAAGAGAGTCGATCATTAAAAACGGGAAGCACAAAATCATTCGTTTTTAACGTGCTTTTCCTCCTATTTAAACTAGTTTCACCATGACAATGTTCATTTTTTAATTTGTTTGATCAAATTTCTTTTTTTCTTGCTATTGTTGTGTAAGTGTTCTCAATTCATTATTTCGTTTAATTGGTGTTTCTCCTTGATTTAAATCACTTTCTATTTTTGTTTCCTCTTTTATCTTAGATTTCCACCCTTCTCCCCTCTTCTTCTAAAATTTTCCTTAACAAAGCGCTGCTTTTATCTATTTATCTATTTTTTTGCTAAAATATTAAGAGTAAACACATTAATCGATGGAGGATCTACTTATGAAAATATTAATCGCAGATGACGACAAGGAAATTGTTGAATTACTTAGTATCTACGTACACAATGAAGGCTACGAAGCAGTAAAAGCCTATGATGGAAAAGAAGCATTATCGAAAGTAAGAACGATTCCTGATATTGAACTA
This sequence comes from Enterococcus spodopteracolus, assembly GCF_030441955.1. Taxonomy (NCBI): domain Bacteria; kingdom Bacillati; phylum Bacillota; class Bacilli; order Lactobacillales; family Enterococcaceae; genus Enterococcus; species Enterococcus spodopteracolus. The sequence goes on along the minus strand of NZ_JARJHD010000003.1, from coordinate 335,732 downwards.
CTTATATTAGATATCATGATGCCCGAGATGGACGGCATGCAAGTGGTCAAAGAATTAAGAAAAGAATCTCAGATCCCAATCATCATGTTGACCGCGAAAACAACAGATATGGATAAAATCAAAGGATTAGTAGCTGGCGCAGATGATTATGTGACAAAACCATTCAATCCCCTTGAAGTGATGGCTAGAGTAAAATCTTTGTTACGCCGCACAAAAATGCAAGTCACACCGGATCAACCAGATGTACTGGAAGTAAATTCTTTGATTATCAATAAAGACTCGCACGAAGTCAAAACAATCGATGGAAAAGAAATCCAACTGACTGCCTTAGAATTTGGTATTCTATATCTTCTTGCAAGTCATCCTAACCATGTATTCAGTGCAGATGAAATCTTTGAACGTGTCTGGAAACAAGAAAGTATTGTTTCTGCTAAAACAGTAATGGTTCATGTTAGTCATTTAAGAGACAAGATTGAAGAAGCAACAGGTGGAGAAAAAGTCATTCAAACCGTTTGGGGAGTGGGCTATAAAATTGATGCAAGATAAAAAAGTGATCGAAAAACGACGCCGGATCAATCTGACATCTAAAGAAATCAGTGAATTATTAGCAGAAGGAATCATTACGATCATCCTTCTGCTTCTATTGAATGTAGCGATGTTGGTCATTATCAGTTCGATCATCAGTAGTTCACCTTCTTTGACAAACGCTATTTGGGATTCTAAAAATATTTTTGCCCAGCGTTTAGATAGTGATTTGTTTTGGAATGGTCGAAACTTTATTTTTCCTGTTTTCTTTTTATTAGATGTTGGTGTATTATACTGGCGATTGATTCGTCGCTACCGACAAATGCAATTACGACACATTATTAGTGAATTACATTATATCGCTAATGGCAATTATGACCATCGTATCCCTTTCGAATTAAGTGGCGACCTTAGTCGTGTAGTCAAAAGTATCAATGGTTTAGTGGACAGTACGGTAGCGGCGATTGAAGACGAACGTAAAATCGAAAAATCAAAAGACGAACTGATTACAAACGTCAGTCATGATATTCGCACACCTTTAACATCAATTATTGGCTATTTAGGTCTTATTGAAGATGGTCAATATCAAACAGAAGAAGATCTGTTGAAATATACCCACACTGCTTATGTCAAAGCGAAACAAATGAAATCACTGGTAGAAGATCTGTTCGAGTATACCAAGGTACGTCAGCCAGCGGTTCCTGTGAATTTTTCTGCATTTGATTTGATCCAATTGATTGAACAATTGGCAGCTGATTTTGAACTAGAAGCTTCTAAAAAGGAGATTCAAATTTTTGTTGAATCTCCAATCAATTCACTGATCATGGATGGTGATACTGAAAAGTTAGTTCGCGTATTCAATAATCTACTGACCAATGCCTTAAAATATGGCAAAGGTGCAACAAAGATCATCATTGGAATTGAAAAGCTTGGTTCGGAAGTTGTCGTTGTCGTCAAAAACAATGGTGCCATGATCCCCCAACAAGCCATTGACAATCTATTTGATCGATTTTACCGGGTGGAAGAATCCCGTTCACAAGAAACTGGCGGGACAGGGCTTGGTCTAGCCATTGCACAAAGTATCGTAGCATTGCACGGTGGCTATATCTATGCGAAGTCAGATCAAGATTGGACGTCTTTTATCATGCATTTCCCGCTTAAAAAAAATGAAAAGTTAGTCGGCAATCTGACAGAACATATTGACGGAAACTAAATTTTTCGCTATTCTTAGAATACAAATAAAAGAAAACAGTGAACCCAGTACATTTTATTTTTTTCAAGAGAGCTGATGGTTGGTGCAAATCAGTAAAAAATAATTTCGAAGTTCCAGTTCACCCGATGTGCCTTTCGAAATAAGAAAGGTCGGTAACAGCCGTTATCTGTTTACAAGTGCAGTCTCGATAGACTGAACTTGGGTGGTACCGCGAAACTCAAACTAGTTCGTCCCAAGATATTTCTTTGGATGAGCTGGTTTTTTTTTACAAAAAAGGAGGAAAAGAAATGTTAGATATTAAAATGATCCGTCAAAATGTTGACTATGTACAAGAAAAATTAACGTCACGTGGCGTTAAAAAAAAAGTCTTAGCGGAGTTTGTGGAGTTAGATGAATCTCGTAGAAAATTGTTGGTTGAAAGTGAAGAATTGAAAAAATACCGTAATGATGTATCTGCTGAAATCGCCCAATTAAAGCGTAATAAAGAAGAGGCAACTGCGAAGATCGCTGAAATGAAAGAAGTCGGTGGGAAAATCAAAGCACTAGACGAAGAAGTTGCACAAGTTGATGAAAAATTACAACAAATCGCTACAAGTCTCCCTAATTTACCTCATGATTCTGTGCCGGTGGGTAAAGATGAAGAGGATAACGTGGAAGCTCGTCGTTGGAGTGAACCTCGTCAATTTGCTTTTGAACCAAAACCTCACTGGGAAATTGCTGAAAATCTAGGTATTCTTGATTTTGAACGTGGGGCAAAAGTATCAGGAAGCCGCTTTGTTTACTATAAAGGATTAGGTGCTCGCTTAGAACGTGCCCTTTATAATTTTATGTTAGATCAACACGTCTATGAACATGGCTATACTGAAATGATGACACCTTACGCTGTAAACAGCCAAGCCATGTTTGGTACTGGTCAATTCCCCAAATTTAAAGAAGATGTTTTCCAATTAGCTGATACAGATTTAACTTTGATCCCAACAGCTGAAGTCCCTTTAACAAACTACTACAGCAATGAAATCTTAGCAAAAGAAGATTTACCTGTTTACTTCACTGCACTTAGCCCAGCATTCCGTTCAGAAGCAGGTAGTGCTGGTCGTGATACTCGTGGATTGATTCGTCTTCATCAGTTCAATAAAGTAGAAATGGTGAAATTTGCTGATGAAGAACATTCATATGAAGAACTTGAAAAAATGACCGCTGACGCAGAGGACATTTTGAAGAAACTGCACTTACCTTACCGTGTTATGACATTATCAACTGGGGATATGGGCTTTTCAGCAGCGAAAACCTACGATTTAGAAGTATGGATTCCTGCACAAGATACGTATCGTGAAATCAGTTCTTGCTCAAACTGTGAAGATTTCCAAGCGCGCCGTGCAATGATCCGTTACCGAGATGCAGATGGAAAAATCCATTATGCACATACATTGAATGGTTCTGGTTTAGCAGTTGGCCGTACGGTTGCTGCCATCCTTGAAAACTATCAAAATGAAGATGGTTCAGTCACAGTTCCAGAAGTACTCGTGCCTTACATGGGGAACCTAAAAGTAATCAAGTAAACAATAAAGCAGCTAAGTGATTCGTTGGCACGAATTGCTTAGCTGCTTTTTTATGATCAAGAAGTTTGATTATGATTCTACAGAATAGTTTGGTGCTTCTTTCGTAATTTGTACATCATGTGGGTGAGATTCTTTCAAACCACTGCCACTCATTTGAATGAACTGTGCATCATCTCTTAATTGTTTTAGGTTCGCTGATCCAACATAACCCATCCCTGATTTTAAACCACCAATCATTTGGAAGAGAATGTCTGCCACGCTTCCTTTGTACGCTACACGTCCTTCAATACCTTCTGGCACTAACTTATTGGCTTCATTCGTGCCACCTTGGAAGTAACGGTCTTTTGATCCTTTTTCCATGGCACCTAATGAGCCCATTCCACGGTATGTCTTGAAACGACGCCCTTGATAGATCTCAAATTCACCTGGAGATTCATCGGTTCCTGCTAACATACTACCTAACATGACAGCATGTCCACCCGCTGCTAAAGCTTTGACGATATCACCAGAATATTTAATCCCACCATCTGCAATAATGGTTTTACCATATTGGCGCGCAACTGATGCTGCATCGTAAATGGCTGTTAATTGGGGAACACCCACACCAGCAACCACACGTGTCGTACAAATCGAACCTGGTCCGATACCTACTTTGACCACGTCAACACCAACATCGTATAAAGCTTTTGTTGCTTCTGCTGTTGCTACATTACCAGCAATCAATGTTGCATCTTTAAATGTTGTGCGAATTTCTTGGATTTTACGGATTACACCTGCACTATGTCCATGCGCCGTATCAATGACAATGGCATCTGCGCCAGCATCAAGTAAAGCTTGTGCACGTTCAAATGTGTCGCTAGTGACACCAACTGCGGCAGCTACCAACAAACGACCATGTTCATCTTTTGCTGCATTTGGAAACTCGATTACTTTTTCGATATCTTTGATCGTGATCAAACCACTTAATCGACCTGCATCATCAACGATTGGTAGTTTTTCTATTTTATGTTGTTGTAAGATTTTTTCTGCATCTTTTAGAGAAGTGCCTACTGGGGCTGTTACTAAGTTTTCTTTTGTCATGACTTCGCTGATTTCGATATGAAAGTCTGTAACAAAACGCATATCACGGTTTGTAATGATTCCTACTAATTTGCGGTTTTCCAATGTTTCGACGATTGGAACTCCACTAATACGGTATCTGCTCATTAATTCTTCAGCATCTGCGACCAAGTGTTGTGGTGTCAAGAAGAATGGGTCAATGATTACACCACTTTCAGAACGTTTCACTTTACGTACTTCGTCTGCTTGTTCGCTGATTGTCATGTTTTTATGAATGACACCTAGACCACCCTGTCTTGCCATAGCAATCGCCATCTTGCTGTCAGTAACTGTATCCATACTTGCACTGATGATAGGAATATTCAATTTGATATTTTTTGCTAATTGTACACTCATATCCACTTCGTTTGGTAACACGTGACTTTCTGCTGGTATCAATAAGACATCATCAAAAGTAAATCCTTTTTTCGTGAACTTTGTTTCCCAGTTGGACATTTTTAGTACCACTCCTCTTGTTTAGTTTATCTACTAAAATAATCGATTTTCTTTTGTAAGTCAACAACTTCTACCAATCCCTTGTTTTTTCTAAGGAACTACTCAGTGAATCCTAAAAAAAGAACGTACCAGCATAATGAAGCGTCTCCTAATGTTTGATCAAAATCAAATATTAGTTAGCGTTTTCATGTGCTGCACGTTTTTTTCTTATTCAATATTTTTATTAAGCTGAAACTAGTACACTTCAAGAAAGAAAAGAGGCGTTTCACTTTTTAAACATTTGCTTCGATCAATTCTTTGATCGTTTCAATCTCATTCAAATAATATAGTTTATAGGGAATGCTTAAGCCTTTTTTCTTCGTCTCTTCGTCAAGATACTTTTCATCGACATCTGTATACACAAGTAAATCAGCAGCTAGTGTCTCCGGCTTTCTTGTATTATAGCTGATGAACTCCAGTTCGATTTTTGGCCCTAAAACAGACCGCATTTCTTTTTGAAACTTTCTTCCATGCCCGAGAATAAATTGTCCAGTTTTGATCCCTCCATATCCTAAAGGAGGTACTCCGTCAACATGAATAGAAAATATCCATTTAACTTTTTTCATATTCATTCACCCCTCATCGTTTAACTATCTCGCTCAACATGTTTTATAACATCAGTGAGCATCTCTATTATTTGATAATAACACTCTTTTATTATTTTTTATAATAATAAAAGAAGAGCGTTTTGAGATCATGGTCGTCACTGTAAGAACAATAGAAATAAACAGTAAAGAAGAGAACGTGCAGCGTAATGCTAACACGTTCTCTTCTTTACTGTTCGTCTCGTAAGTCACATAATTTCTAGATCCAATGAATTATCTTCTTGGAACAGAAAGACTGCCAACGATGCCATATTTTTTCTTTAAATAGTAACGCAACGCAAGAGCTGCTGCACCGATGATGATGATCACTACTGGATCTAATAACGGGTTCACAATTGGTGGCAACAAGGTTGTTGCTGAAAAAGCAATGACCCAGATCAATGTCGTTCCACCCAAAATCAACAAGGTTTTACCCATTCCAGGTTTTTTACTGCGATCAGCACCTGGATACTCATACTGGTAAATATACTTGTACATCAAGTAAAAGACCCATCCACCAATAGCTGAACCTAGTACAAGTGTGGTGATTCCATAAGCAGGCGTTGTTTCACGTGAAAACAATCCAGTGATTGCGATCATCACACTCAATAATCCGAGTAAGAGCAATGTATTGTCCAACCACATCAACGTTGGCGTCGAAGAAGTTTTCACTTCGACCGGTTTATTGATGATTGCTTCTGTTCTTTCAGATACCGTTCCAAATAATTGGCGGGCTGTTTTCCCACCTTTTTGTTCGGATACTAAAACGGGTAACATCTCATGCAAAGCCGTTACTTTTTCTTCTTCTGATAAATTCGCTGCTTCTAGCGACTTCTTTAAGTCAAAAATATATTGTTGATTACGTTTTGTTAGTTGTTCTTCTAACTGCGCATTTTCTTTTACGATTTCGCGTAACTGTTCTGCTTCCATTATTTTACAGTCCTCCTTAGACGCTGACGGTTGTCACAAAAGACATTTTAACATATCACATACACCGTATGATAGCCTTTTTATACATTAAAACGGAATAACATAACGTCGCCATCTTGAACGACATAGTCTTTCCCTTCTAATCGTACACGTCCGGCTTCTTTCGCTGCATGCATCGTTCCGTATTGGTCTAAATCTTCAAATGAGACTGTTTCTGCACGGATAAAGCCACGTTCAAAATCGGTATGAATGATTCCTGCAGCTTGTGGTGCTTTGATTCCTTTTTTGAACGTCCACGCACGAACTTCTTGTTCACCTGCTGTAAAGTATGTTGCTAATCCTAATAGGTCATACGCCGCACGAATCAATTGATCCAACCCTGACTCTTCAATGCCTAATGCTTCAAGAAACTCTGCTTTATCTTCGTCGTCCAGCTCAGCAATTTCTTCTTCTGCTCTGGCGCTAACGACAATAACTTCTGCGTTTTCTTCTGCAGCAAAATTACGCACTGCTTGAACATACTCATTCGCATCAGCATTGGCTACTTCATCTTCTGCCACATTAGCAACATACAAGATCGGTTTTGTTGTTAACAAGAATAAAGATTTAACGATTTTTTGTTCTTCTTCTGTAAATTCGATCGAACGTGCTGAACGTCCATCTTCTAATACTGGTTTGATTTTCTCCAACACCGCTAATTCAGCAACTGCATCTTTATCTTTTGTTTTTGCAATTTTTGCCACACGTGTATATCGCTTCGTCACTGACTCTAAATCAGCTAAGACAAGCTCTAGATTGATCGTATCAATATCTGCTAAAGGATCGACACGTCCTTCTACGTGTGTGATGTTGTCATCGTCAAAACAACGAACGACATGACAGATTGCATCTACTTGGCGAATATGACTTAAAAATTGGTTTCCTAATCCTTCGCCTTTACTTGCACCCTTAGCGATTCCAGCAATATCTGTAAATTCAAAGGTTGTTGGTACAGTTTTCTTTGGTTTTACTAATTCGGTTAAACGTTGTAAACGCCAATCGGGTACTTCAACCATTCCAATATTTGGATCAATAGTCGCAAAAGGATAGTTGGCAGCCTCTGCTCCCGCCTTTGTAATTGCATTGAACAAAGTTGATTTTCCTACGTTGGGTAAACCCACAATTCCAGCAGTTAATGCCATAAATTCATTCACTCTTTCTCTACATTTTTTTCAAGTACTTTTTTCATTTTTTTCTCAAATTCTCGACGGGTCATCATCACGATATGACCGCAATTCATACATTTGATTTTGATATCAGCGCCCATTCGGATAATCTCCCAACGGTTCGTTTGACAAGCATGAGGTTTTTTCATTTCTACGATATCATGTAAGTCGTACATAACATAGCCTCCCTCTGTTTATTCTTCATCAAATTGAATATTTAGAATATCAAGAATTCTAGTTAAATCATTTTGTGAAAGATATTCGATTTCGATTTTACCTTTCCCATTCTTTTCTTGGATGGCGACACTTGTTCCAAATTTATCCATCAAGCGATCTTCACTCTCACGGATATAATACGGTTTTTCCTTTGCTAAACGTGGGATTTTTTTCTTTTCTTGCCCATCATTTTGATTCAGCTCGGAAACGATCTGCTCTAATTGTCGAACCGTTAGATTTTCTGTTACGACACGATTGGCTAATTTTAATATCAATTGTTTATTTTTTAATCCAAGTAACGTACGAGCTTGTCCCATAGATAATCGTTGATCTTGGACCATTTCTTTCACTAAATCAGGCAATGTCAATAAACGCAAATAGTTTGCGATATAAGGACGACTTTTCCCTAAACGACTTGCAACTTCAGCTTGTGTCAACTTTAAGTTCTTCATCAACATCTCGTAAGCTTCTGCTTCTTCTAAAGGATTTAAGTCTTCACGTTGTAAGTTTTCTAAAACTGCAACTTGCATCATCGCTTCTTCGTCGAAATCTCTGACAATTGCAGGAATCGTTTCTTTTCCAGCTAACTTAGACGCCCGGAAACGACGTTCACCTGCGATGATCTCATAACCTTTCACCGACGAACGACGAACAATGATCGGTTGAAAGACACCGGAGTACTCGATCGAGTTCGCTAATTCTTGCAATGATACTTCTTCAAATGTTTTACGTGGTTGATACGGATTAGGACGCAATTCGTTGAGTGGCAACTGAATGACAGTTTCATCTTTCACGTTAACTGTTTCTAAATTTTCCAAATCTTGAAACAGCGCGTCGATTCCCCGACCTAGTCCTTTACTTTTCTTCACGATCGACCACTTCCTTTGCTAATGCTTGATACACTTCAGCGCCCCTGGAACGCGGATCATAATCAATGATAGGTTTTCCATGACTTGGTGCTTCTGACAAACGAATGTTTCGAGGAATCACTGTCTCATACACTTTTTCACGGAAATACTTCCGCACTTCTTCCACCACTTCATTTCCTAGATTCGTTCGAGCGTCATACATCGTCAATAATACCCCTTCGATTTCCAATTCAGGGTTGAAGTGTTTTTGAACCAAGCGAACAGTATTCAGTAGTTGACTTAACCCTTCTAATGCATAGTACTCACACTGCACAGGGATCAAAATCGAATCACTTGCAGTAAATGAGTTGATGGTTAGATGACCTAGAGATGGTGGGCAATCAATTAAAATGTAGTCATACTGATCGTTGACTTCAGCCAGTGAACTTTTTAAACGTGATTCTCTTGCCATCATTGAGGTCAATTCAATCTCTGCTCCCGCTAATTGAAGAGTGGCAGGCACAATGCTCAAGTTTTCATGTTCAGTAGCAATTGTCGCTTCAGGAATTGGTAACTCATTGACTAATACATCATAAATATCTTGTGTCACATCAGGTTTACGAATGCCTACTCCGCTAGTGGCATTTCCTTGTGCATCCATATCTACTAGCAACACTTGTTTACCTAAACTTGCTAAACAAGCACCTAGATTTACAGTTGTCGTTGTTTTACCAACGCCGCCTTTTTGATTTGCAACGGATATAATTTGTGCCATCTCTTCTCCTCCTACTTGATTGGTTGCTTATTCGGCAACCCAGGTTTTCTTGGATACTTCTTCGGTGTTGGTTTTTTCTTCTGTATAATCAGAATGTGGCGTTTGTCCGAGACTTTAGGTAGTTCAATTGCTTGCTCTCCGATAAATTTACCACCTAATTGCGCAATCGCTGGTTTCGCTTCTGCCAATTCTTCTTCGCTTTTCGCAGCTTTCAGTGCATAGAAATAGCCCTCTTGTTTCACTAATGGTAAACACAGTTCCGTCAATACATTTAAACGTGCCACTGCACGAGCAGTCACAAAATCAAATGATGCACGGAATTGCGAATTTTGCCCAAATGTTTCTGCACGATCATGATAAAGAGATGCATCGATTTCTAATTGATTCGTTAACTCAGTTAAAAAAGTGATTCGCTTATTCAAGGAATCAACAATCGTTATTTGTAACTCAGGAAAAGCAATTTTTAAAGGAATACTTGGAAACCCAGCCCCTGAGCCGACGTCACATAAAGTCAGGCCAGTTGAAAAATCAACATCAAATGCCAACGTCAATGAATCATAAAAGTGTTTTAAGTAAACTTCTTCTCGATCAGTGATCGCCGTCAAATTCATTTTTTCATTCCACTCCACTAATAAATGAAAATAACTGTCAAACTGCGCCATTTGCTTATCCGATAAATGAATGTCTTTTTCTGCCAAGACTTGGCGAAATTCTTCTGGTGTCATAATTTATCCTTTCATTGTGAAACAGCTAATTGTTTCACAGAATCTCTTCCTACTTTAACGCAAAATGAGCCGAGTTGCAATCTTTCTATATATAAATTTAAAGGAGGTTATGCCAAATTCGGAAGTAGGTAAATTCTTGTTCTACAATAAAAAAATAATCCGCCCTCGGACAACACAAAAAGAGTGTGCTGCCCATTGCTCACACTCCTTTATTTTCTATTATTTAGTTAGACAACAATCACTTCTCAATAGTGCTTTTATCGATCGTTCACTTTTGTAGCAAGGGTTAGAACAATTGATTCGCTAATTCTTTGTCACGTGCCACCATTTCATTGATTTTTTGGGTGATTTCATCGGCGAGCGTTTGAAACTGTTCCGACATCTGATCGATCTGGCAGATCTTATCTCTAAATTCCTGTGTTGGCTCATCGACAATCTCTCATTTTGTACAATTAACTTCGGCTAATGTTTCAATTACCTCGTTGTACGTCAAATGTGGCGTATAATTGCGTATTCTTCCCAACCAGTCATTCCCTAACTCTTCCAACTCCGTGATCCCGCTTTGGTAAATCACGCGAACATTGCTCATCGCCTCATCAAATTTACTTGCTGCGGTCCGTACGACAGCTAATGCTTGGCTATCTTCTAAATAAATTTTTTCTGATTGAGAAAGTCCGCCGCCACTTGCAGTCAGCTTCTTACCTAACTCTTTTAAGGTCAAGAATTCTTTGACTTGAACCTTGAGCCACTCATTTTCTTCTTTCACACGCTTGATTTCATCTAGCGTATGCTCGCCACTGACTGCTAGTAGTTTGATCATTGCTTCGTTTTCCAAAAGTGTTTGTTGCCACAAAGTTGCGGCTAACAAGATCCCCCCCTTGCCATCGACGTATACGATGATTTGACCATGCTTATCGATATAATTTTCTTCTTCATCTGTTCTGAATTGATCCAGCGAATGGCCAAATGTTTCCCAGCCCGAATTATCGATTCCAAAACTATTGATTGGAAGCATCCCTTTCCCACCAGTGAAAAGCCCACTCGTGACGACATCCGAAGTGTCGTAGATATTGATCAGGGTACCGTTATGATTATCGAATAAGGCTTATGCAAGCCCTGGTCCTGCCGCGCCGTACGTCACAGCCATTGATTGCTGCGACAAAAAGTGCTTTAGCGCCACCTAATGAGTGCCCTGTCGTTGAGATCGTATAGCCATCTGATTTGGGATACTGCTTTTCAATTTCACGGGCATAGTTCAAGGCAGAAGCAAATGCACCATTTGAGTGTTTGTTGCTCTCCCAAATCTCCACGAGGTTAGTATGCCAATCTTTGAGCGAAGTCGTGCCAGCGTAAGCAATCGTAAGGTTTTTGGTGATGACGGAGTCGGGGAAGCCAGGTAATTTTCTTAATTGCTCTTCATTGTACCCAAGATATTCCTCTTTTATTTTAGCAACTACCATTGCTTGCATACTATTTTTCTTTGGCTTAGATTCATTACCGATTTTGTCTTTATTTGTATCTACTGTTTTTATGACTATATAAGGGATTTCTTTTACTAGATGATTTACTTTTATCAATCCATCTTCAACTTTATACACAGAATCAGATAGCCACCTATTTTGATCCATCAATCTATCCCTCCTTCGTAATAGATAATTTGTTCATCTGCCATAATCGAATTAATTTTTTCTTTTCTTTTTGTAATATAATAAGGACCAGTTCCAGTGCTATCAGAAATCATGTATATAGGTTTATTTGTTTCTGCGGAAATAGTACTTAAACTTACTTCCTCCTCATATACTCCATTAACAGTGAAATAAATGGTCAAAAAATTCATCGGACTCACTGAATATCCAGTGAATTCAATTTTAGTTATCTCCTCATATTCTCTGACCTCTAACAATGCTTTCAAATATTCTTCCGTAGTCATTTCACCTTGTCCGCAGTCATACTTTCTGAAAATTTCTTCTTCTTTCTCCCGATTGTTTACATAGAGACGATAATTGTTATACACATAATTCGCCAGATCCTTCTGTATTTCCAGCAATTCTTGAAGATCTTCTTCTCTTTTATCCATGTAGATCTTTCCTCCGATTCCTCCTAAGATAATGATCACTAATACAACTAACCAAAGCCGTTTGTTCATAGATCCTCCTTTCAGTTAGCTACTATTTTTGTCAATGCTTCACAATAAGATACGTATAGTTCATTTTATTCTGCGATCACATTTCAATATTAAGTTATTTTATGTATACTTATAGAGAGAAAGACAAGTGTTGTGACGTATATTTTTTATAAAGTTAATCTCAATTGATTATAACAAAAATAAGGAGGTTTTTTAGATCGAAACAAAAATAAAATTGTTATTTTTAAAATTTTTAATGCTACTTTCTTGCCTGCTTTTTTCTCGATGTTTTTTCATGCGTTATCTCTATTATTATTCTATTACGCTTTTTCCACCATCTGGCCCTGTCGATTTTTGGGTTCCTTTCTTCTTAGTGATAATCATTACGTTATTCCTTTATGTCAGTCTTCACTGTGCTTTCACAAGAAACATCTATCGGGAATGGCTGGTCTTTTTTTCTTTGCTGTACATCACCTTTCTCATTTATTTACTTTTCTTAAAAAATATCGGGATACGAGGCGTAGAATTTCAGCTATTTTCGTGGGTGAAGGATTTGATTTATGGTGATCCAATGATTGTGCTGTTTAATATTTTACTGTTTCTACCTTTAGGCTAGATTTTACCAGTAAGTTGGAAGAATACTATCTTAGTCCTTTCAGCTGTCTTAGGCGTTGAATGGATCCAATATTTCTTTTACCTAGGTATTTTTGATTTAGGGGATGTTTTTGTAAATACTTGTGGGTTTCTTATTGGTGCATGTATAAATAGGTGGCTGATCAGTCGATGGGATATTCAGGTTTCTTCTTTTTTACATAAGTGATTTACTCTATGTTCTTGCTAACAAAAAAAGAGCCGACGAATCAATCATTCGTCGGCTCTTTTTTTGTTTAGTGCTTTATTTAAGCAGATGTTTCCACTTTCGCAATCTTCCCTTGTTCGATGTAGACCATCAAGATGCTTAGGTCCGCTGGATTGACACCGCTGATGCGGCTTGCTTGTGCGATGGTTTCTGGACGGATTTTTTGAAGCTTTTGTTTTGCTTCCGTTGCTAATCCGTTGATCGCAGCGTAGTCAATGTTTTCTGGGATGCGTTTGGCTTCCATTCGTTTTAGTTTTTCTACTTTTTCTAATGCTTTTTTGATGTATCCTTCATATTTTAGTTGAATTTCAACTTGCTCGATTTCTTTACGTGTTAACTCCGCATTTTCTGGAATAAATCGTAATAGATCGGCATAGGTGATTTCTGGGCGACGCAAGAAATCACTTGCTAGCACACCATCTTTTAATGGTGCAGCATTTAATTCTGCTAAAAAGGCTTGGACTTCTGCTGTCGGTTTGATACGAACGTTCATCAAACGTTTGATTTCTTGTTCAACTGCTGCTTTCTTTTTCAAATAAGCAGTATACTGTTCTTCTTTTACTAGACCGATCTGGTGACCCATTTCTGTTAGGCGTAGATCAGCATTATCATGACGAAGAAGTAAACGATATTCTGCCCGGGATGTCAGTAAGCGATAAGGTTCATTCGTTCCTTTTGTGACTAAATCATCGATCATGACACCGATATAGCCGTCACTACGTTTGATGACTAATGGCTCTTTTCCTTGAACTTTCAATGCTGCATTGATTCCTGCAATCAGCCCTTGTCCCGCTGCTTCTTCATATCCACTTGTCCCATTGGTTTGACCGGCCGTATAAAGATTTTCTACGACTTTCGTTTCTAATGTTGGACGCAACTGGTGTGGTTCGACTACATCGTACTCAATGGCATAGCCCGTACGCATCATCTCTGCTTTTTCTAATCCAGCAATCGAATGCAACATATCCACTTGGACGTCTTCTGGAAGTGAAGTTGAAAGTCCTTGAACATACACTTCTTCTGTATTCAATCCTTCTGGTTCTAAAAAGAGTTGATGACGTGGTTTGTCTGCAAAACGGACGATTTTGTCTTCAATTGAAGGACAGTAACGTGCGCCGACGCCTTCAACGATTCCTGTAAACATTGGTGCGCGGTGTAGATTGTCACGAATGATTTGATGGGTCGTTTCACCTGTATAAGTCAACCAACAAGGTTCTTGTTCTAAGTTATAGGCACTGTCCGGTGTGGCAAAGCTAAAATGATTTGGCTCCTTGTCTCCCGGTTGTTCTTCTGTGACAGAGTAATCGATCGTACTTGATTTCACACGTGGAGGCGTTCCGGTTTTAAAACGATCAATGGCAAAACCTAATTCTTTTAAATGATTGGCTAAACCAATTGATGGTTGTGAGTTATTCGGACCAGACGAATATTTTAATTCACCGATAATAATCTCACCACGTAATGCGGTACCTGCAGTGATAACGACTGCTTTTGAACGATAGCTTGCACCTGTTGAAGTGACTACACCACGACAAACCCCATCTTCAACGATCAATTCTTCAACGATTCCTTGTCTTAGTGTCAAATCCTCTTCTTTTTCAATTGTATGTTTCATTTCACTGGCATAGGCATGCTTGTCTGCTTGTGCACGTAATGCTCGGACAGCAGGTCCTTTCCCAGTGTTCAACATTCTCATTTGAATGTATGTCTTATCAATGTTCTTACCCATTTCGCCGCCTAGTGCATCAATCTCGCGTACGACAACGCCTTTGGCTGGACCGCCGACGGAAGGGTTACATGGCATAAATGCCACCATATCTAAATTGATCGTTAATAGTAACGTTTTTGACCCCATACGTGCAGCAGCCAAAGCGGCTTCTGAACCAGCATGTCCTGCACCGACAACGATCACATCATATTCTTCTGCTTGATAATGATTCAAGAACTGTTCCTCCTTTATTTTCCAAGACAAAATTGACTAAACAATTGTGTGATCAATTCATCTTGGACACTATCTCCTACGACTTCACCAAGGTAATCCCAACAGCGAGTCATATCCATTTGAACTAGGTCAACAGGCATACCTGCATCGATTCCTGCGATCACTTCTTGTAAAGAGATGGCCGCTTTTTCGAGCAAAGCAATATGACGGGTATTGGATACATAAGTTGCATCTCTTTCGCCAGTTTGCCCGCCAAAGAACAACTCAGAGATGGCCGTTTCTAATCGGTCTAACCCTTCATTATTGGCAACCGAAACAGCGAATACTGGTTCATCCTCGATCAATGATAAAAGCTTGTCTTCCTCTAATTGTTTCGGTAAATCAGTTTTATTCAATAGAATGATCCGCTTCAATCCTTTTGTTGCTTCCAACAACTGTTCATCTTCAATCGTCAACGGCTCGCTTTGATTCAAGACAAGTAAGATCAATTCAGATTCTGCCAAAGCTTTACGACTACGAGCAACACCGATTTGTTCCACGATATCTTCTGTTTCCCGAATACCTGCTGTGTCGATCAGTTTCAACGGTACGCCACGAACATTGACGTATTCTTCAATCACATCTCTTGTCGTTCCCGCAATATCTGTCACGATGGCTTTTTCTTCTCGTAATAAATGGTTCAGTAAGCTTGACTTACCAACGTTTGGACGACCGATGATGGCCGTACTTAATCCTTCTCGTAAGACCTTGCCTTGTTGTGATGTTGCTAAAAGAACTTCGATACGTTGTTGGATCATCTGCGCTTTTTCTAATAGAAGTTTTGTCGTCAATTCTTCCACATCATCATATTCAGGGTAATCGATATTCACTTCGACTTGTGCTAATGTCTCTAAAATTTCTTGTCGAAGGGAACGGATCAATGCAGACAGATTTCCATCTAATTGGTTCAACGCGACACCCATCGCCTTATCTGTTTTTGCACGGATCAGGTCCATGACTGCTTCAGCTTGGGATAAATCAACTCGTCCATTTAAAAAGGCACGCTTTGTAAATTCTCCTGGCTCTGCTAAACGTGCGCCTTCTCTTAATAGAAGCTGTAAAATTTGATTGACGACAACGATGCCCCCATGGCAATTGATTTCTACAACATCTTCTCGGGTAAATGTTCGTGGTGCGCGCATGACGGATACCATGACTTCATCGATTAATTGTTCACTTTTGGGATCGACGATATGCCCATAATGAATCGTATGACTAGGAACATCCAACAACTGTTTATTGCCACTTTGATAGACTTTATTGGCAATGGTCAACGCTTGATCACCGCTTAAACGCACAATACTTATCGCCCCTTCACCCGGTGGCGTAGAGATTGCTGCAATCGTATCAAATTCTAAGGTTATTTCAGCCATTTTTTCACTTCCTTTTTCATTTTACGCACAAAAAAAAGTGCCCACTTCACCCTTTGCAATAAATGGTGAACTTCGCACTTTGACTGCTTGTTCTGTTTAAATTCTGGTCATAGACTATCATATCTACTTCTAGTAATCAAGCTTTTTTGTTTATTTTTATGAAAGTCACTAATCAATCTTAAACTTTGTCTGCACAGGATTCTTTTGACTGAAACTATCATTAGATCACTCTCTATAGAAGTAAATATACTTTTATATCTTTATCTTTGTTCCAAAAAACGTTACACTTAAATGGTAACGGTATCTACATACTTTTTCTTTACCGAAAGGAGCAAAAATTATGGCCCAATTTAAGCCTAGTGCAGTGGACGGAGTAGATGATCCACGAATCAATGAAGTGGTGTTATCTACGGGAAATATCAATCAAAAATATATCGTCAGAGATATCGTATTTGTCGCAGAATGTATTGAAGGGGACTTATTCGACCCTACATTCAATAGTGATGACATGTTCTTGACAACAAAACAAAAATTAAAAAAGAAAGTGTTAGATTATGGCGCAAATGCAGTCATCAATTGTCACTTTGAATATCAACAAAAACCCCGAGATGGCAAACAGATCATCGAACTTTTTGCTTACGGTACCGTGATCCAATTTGTCCAGACAACGATTGGTTGATCACAAAAAAACGTGCAGAGCTTTCGCTCTGCACGTTTTTTCTACCAAAGTAAAGACTACCATCGTATACTCCGATAAGAATGATTTCTAATAAAATATACTTTGTTTGGAAAAGTTTGTCAATCTGATCGCAAGATTTTGGTTCTTCTCTTCGTAATCGCTATCTAGCTGGTTCGACAACTAAGTAACGATATGGTTCATCACCTTCTGAATGGGTTTGTACCCCCTCATGTTTACTTAAGGTCGCGTGGATTTGTTTGCGTTCAAACGCAGGCATCGGTTCTAAAAATACAGGCTGCCCTGTACGCAAGACTTTTTCTGCGGTGCGCTCAGCTAAACGTTGGATGATCTCTTGTCGTTTTTCACGATAGTTGCCTACGTTTACCACGATAGAGAGTTTATTACCGACTACTCGATGGATGAACACCTGCGCCAAATATTGCAAAGCATTTAACGTTTTTCCATGTTTGCCGATCAATAGACCTTGTTTATCCGTTTCTAAATGGAAGACGATCAAATTCGCTTCTCGTGTCATTTTTACTACAGCTGGTGCATTTAGTTGCTGGGAGATCTCAGTGAGATAGGTTGCTAATTCCGATAAAGCTGCTTCGTCACCTAATTCACTTTTTTCTTCAATCAAGTCCTCAGGTTCGATTTCATCCGTATTTTCTGTTTGAATAGATGTTTCTTCCAACACTTCTTCTACGGTTTCTTCGATCGTTTCAGAGACAACTTCGCTGATATTCGGTTCGATTGAAAGTTTGGCATTTCTTTTTCCCATTCCGAGAAATCCTTTTTTTCCTTCATCAAGTATCTCAATAGCGACTTGCTCTTTTGCTAGTCCTAACTCATTCAATCCAATTTCAACAGCTTCATCTACGGTTGCAGCTTCATAAATCGGCATTTGCATTCCCTCCCTTATTTTTTACGTTTTTTCTTAGGACTTTGTGCCTTACGCAAAGCACGTTCTTTTTCACGGATACGTTGTGCTTCTTCTTCACGCTCACGTTTGATTTTAAATGGATTATTGATCAATAGTGTTTGGAACACTTGGAAAGCATTTGACACTACCCAGTATAGTGAAAGTCCACTGGCTAAATTGACCCCCATAACCAAGATCATCACTGGCATCGCAAAATTCATGACTTTCAATGAAGCATTCGATTCCACTTGGCTCATGCTTGATAAATACGTACTTGCAAATGTAAAGATGGCAGCCAACACTGGTAAAATAAAGGTTGGGTCAGCGTTCCCTAAGTTCAACCATAAAAAGTGACCTTGACTCAACGCAGGAACACGAGAAATTGATTGCCATAAAGCCATTAAGATTGGCATTTGTACTAATAAAGGCAAACAACCTGCATATGGATTTACACCATTTTCAGCATATAACCGTTGTTGTGCTTCTCTTAACTTACTTTGTGTTTCAGGATCTTTTGAACTATATTCTTGTTGGATCGCTTTTAGTTTTGGTTGAAGTTCTTGGGTCTTACGCATACTTTTTGTTTGGAAATGCATTAATGGTAATAAAATTACGCGAATGATGATCGTGAATAAAATGATCCCGATCCCAACATTTCCAAATGACAATGCTTTAATCGCTTCTGCAAAATAATAAACAATGTAGCGATCCCAAATTCCTGTACTTTGTGCGCTGACTTCTCCAGTTCCACAACCGGATAAGACGATGATCAGACCGACAAGTCCGGCCATCAAAAGTAAACGTTTGTATTTCTTCACTTACTCTTTTCCTCTCTGTCGATTATTTTTGCAAGCTTTAAGACATGGACTAAGTTGGAGCGAATCTCATCGTAAGTCAGTCCTTTGATGCTTGGTCTAGCAATCACAATAAAATCTAATTCCGGCTCGATCTCTTCTTTCAATGAATAGATCGCCGCACGGATTTTTCGTTTTACTTCATTGCGACATACAGCGTTTCCGACTTTCTTACCTACAGATAAGCCAACACGAAAATGCGGTTGTTCCTTCTTTTCTAAACGGTACACGACAAACTTACGGTTAGCAAAGGAAGCGCCGGTTTGAAACACCGCTTGGAACTCTCGTTCTTTTTTCACTCGATACGCTTTTTTCATTCGTTTTCTTTCCTTTTCTATCTCTCACTTACGCTCCCAATCATACCATATTTCCTATAAGTCTTTCACCTTTTCCTCTAAAAAAGGGCATAAAAAAAAACCACTGTAACCCCAGTGGTCTAAGCTGAAAGAACTTTTCTTCCTTTACGACGACGGCTAGCTAAAACACGACGTCCATTTTTAGTACTCATACGTTTACGGAATCCGTGAACTTTTTGACGTTTACGTTTATTTGGTTGGTATGTTCTTTTCATCTTGTTCCACCTCCAGAAATTCTTATCTACATGTACATGAATTAAACACAGACATACTTTGATAGTATAACGAGTACTTAGGTGATTTGTCAATATAAAAAAAAGCTTTTATTTCGAAAATAATCCTCTCATTTTATCCACAACAGTATTTTTCACGCTGTGTTTACAATGTGGATAAAGTTATGCACAGAAGTTTTCCACAGTGTTTTACCCTCAGTTTTTACACAGAATAAACACCTGAAAATAAGTAATCCACAATTTCATAATTTCTTGTGCATTGATTTCTGTAAGTACTGTCATTATTAATTTTTTTATCCACAGCCCACTGGGTAAATCTCTAGTTTTACACCACTTATCCACCTGTTGATTACTCTTGTGTATATCTTTTTTTCCTCTCTGTGTTTTTCTTCTTTTTTTTTCTTCTGGATACTGTGGATAATTGTTATAAAAAATTTTTTTCTTTTCTTTCTGTGGAAAACTTTTGTAAAAAATGCTAAATTAGTACTAGCTATTTACTTTTAATGAAGGAGGAGGCCTTGTATGGTATCCCTCGATGCTTTATGGACTGAATTAAAAACGACTTATCAAAAAGAACTGTCTCCAGCAAGTTACAATACTTGGATTGAGACAGCACAACCTAAATCCTTAGAACAAAGCCAATTAGTGGTAACTGTTCCAAGCAAGATCCATAAGGAATATTGGGAAAAAAATCTCGCAACAAAGATTGTTGAGGTCGGCTACATGTTAACGGGAAAAGAAATCATTCCACGTTTTGTGACCGGTGAAGAAGCGGAACAAGAAGAAGTAGAAGAAATCAAAACAATGAAAGTTCTCCCAATCACACCAATCAAAAAAGCGATGTTGAATCCTAAGTATACCTTCGATACCTTTGTGATCGGAAAAGGTAACCAGATGGCTCATGCCGCTGCCTTGGTCGTTGCTGAAGATCCTGGTTCGATTTATAATCCATTGTTCTTCTATGGTGGTGTCGGACTTGGTAAGACTCACTTGATGCACGCGATTGGTCATCAAATGTTGTTAAGTCAGCCAAATGCGAAGGTCAAATATGTAAGCAGTGAGACGTTTGCCAATGATTTTATCAATTCGATCCAAAATAAAACGGCCGAAGAATTTCGCCAAGAATATCGAAATGTCGACTTATTATTAGTCGATGATATTCAATTTTTTGCTGAAAAAGAAGCAACTCAAGAAGAATTTTTCCATACCTTCAATGCGCTCTACAATGAAGGAAAACAAATCGTCCTAACGAGTGATCGTTTACCAAACGAAATCCCAAAATTGCAGGAACGTCTCGTTTCTCGCTTTGCTTGGGGACTTTCAGTAGATATCACGCCACCTGACCTTGAAACAAGAACAGCTATTTTGAGAAAAAAAGCCGCAGCAGAACGCTTAGAAATCCCTGATGATACTTTAAGTTATATTGCGGGACAAATCGATTCCAACATTCGTGAACTAGAAGGCGCTCTTGTACGTGTTCAAGCATTTGCTACGATGAACAGTGAAGATATATCAACTAGTTTAGCTGCTGATGCCTTAAAAACATTGAAATCTGGCAAAGGTCACCCGCAACTCTCGATTTTGCAGATCCAAGAAGAAGTTGCAAAGTATTACCATATTCAATTAAAGGATCTAAAAGGAAAGAAACGCGTCAAATCGATCGTTGTTCCTCGGCAAATCGCTATGTACTTGGCTCGGGAATTAACCGATAGCTCTCTTCCTAAAATCGGCGCTGAATTTGGTGGAAAAGATCATACAACTGTCATCCATGCGCACGAAAAAATCCAGCAGCTGATCGATTCAAGTGTCAGCATGCAAAATGAAGTATCAGAAATCAAAAATTTCCTATTAAACTAAAAAGATGATTGATAGGAAGAAAAACACCTTGTGGATAAAAGTAGAAATTATTCAAAAGTTATACACATATTTTCCACAACCGTTTTTTCTTTTCTCTTCTAGCATTTTTATAGTTTTCCACAGTATCAACAGTACCTAATACTTTTATTACTTTATTTACTAATAATAAAATAAATATATGGCAAAGGAGATCTACAATGAAAGTAACCTTAAACCGCGCAACATTTATGCAAGAATTGCAAACTGTTCAGCGTGCGATTTCAAGTAAAACGACAATCCCTATTTTGACAGGGGTTAAAATCACCCTCAATCAAGAAGGACTGACTTTAACAGGTAGTAATGCAGATATTTCAATTGAAACATTTCTATCTGTTGAAAATGAAAAAGCACAAATGCAAATTGAAGCAACAGGAGCCATTGTGCTACAAGCTCGCTTCTTCAGTGAAATCATTCGTCGATTACCCGAAGAAATCTTTACGCTAGAAGTGTTAGAGAACAAACAAGTGGCCATTACTTCAGGGAAAGCGAATTTCTTAGTGAATGGGTTAGATGCAGATAATTACCCTCATCTTCCTGTTGTAGAGAGTCACAACCAGATGAAATTGCCTGTACATGTATTGACAAAATTGATCAATGAAACAGTGTTTGCTGTTTCTCAACATGAAAGTCGCCCAATTCTTACAGGTGTCCATTTCATTTTGAAAGACAACTCGTTATTAGCAGTAGCAACTGACTCACATCGTTTGAGTCAACGAGTAATCCCGATCGAACAATCAGCTGATCAATTCGATATCGTGATTCCTGGAAAAAGTTTGACTGAATTATCACGTTCATTGACAAATGAAGAAGATATCGTAGAAATCAGTATTATGGAAAACCAAGTATTGTTCAAAACTGAAAATATGTATTTTTATTCACGCTTGTTAGAAGGGAATTATCCCGATACGAATCGTTTGATTCCTTCAAGTTTCAATACCGAAGTTGAATTTTCTGTCCCAAGCTTTTTAGCAGCGATTGAGCGTGCCTCCTTGCTCTCACATGAAGGACGCAACAATATCGTTCGTTTGTCGATCCAGCCTGATTCTGTTGTTCTATACGGTAATTCTCCTGAAATCGGGAAAGTTGAGGAGAGCTTGAACTTTACGACTAGCACGGGTGATCCATTAGATATTTCATTCAACCCAGACTATATGAAAGCTGCCTTGCGTGCATTTGGTGACATGAGTATCAAAGTAAAATTTATTTCTGCCATTCGTCCATTTACGTTAGAACCAACGGAAGATGGGGTACAATTCATCCAATTGATCACTCCAGTACGTACAAACTAAAATACTAATTGAAAATAAACTGAAAAATAAACCATTTTAAACAGAAGGCCCTAAAATCAATTTTAAGGCTTTCTGTTTCTTTTTGTCCAAATCACCTTTTTTCATTTAAATCCGCTCATATGGAAAAATATATGGATAAATTTGTTTTCTTGCGAAAAAAAGGGTATAATAAAGTATACTTTTAATAATGAAAATGAGGGATGAAGAGTGAAACAACAAGTCATTCTAAAAACTGAGTTTATGACGTTGGGTCAAATGCTGAAAGAAGTCACCGTCATCGGCAGTGGTGGACAAGCAAAATGGTATTTAGCAGAAAACACGGTTTTGGTTGATGGCGAGCCAGAAAATCGTCGTGGACGAAAGCTTTATCCCGGTATGATGATCGAAGTTCCAGAAGCAGGAACTTTTTTTATGGTAAAAAAAGGGAATAACGATAATGAGGCTGAATAAGCTACACCTCAAAAATTATCGAAACTATCAAGAATTGCAAATTGATTTTTCCAAAAACCTCGTGATTTTTTTAGGAGAAAATGCCCAAGGAAAAACGAATCTTTTGGAAAGTATTTATGTGCTTGCAATGACAAGAAGTCATCGTACAAATAGTGAACAAGAGTTGATTGGATGGAACGATGAGCAGTCGATGATCCAAGGGGAGATTACAAGAGGAACCACTAAGATCCCATTAGAGATCCAACTGTCTAAAAAAGGACGAAGAACAAAGATCAATCATATCGAACAAAAGAAGTTGAGTAGTTATGTTGGACAATTGAATGTCATTTTATTTGCTCCTGAAGATCTTTCTTTAGTGAAAGGAAGCCCACAGATCCGACGCAAATTTTTAGATATGGAATTAGGTCAAATCAATCCAATCTATCTTTACGATCTTGTCCAATATCAAGCAATCCTAAAGCAGAGAAATCAATATTTGAAGCAATTGAATGAGAAAAAACAAACGGATTTACTTTATCTTGATATTTTATCTGAACAACTAGCAGAATTTGGTAGCAAAGTACTAAAGGCAAGAGCGCAGTTTATCAAACGTTTAGAATATTGGGCAAATTCTTTACATCAACAAATCACGCATCAAAGAGAACAGTTGGCAATCGAATATGTGACCACCCTCTCTTCTTTAGACACTATGACAGTTCAAGAGATCCAGTCACAATTTTTAACGTTGCTCGAACAAAACAAAAAGAAAGATCTCTTTCGAGGGACAACGACTGTGGGTCCCCATCGAGATGACCTTTCTTTTTTTGTCAATGAAAAAAACGTGCAAAATTTTGGTTCTCAAGGTCAACAGCGAACAACGGCATTAAGTGTCAAATTAGCAGAAATCGATTTGATCAAAGAAGAAACAGGCGAGTATCCGATCCTATTACTGGATGATGTAATGAGTGAGTTAGACGACCAGCGTCAACTCCATTTACTTGAAACGATCGAAGGGAAAGTACAGACATTCTTAACTACTACTTCCCTGGATCACGTTAAAAATAAAATGACTGTTGAACCTGAGATTTTTTATGTTCAGCAGGGAGAAATAAAAGGAGAATAAACATACATGACAGAAGAAAGAAGTTTAGTCGAGCGCGCAAAAGAATATGATGCCAGTCAGATTCAAGTGCTTGAAGGTCTTGAAGCCGTTCGGAAACGTCCGGGGATGTACATTGGTTCAACAAGTTCAGAAGGACTTCACCACTTAGTATGGGAAATCGTCGATAATTCGATCGATGAAGTCTTGGCAGGATTTGCGACAAAGATCCAAGTCATCATTGAGGAAGACAACAGTATCACTGTCATTGATGATGGTCGTGGGATTCCGGTCGATATCCAAGCGAAGACCGGTCGTCCAGCTGTAGAAACAGTTTTTACTGTCTTGCATGCGGGTGGTAAATTTGGCGGAGGCGGCTACAAAGTATCCGGTGGTCTTCATGGGGTTGGTTCGTCCGTTGTGAATGCACTATCGACACTATTAGATGTCAAAGTGTACAAAGATGGCAAGATCTATTACCAAGAATATCGTCGTGGAGCGGTAGTCGATGATTTGAAAGTCATCGGTGACACTGATTTAAGTGGAACGACCGTTCACTTCATTCCAGACCCAGAAATCTTTACAGAAACGACAACTTTCGACTTTAATAAATTGGCGACTCGTATTCGTGAGCTGGCTTTCTTGAATCGTGGGATGAAAATCTCAATTGAAGATCGTCGCGAAGAAAAGCCTGTCGTGAAAGAATACCATTATGATGGTGGAATCAAAAGCTACGTCGAATATTTAAATGCGAGCAAAACAGTGATTTTCCCAGAACCTGTTTATTTAGAAGGGGAGCAACAAGAAATCACTGTCGAAGTTTCGATGCAATATACAGACGGTTATCATTCCAATATCATGAGTTTTGCCAACAATATCCATACGTACGAAGGCGGAACACATGAATCAGGATTTAAGACAGCTTTGACAAGGGTCATCAATGATTATGCACGTAAGCAAAAATTGATGAAAGAAAATGATGATAATTTGACAGGTGAAGATGTGCGTGAAGGATTGACAGCAGTCATTTCGATCAAGCATCCAGATCCTCAGTTTGAAGGACAAACGAAAACAAAATTAGGAAACTCAGAAGTACGTACGGTCACTGATCGTTTGTTCAGTGAGCATTTCATGAAATTCTTATTGGAAAACCCAAGTGTGGGCCGTCAGATCGTCGAAAAAGGACTACTTGCCTCTAGAGCCCGCTTAGCGGCTAAACGCGCGCGCGAAGTGACGCGGAGAAAAGGGGCATTGGAAATCAGTAATTTACCAGGTAAATTAGCCGATTGTTCAAGTAATGATCCTGAAAAATGCGAATTATTCATCGTCGAAGGAGATTCTGCCGGCGGCTCAGCGAAACAAGGACGAAGTCGCGAATTCCAAGCAATTTTACCGATTCGTGGGAAAATCTTGAACGTAGAAAAAGCGAGTATGGATAAAATTTTAGCGAACGAAGAAATTCGCTCATTGTTTACAGCGATGGGGACAGGGTTTGGTGAAGATTTCGACGTGTCCAAAGCACGTTACCATAAATTAGTCATCATGACCGATGCCGATGTCGATGGTGCCCACATTCGTACATTGCTATTGACGCTTTTTTATCGTTATATGCGCCCAATCGTGGAAGCTGGCTATGTTTATATCGCGCAACCACCGCTATATGGCGTTAAACAAGGAAAGAAAATCACGTATGTCCAACCAGGGAAAAATGCCGAAGAAGAGTTGAGAAAAGTCATCGAATCATTACCAGCAACACCAAAACCAAGCGTTCAACGATACAAAGGGCTTGGTGAGATGGATGATCATCAACTATGGGAAACGACGATGGACCCAAGCAAACGTATGATGGCTCGTGTCAGTGTCGATGATGCAATTGCTGCCGATGAAGTATTTGAAATGTTGATGGGCGATCGAGTGGAACCTCGTCGTGCATTCATTGAAGAAAATGCTCACTATGTTAAAAATCTAGATATTTAATCATGAAGGAGGAAGAAAAATGAGTGAAGAAATCAGAGAAAACATCCATGATGTCAATCTAACTAGCGAAATGAAAGACTCCTTCATAGATTACGCCATGAGTGTCATTGTCGCTCGGGCTCTACCAGATGTTAGAGATGGATTAAAACCAGTTCACCGCCGTATTTTATATGGGATGAATGAACTAGGTGTCACACCAGACAAAGCACACAAGAAATCAGCCAGAATCGTGGGGGACGTCATGGGTAAATACCATCCCCATGGTGATAGTGCGATCTATGAGTCAATGGTTCGGATGGCGCAGCCTTTTAGCTATCGCTACATGTTAGTAGATGGTCATGGAAACTTTGGGTCAGTTGATGGAGATGGCGCAGCAGCGATGCGTTATACTGAAGCCAGAATGAGTAAGATCGCGACAGAAATGTTACGTGATATCAATAAAAATACGGTCGATTTCCAAAGCAACTATGATGATACGGAAAAAGAACCAGTTGTCTTACCGGCACGTTTTCCTAACTTATTAGTCAATGGTACGACAGGGATCGCGGTTGGGATGGCGACGAATATCCCACCACATAATCTGACAGAAGTTGTAGCAGCGATTGATCTATTGATGGAAAATCCAGATGTGACAACCAATGAATTGATGGAAGTCTTACCTGGTCCTGATTTTCCTACAGGCGGATTAGTCATGGGGAAATCTGGTATTCGTCGAGCGTATGAAACAGGAAAAGGTTCGATCACTGTTCGAGCAAAAGTAGAAATCACGGAAATGCCAAATGGAAAAGAGCGGATCTTAGTCACTGAATTGCCATATATGGTCAATAAAGCGAAATTGATTGAGCGAATTTCAGAATTGCACCGTGACAAACGAATTGAAGGTATCACGGATCTAAGAGATGAATCTTCTCGTGAAGGAATGCGTATCGTGATCGATGTGCGTCGTGACGCGAGTGCCTCTGTCATTTTGAACAATCTCTACAAATTGACATCCTTACAAAACTCATTTGGTTTCAATATGTTAGCAATCGAAAAAGGCGTACCGAAAGTTCTAAGCTTGAAGCAGATCCTTGAAAATTATATCGAACACCAACGCGAAGTTATTACACGTCGTACGGTCTTTGAAAAGGATAAAGCAGAAGCAAGAGCACATATCTTAGAAGGACTACGCATCGCCTTAGATCATATTGATGAAATCATCGCGATCATTCGTGGGTCCAAATCAGATGAAGAAGCGAAAAACACGATGATCGAACGCTTCGAACTTTCTGACCGTCAGTCGCAAGCAATCTTAGATATGCGTTTACGCCGTTTGACTGGTTTGGAAAGAGAAAAAATCGAAAATGAATACCAAGAATTATTGAAACTCATTGAAGATCTAGCTGATATTCTTGCTCGCCCTGAACGCGTAACAGAAATCATCCAAACTGAACTTGCTGAATTGAGTCAACGATTTGGCGACAAACGTCGTACAGAATTACTGGTCGGTGAAGTCTTGAGTTTAGAAGACGAAGATTTAATCGAAGAAGAAGAAATCGTGATCACATTGACGAATAATGGCTATATCAAACGTTTAGCCAACAACGAATTCCGCGCACAACGTCGTGGGGGCCGAGGCATCCAAGGAATGGGTGTTCATAACGATGATTTCGTGAAAAATCTTGTTTCTTGCTCAACACATGATACATTGCTTTTCTTTACCAATAACGGAAAAGTGTATCGTGCGAAAGGATACGAGATCCCAGAGTACGGACGTACAGCAAAAGGGATTCCGATCATCAACTTACTTGGCATTGATTCAAGTGAGAAGATCCAAGCAATCATCGCAGTAACTGGTGAAGCAGAGGAAGGACATTACTTGTTCTTTACTACGCGACAAGGAACAGTCAAACGTACGACTGTCACTGCTTTTGCCAATATCCGTAGCAATGGGTTGATTGCGATTGGTTTGAAAGAAAATGATGAATTGGTCAACGTCTTATTGACTGATGGCAAATCAAACATCATCATTGGTACACACGATGGATATTCTGTGACTTTTGCAGAAGATGCCGTTCGTGATATGGGACGTACAGCCTCTGGGGTTCGTGGGGTTCGTTTGAGAGAAGACGATTATGTCGTTGGAGCAGCCTTGATGAACGAGGATCATGAAGTCTTGATCATCACAGAAAAAGGTTATGGAAAACGTACCAAGGTTTCTGAGTATCCTGTCAAAGGACGTGGGGGTAAAGGGATCAAAACTGCGAATATCACTGAGAAAAATGGTCCATTAGCTGGATTGACCACGGTAACAGGCGAAGAAGATATTATGTTGATCACAGACAAAGGTGTCATCATCCGCTTCAACGTTTCAACGGTTTCTCAGACAGGTCGGGCAACGCTAGGCGTACGCTTGATCAAGATGGAAGCAGAAACGAAAGTGGTGACCATGGCAGCAGTAGAACCAGAACCTGCGGAAGAAACGACTGTCGAAGCAGAGACAGTTGATGTGGAAACAGGTCATACAGAAGAATAGAAAATAGGCGTAAAACAAAAGTGAAGGTCTAAAATCAAAACTTCCAAGAATAGGTAAAACTATCTTTGGGAGTTTTTGGTCGTCTTAAAAGAAAAATTTGGAAAACAAAGAACAGCAGCTTGCTTTTTTAGTGCGTTGCGTGTATAATCGAGGATTGTGAGTAGTCTAATTTATTAGAAAACTCTCCTTGCTCTTGGGAAAGCTGAGAGCCGAAAGTCCATAGGGAGGTGAAAAATCAATGGAAAACACGAAATATGAAATCATGTATATTATTCGTCCAAACATTGATGAAGAAGCAAAAACTGCTTTAATCGAACGTTTCGATTCAATCTTGAAAGATAACGGAGCTGAAGTTATCGAATCAAAAGATTGGGAAAAACGCCGTTTAGCATACGAAATGAACGGTTACCGTGAAGGTATCTATCACATCGTTAAAGTATCTTCTCCATCATCAGCAGATGCAATCAACGAGTTTGATCGTCTTGCTAAAATCAATGACGATATCGTTCGTCATATGATCGTAAAAGAAGAAGCTTAATTATTGTTTCACATGGAACAATCAAACGATGAGAGGAGATGACCATTTTGATTAATAACGTTGTACTAGTTGGACGTCTGACAAAAGATCCGGATTTACGATATACATCAAGTGGCACTGCTGTAGCAACGTTCACTTTAGCTGTTAATCGTAACTTCACGAGCCAAAACGGCAACCGTGAGGCGGATTTTATTAATTGTGTGATTTGGCGAAAATCAGCAGAAACACTAGCAAACTATGCACATAAAGGAACTCTTTTAGGTGTAACTGGTCGTATTCAAACGCGTTCTTATGATAATCAACAAGGACAACGTGTGTACGTAACAGAAGTAGTTGCTGAAAACTTCCAATTATTGGAAAGTCGTGCAGCATCTGAAAACCGTCAACAAAGCGGTGGCTACCAAGACACTGGTCAATCGACAAATAATTTTGGCGGAAACGGCGGAAACAATAACTATAATCAAACATCTCAATCATCCAACGGTATGCCTGATTTTGATCGTGATTCTTCTGATCCATTCGGATCAAGCTCAACGATCGACATTTCAGACGATGATTTACCATTCTAAACGAATTTGATAGGAGGGAAATAGAATGGCACAACAAAGAAGAGGCGGACGTAAACGTCGTAAAGTAGACTACATCGCTGCTAACCATATTGAATATATCGATTATAAAGATATCGAATTACTAAAAAGATTTATCTCAGAACGCGGTAAAATTTTGCCACGTCGTGTAACAGGTACAGGCGCTAAAAACCAACGTAAAATTACGATTGCAATCAAACGAGCACGTATCATGGGATTACTACCATTCGTTGGCGAAGAATAATTCGCTTTAGAAATGATTCTGTAGGAATACCCAATCGTTTCAAACCATTACAGAGGAAGTTATGACTACTGTCGTGACTTCCTCTTTTTGTTCCATTTAGGTGTTTAGTCGCTTACATGACATGAGTTATGGTAAAATTAGGCTAATCAGTTACGGGAGGAAAGACATGGATAAAGAAAAAATAAAAGTAAGCCCGAGCCCTCTGCTCATTCTTTTATTGATCCTTGCAGAAGTTTTGGTTGTATTATTGATGCCATTTCGATTGATCAGTGCGTTATTCATCCTGATCGTGAATCTATTTTGTATTCGTTATGGTTTAAAGATGAAACGGTGGTTGACTCTAAGGAATCGTGACAAGATCCAACAAGCTTCCACAGTTGCGGAATCCAATTTGAATTATGTTTCTGAGATCATGCCTGTCGGAATCATTTCTTACCAACCAGCGACACAAACCATTGATTGGCTGAATCCTTTCGCATTGAATGTGAAAGACCAAAGCTCTTTATTGGAAACAGACTTGTTAGAAACTTTTTTTTCAGCAAAAGAAAAAAAGAAAAATCAAGTCTATTTAGCTGACAAAACGTTTCAATTTGAATTGGATACGGTGAAAGGGGTCGTTTACTTTATTGACGTGACCCAGAACCAATTACTGAAGATTCATCAAGTGAATAGCCAGCCAATCATCGGTATTCTTTCAATCGATAACTATGCAGATACGGTCGATAAATTGGATGAAAAAGAAGTTTCTTATTTGAACTCCTTCATTACGACACTGATTTCTGATTGGATGAATGAATATCATGTGTTTTTTAAACGAATCAATTCAGAGCGCTTTTTCTTTTTTGGACAGATGAGCGACTTAAAGAAAATGATGGATAAGAAATTTGATCTCTTAGATCGCTTACGAGCTGAAGCTGAAAGACAAAATCATCCGTTGACACTTAGCATGGGGATCGCCTATGGGCAACAGTCGCTAGAAGAAATCGGCAGTGAAGCTCAAAACAACTTAGATATTGCCTTAGTTCGTGGGGGGGATCAAGTTGTGGTGAAAGAAGTTCGCGAAGGTGCAAAACCCACTTATTATGGGGGGAAATCAGCGACAACAATCAAGCGTACGCGCGTTCGTTCACGGGCGATGAGTACTGCTTTACGCAAAATCTTTGATGAAACAGGCGATGTATTTATTATGGGGCATCGCTTCCCTGATATGGACGCTATCGGTTCAGCCGTTGGAGTCAGTTGTCTGGCGCGCTTCAATCAGAAAAAAGCCTATATCGTCATCGATGAAAAAGAAATCATTCCAGATGTGGAACGCTGTTTAACAGAAATCCATAAAGAACCAGAGTTGGAGATGCAATTGATTACGCCAGAACGTGCAATGGAGCTTAAGAAAGCCAAGGATCTACTTGTAATGGTCGATTACCATAAACCATCGCTATCGATCTCTCAGAGCCTTTACGAGCAATTTGATAAAATCGTGATCATTGACCATCATCGTCGAGGCGAAGAGTTTCCAAGCAAACCGCTCTTAACGTATATTGAATCTTCTGCGTCTTCTGCCTCTGAATTAGTCACAGAATTGATCCAATACCAAAGTAGCCGAACCAATCGGATCAGCCGTTTAGAAGCGACGTTGTTGTTAGCTGGCATGACCGTTGATACGAATAACTTCAATGTGCGAACGACAGCACGTACGTTTGATGTTGCAAGCTATTTAAAGACTTGTAGTGCGGACGCATCCTTAGTACAATATTTATTGAGCTCTGATTTAGCCACTTATTTAGAAATCAGCCACTTGATCGCCCACAATGAACAAGTGACGGAGGATATTGTGGTGGCAGCAGGGACGGATGAAAAAGAGTATAATAGTGTTATCGCAGCAAAAACAGCAGATACATTGCTCTCAATGGTCAATATCAACGGCGCTTTCGTCATTACGAAACGGACGGATGGCTTAGTTGGTATCAGTGCCCGCAGCACAGGAACGATCAATGTCCAATTGATCATGGAATCCTTAGGCGGTGGCGGACATTTCACCAACGCGGCAACACAACTGGAAAATGTGACTGTAGAAGAAGCAAAACAACAACTGCTCGCTGCTATCCAAGAAAATATGAATCAATTATATAAAAAGGAGTAGATGAGATGAAAGTCATTTTCTTACAAGATGTTAAAGGCAAAGGCAAAAAAGGCGATGTCAAGGAAGTTCCTACAGGCTATGCGCAAAATTATTTAATCAAAAACAATCTGGCAAAAGAAGCAAATAAAAGTAGCATCAGTCAGTTAGAAGGACAGAAAAAAGCCCAAGAAAAACAAGAAGCAGAAATTCTTGAAGAAGCCAAAAAATTAAAAGAATTTCTTGAAAAAGAAGAAACAGTCGTAGAATTAAAAGCCAAAGCGGGAGAAGATAGCCGTTTATTTGGCTCGATTCCATCAAAACAAATCGCTGAAGGCTTGAATAAGCAATACAAAGTAAAATTAGACAAACGTAAAATCGAGTTGAATAACCCAATTCGTACGTTAGGTTATACCAACGTACCTGTGAAACTACACCATGAAGTAACTGCAACGATCAAGGTACACGTTGTCTCTGAATAAACGAAAAGAACATGTGACGAAATCACTTCGATAAATCAGCCGCAGAGGACAAAAATCGCTTTCGATTATTTTTGACTTTTGCGGCCTATTTTCGAAGGAAGAGCTTTTGGAACAGATGTTCATTTTAGGGATGACTTTTCTGCCATTTTCTTGTAAAATGAAGCAATTGAAAGCAAGGAGCGATAGAATATGAGTGAAGTGTGGCAGGATCGAATTCCACCGCAAAATATTGAAGCTGAGCAAGCGGTTCTAGGTTCTGTTTTTCTAGACGCTGAAACGATCATCGATGCCATGGAGTACATAGAACCGAAAGATTTTTATCGTCGGGGACATCAAATCATTTTTGAAATCATGATCGAATTGAATGACCGTAGTGAAGCGATTGATGTCGTGACCGTCAAAGATCGTTTGGAGCAACGAAATCTCTTGGAAGATGCTGGTGGAGTCAGTTACTTATCTGATTTAGCTTTAGCTGTACCAACGGCAGCAAACATTGTCTACTACGCAAAAATCGTGGAAGAAAAATCATTGCTCCGTAATTTGATCCAAACAGCAACAGGGATCGTTACTAGAGGATTTGAACAAGGAGAAGAAGTCCAATCCATCTTAGATGATGCGGAACGTAGCATTCTTGAAGTATCAGAAAAACGTAACCGTAGCGGGTTCTTATCCATTGCGGAAGTCTTGAATTCTACGATTGAAAATATTGACCAACTCGCGCAAAACAATGAAGAGATCACAGGTTTGCCAACTGGTTACCAAGGATTAGATAAAATGACTGCTGGCTTCCAAGCAGAAGAGCTGATTATTTTGGCTGCACGTCCGGCAGTAGGAAAAACAGCCTTTGCCTTGAATATTGCCCAAAATGTTGGCACAAAAACGGATCGTTCTGTAGCGATCTTCAGTTTGGAAATGGGGGCAGAATCACTGGTCAACCGGATGCTTTGTGCAGAAGGTTCGATTGAAGCGAGTCACTTACGTACGGGACAGCTGTCCGAAGAAGAATGGTCCAATTTGATTGTTGCGATGGGTAGTTTATCTAAAGCAAATATCTTTATTGATGATACACCAGGGATCAAAATCTCTGAGATACGAGCAAAATGTCGGAAACTTGCACAAGAAAAAGGAAATCTAGGCTTGATACTCATCGATTACTTGCAGTTGATCGAAGGAAATGGGAAAGAAAACCGTCAACAAGAAGTATCCGATATCTCACGTCAATTGAAAAAACTAGCGAAAGAATTAAAAGTTCCCGTCATTGCTCTTTCCCAGCTTTCTCGTGGAGTGGAACAACGCCAAGATAAACGACCTGTCTTAAGTGATATCCGTGAGTCTGGTTCGATCGAGCAGGATGCGGATATCGTGGCATTCTTATATCGTGATGATTACTACGAACGTGAAGGTGGCGAAGATGGTGATGCGCCAGAACCACAAAACGATAATGTGATCGAAGTCATCATTGAAAAAAACCGGAGTGGAGCAAGGGGAACGGTCGAATTGCTCTTTATCAAAGAATACAATAAATTTTCCTCGCTTTCTCCGCGAGAAGAATATTAGAATGAATAAATCTGAATAAATCAAACATCGAGGTCGGGACAGAAGTGTTTAGCCTCGAAAAATAAGGTGCCAGCCACGAAAATTGTTCTTCAAATTTTTGTGGCTGGCACCTTATTTTTCGAAGAGGTTACTTCTATTCCCAAAGTTTATTCGATTTTAGGTGGTGCGAGAGGACGAATCTCCGGACATGTTTTTTTCAAACTCAGTCAGGTCAGGCTCCTACTTGTTAGTAACTAATGGAACATAGCAAATCATAATGTTCGCCTTTTAAACGTTTTCTCTAAAATATATTAAATATCATTCGATTTTAGTTGAATAAACTTTGAAGTATTGTTACAATAATTCAGGATTAAATAATATTAAATGAGGTGTTCAAATGTCATCTGTAGTAGTAGTGGGTACACAATGGGGCGACGAAGGGAAAGGAAAAATTACTGACTTTCTTAGTGAAAATGCTGAAGTGATCGCACGGTACCAAGGTGGCGACAATGCGGGACACACAATTAAATTCGATGGTGTTACGTATAAACTGCATTTGATTCCTTCGGGGATTTTTTACAAAGATAAAATCAGCGTGATCGGGAATGGTGTGGTAGTCAATCCGAAGTCTTTAGTCAAAGAATTGGCTTATTTACATGAAAAAAATGTGACGACAGATAATTTACGTATTTCTGATCGTGCGCATGTGATTTTACCGTATCATATCAAATTAGACCAATTGCAAGAAGATGCAAAAGGAGACAATAAAATCGGTACGACCATCAAAGGGATCGGACCTGCTTATATGGATAAAGCCGCTCGTATCGGTATCCGTGTAGCCGATTTATTAGATAAAGAAATTTTTGAAGAGCGTTTACGAGTGAATCTAGACGATAAAAACCGTCAATTTGTGAAAATGTTCGATTCTGAGCCAATCGACTTTGAAGAAATCTTTGAAGAATACTACGAATATGGCCAACAAATCAAACAATACGTAACGGATACATCAGTTATCTTAAATGATGCGTTAGATGCAGGAAAACGTGTTTTATTTGAAGGCGCACAAGGTGTGATGTTGGATATCGATCAAGGAACGTATCCGTTTGTTACCTCATCGAATCCAGTGGCTGGTGGTGTGACGATCGGTAGTGGTGTCGGACCTTCAAAAATCAATAAAGTGGTCGGTGTATGTAAAGCTTACACTTCACGTGTGGGAGATGGCCCATTCCCTACTGAATTGTTTGATGAAACAGGTCAACAAATTCGTGAAGTTGGTCGCGAATACGGTACAACAACTGGACGTCCACGTCGTGTCGGCTGGTTTGATACAGTCGTGATGCGTCACTCAAAACGTGTGTCAGGTATCACGAATCTATCATTGAATTCGATCGATGTCTTGAGCGGTTTAGAAACAGTGAAAATCTGTACAGCATACGAATTAGACGGTGAACGAATCTATCATTATCCAGCGAGTTTGAAAGAATTGAACCGTTGCAAACCAATCTACGAAGAATTGCCAGGTTGGTCAGAAGACATTACTGCTTGTCGTACACTAGCTGAATTACCAGAAAATGCACGTAACTATGTAAGACGTATCTCAGAGCTTGTAGGCGTGCGTATTTCAACATTTTCAGTAGGTCCAGACCGAAACCAAACAAATATCCTAGAAAGCGTGTGGGCGCAAATCTAGGCCTTTCAGTGATGATTCGCTAACAGGAACATTCTTTTAAGAATGAGTGGACCACTGAAATCACGAGAAATAAAGCGACAACCACGAAAATTGTTTTTCTAATTTTTGTGGTTGTCGCTTTATTTCCCAAGAGATTACTCCTGTTACCACTATTTATCGGTTTTAGGGTGACACACAAAAATGAATGTGACTTTTGTTTTAGACTTATCGTGTTCATTTAAGCGTTCGCTTGATTTACTTGTACCAAGTACAACGAATATAAGAGCTGAAGTTATTTAAAATTAAAGGAGTTTGCTATAATAGACTGCGATGAAAAGTGGAGAAAAAAAGGAGTTGGAACGAATGTATCAAATAGTCACAGATTCATGTTGCGATCTGCCCTATCAAGTGTTAGCAAATGCAAATGTTGATTTTTTATCCATGGAGATCCAGATTGGTGAGGAAATACGAATCGATGATCTGGGAAAAACATTTGATTATGAAGGGTACATCCAACAGTTACGTGAAGGAGCAATGCCTACGACCTCACAAATCAATGTGGGTCGCTATTTGGAGTTCTTCCGTAGTTATGTGGAGAAAGGTATCCCAGTTTTGTACGTTGCTTTTTCGAGTGGCATGAGTGGTTCTTACAGCAGTGCCTTACAAGCAGTCGAATTATTGAAAGAAACCTATGAAGACCCACAAGTTCATGTGTTTGATACGAAAGCCGCAAGTATCGGGGAAGGATTACTTGTATTAGAAGCTGTTCGTTTGAAAGAATCGGGTTATTCTTTGGAAGAAACATTGGCTTGGTTACAAAATAATTATCTCAAAGTTCATTCTTGGGTAACCGTTGATGATTTAAAGCATTTAGAACGAGGAGGACGCATCTCTAGAGCAAGTGCTGCTATTGGTAGTCTGTTAAGCGTGAAACCGATCATTACCGTTGAACCAAGTGGTCATTTAAAGAATGTCGATAAAGTGCGTGGCAGAAACAAATCCATTCAAAAAATCGTGGAGGAAACGGTCAAAACGATCGTAGCACCATTGGAACAAACGGTGTATATCGCTTATGCCGGAGACCTAGAAAGTGCTGAGAAAGCCAAAAAATTATTAGAAGAAAATATCAAAACAAAAGAAATCAAACTCTATCCCTTAGGACCAACGATCGCCAGTCATACAGGCTACGGGTGTATCGCCATCTTTTCAATGGGTGTGAGTCGATAAAAAAGAAAAACAGCTGTACAACGTAAGAGTACTCACGTTGTACAGCTGTTTTTATAGTTATTTTTGGAATATTTAGTTCCACAATTGTTCTAATTGTTTTTGGATGTCTTTGTTCTCTAAGAATTCATCATATGTCGTATCTGCACGATCGATCACGCCTTTATCAGAAACAGCAATGATACGATTTGCTAACGTTTGGATGAATTGGTGGTCATGAGAAGCAAACAGGATCGAACCTGAAAATGCCATCAAACCATCATTCAATGCAGTAATTGATTCTAAATCTAAATGATTCGTTGGGTCGTCTAAGACAAGGACGTTTGCTTTTGAAAGCATCAATTTAGAAAGCATGCAACGAACTTTTTCGCCCCCAGAAAGAACATTCACTGGTTTTAGTACTTCCTCACCAGAAAACAACATACGGCCTAAGAAGCTACGTAAGAACGTATTGTCGTCTTCTTCTTTACTTGCATATTGACGTAACCAATCAAGAATCGTTAAGTCCGTATCGAATTCCTTCGTTGTATCCTTTGGTAGATAAGCATTGCTTGTTGTTA
Organism: Enterococcus spodopteracolus; assembly: GCF_030441955.1. Classification (NCBI taxonomy): domain Bacteria; kingdom Bacillati; phylum Bacillota; class Bacilli; order Lactobacillales; family Enterococcaceae; genus Enterococcus; species Enterococcus spodopteracolus. Next base: position 298,016 of record NZ_JARJHD010000003.1, on the reverse strand, counting down.
CACCCCAACGGACAGTACCAGTATCAGGTGTTAAATCACCCATGATGACTTTAAATAGCGTTGTGGTTGTTATATCGTTTTCGGCAACGAATGCTACCTTGTCTTCTTTGTTTAATGTAAATGATATATCATTTAAAATCTTTTTACCATCTATTGTGACACTAACGTTTTCTACTTGTAGTAAGTCATTTCCAATTTCACGCTCTGGTTTGAATCCAACGAAGGGATAGCGACGTGAAGAAGGTTGGATATCATCCAATGTGATTTTTTCTAACATTTTTTTACGGGATGTTGCTTGTTTTGATTTTGACGCATTTGCACTGAAACGTGCGATAAAGTCTTGTAATTCTTTGATTTGTTCTTCTTTTTTCGCATTGGCGTTCGCTTGTAACTTAGTCGCTAATTGGCTTGATTCTAACCAGAAATCGTAGTTTCCTACATAAAGCTTGATTTTTCCAAAGTCTAAATCTGCCATGTGGGTACATACTTTATTTAAGAAGTGACGGTCATGGGAAACAACGATCACTGTATTCTCAAATTCAATCAAAAATTCTTCTAACCAGTTGATCGATTGGATATCTAGTCCGTTTGTCGGCTCATCTAAAAGTAAAACATCTGGTTTACCGAATAGCGTTTGCGCAAGCAACACTTTTACTTTTTGTCCACCAGTTAGTTCGCTCATCAATTGATGATGTAATTCTTCAGGAATGTTCAATCCTTGAAGTAGAACCGCTGCTTCTGGCTCTGCTTCCCATCCGTTTAATTCTGCGAATTCGCCTTCTAGTTCTGCGGCGCGAATCCCATCTTCATCTGTGAAATCTTCTTTCATATAGATGGCATCTTTTTCTTTCATTACTTCATATAAACGTTTATGGCCCATGATCACTGTTTCCATCACAGTATATTCTTCATAGTCATAGTGGTTTTGTTTCAAAACAGCCATACGTTCATCTGGTCCTAATGTGACAGAGCCTGTTGAAGGTTGCAAGTCACCTGATAATACTTTAAGGAATGTTGATTTACCTGCGCCATTTGCTCCAATTAAGCCATAACAATTGCCGGGAGTGAATTTTATATTAACATCATCAAATAGTTTGCGATCTGAAAAGTGCAAACTTACATCATTTACAGTAATCAATTTTTTTCCTCACTTTATGTTTATAATATTTGCCAAGTCTTCTAGAATTATATAGGGGAATGTTGAAAGTTTCAAGGAAATCAGTAATTCTTTACGTTTCACGTGAAACAAGCAAAAGAATAAAAGGGATAAACCGTTTTTTTACAACTAAAGCATTTTCATAAATGCTAAATTTTTGAAGTTATTTAAATAGGAGCGTAAGATAGAAATAGATTAGAAGAAAGTAGAAAAATTGATTGGGGTTCACTCGTTTTAGGGATATTATTTGTTTTAGTTTCCTTGATTTCTTTTCGCGATCCAGTAGGTAACTTAGTTGCTATCGTTATTGTATTTGCTATTTTTGCGATCCTAAAAGGATTATTTGAGTTATTTCTACGTAGTCGAGTAAAAGAACTGACAGGATATAAAGGTAAGATGCCGATGGTGATTGGGATTATCGATTTATTGATTGGGATCTTTTTCATTTTCAATATTGGTGCTGGGGTAGTTGCACTACCTTATGTATTCGCTGTTTGGTTTATTATTGATTCTGTTTTGGCTTTATTTACTGCTGATTTATTCAGAGGAATAAGTGAAGGACATTATTGGTTTACGGTGGTCATTAATGTATTGGGTATCTTACTAGGTATCATGTTATTATTCAATCCTTTATCCTCTGCGTTGACGCTAAGTTTCTTAGTTGGATTTTACTTTATGGTCGTTGGGATCAATCAGATCGTGTATGCACTTAGCTAACCGATAAAAGAAAATATCTACGTTTTTTAATGGTAGGTTTTGTAAAACATTAGCAGATTAGTAATAAAGTAAGTATATGGTATTTGAAAAAGAGCCACTCTCGATTCTATCAATACATAGAATCGGGAGTGGCTCTTTTTTCATTGGGGTGTGCCCTTTCGAAGGGCTTTTACAACTGATTAGACAAAAGTTGCGTATATATTTCATGAAGCACCGGCATACCATGTACTTCGTATTTTTCTTTGAAGCGTTCGATTTCGTCTTCGCTATACTTTCTTGGGTCTAAGTGTAAGTCTTCGACAGGTAAGGGCCGTTTATTGGGGATCTTGACGTCGATCACTACTGGTCGATCAGATTTCGCCGCAGCATCGAAGGCAGGGCGTAATTGCTCGTAGTGCGTGATCGTGAAGCCATCGGCACCTAAGGCTTCGCAGGCTTTCCCAAAATCAGCTTGTTCAAGAGAAACACCAAATTTTTGTTGTTCAGTGTCTTCTTGTTCTGCTTCGATAAATCCGAATGAATCATTTGAGAAAACGACATTGATGATTGGCAACTGATAGCTGACTTGGGTCAAGATATCTTGCATCACCATTGCAAAACCGCCGTCTCCGCTTAAAGTAAAGACTTGTTTCTCCGGAAAGCTTAATTTAGCAGCAATTCCTCCTGGTACACCGTTGCCCATCGTCGCAAACCAACCAGAAGTAGTGTGTAACTGCTCACCAGTCATGTTCAGTAAACGAATCGAATGAATAGTCGTATTTCCAACATCTGTCACAAAAATAGCATCACGTTCGGCAATTCGGTTGATTTCTTTATAGACCGTTTCTGGTCGAATCGATGGCTCCGTGGGTTCTTCAAACGACGTTAACCAACGCCGCCAATTGCGAAGATTTTCTTGATTGGCTAGATACCAAGCATCTTCTAAGCGTTCTTTCCCCAATTCAACTAGGTTTTCTAACGTTGTTTTTCCATCACCTAAGATCGCTAAATCGGTGTGGTGGCGGCGGCCGAATTTAGCGGCATCAATATCGACTTGGATAAAGGCTGATTCTGGATTGAAAAAGGTTCGCCCAAAAGGGAAATCACTTCCTACAAATAAAATCAAATCGGCTTCTGCCAATGCTTCATTCGCAGGTTTTGTCGCTACCCGACCTGCAAATCCAAGAAAATTTTTGTCTTCATCTGGCACGATTCCTTTTGCTAAAACAGAAGCAACCACTGGCATTTTGAAATATTCGGTAAATTTCTTGATCTGATCATAGCCATGACGAACACCTTGACCGATGAACAAGACAGGTTTTTGAGCTTGTTCGAGATAAGGAAGGGCTGCTTTCACGTCTTCAATCTCAGGGAGGATCACCCCTGTTTTGTACGTGGAAGCATTAGAAACATCCTGCCACTCGATTTCTTCAAAACCAAAATCAACTGGGATCGTCACAACAGCGACTCCTTGATGTGCATAAGCTGCCTTGATAGCTTCATCAACGACATAAGGTAAACTTTCTGGTGTCATGACTGTCCGATTATAAACACTAACATCAGCGAAAATTGGATTTTCATTTAATTCTTGAAAGGCAGTATAATTCATAGAAGTCGAAGCCACTTGTCCTAAAAGGGCGACAACTGGGACGTGATCCATTTGGGCATCGTAAAGCCCGTTGATCAAATGAGTGGCTCCAGGACCAGCTGAGCCAAAGACAGCTCCGACTTTTCCTGTTAATTTGGCATCCGCTGCGGCAGCTAACGCGCCCACTTCTTCGTGACGTACTTGGATATAATCGATTTGGTCTTTTTCATGGTACAACGCATCCATAATGGAATTGAACGAACCACCCGGAATCCCATAAATATGATCAACTTCCCAGCTTTCAAGCACTTTTACCATGGCAATACCGGCATTTATCGTTGACATTTTGATCCACTCCTTAAAAAAACAAATTATATTTATTGTCTAAAGTATAAATCTTCCTTATCAAAAGCCCAACTAAAGCGACTTTCAACTAAGTAGAGTGAATTGCCAGTAATGTGTGAAACTATGTTATAGTGGATTCAAAATGTTAGGAGGAAGAGTATGCTGAAAATCGGTATTATGAGCGGTGCTTCGATCGTGCCACGTGTTGTGGAGGGGATCAATGAAAGTGGCGTGGCACAAGCTGTCGCAATTGCGACACGTCGCTTAGAAAAGGCGCAACAGTTAGCCACAGAGTTAGGTATTCCAAAAGCGTATGGCAGTTACGAAGCGTTACTTTCTGATAACGAGATAGCACTGATTTATATTCCATTGATCAATCACTTGCATTTTTCAGCCGCGAAAGCCGCGATCCAAGCGAAAAAACATGTGCTTTTAGAGAAGCCTTTTACGCTACATTCGGAGCAAGCACAAGAACTCTATGCCTTGGCTAAGGAACACAAGGTTTTTCTCATGGAAGCGCAAAAAGCCCTATTTCTACCTGCGATCGAAGACGTAAAAAAAACTATTGGATCAGGAAAAATCGGTAAAGTACAATTGGTGGAGATCCGTGATGCAAGACCAGGATCGGAGAAGATTCCTTGGTTTTGGAAGATGGAACAAGGAGGTGGCGTATTGATTTCCAACGCCTCTTACCCATTAAGTGTCAGTCAATATTTATTTGGTACAGGATTTGATGAATATAACGGCTTATGTGTAGACCATGGAGAAGGTCTGACCGACGAAGAGTGTATGGTCAACCTGAAGAAGAAAGACCTTTTAATCAGTTTATTCCTTACGACAAAAATGGATTTTACTAGTACGTATACCATCGTTGGAGAAAAAGGCACGATCATCATCCCTAACTATTGGAAAACAGACCATTATACGATCCAGATGAACAACGGAGAAGTGTTAACAAAAGATTTTCCAATGGATAGTGAATTTGTCTTTGAGATCCGTCATGTCGCCGATTTACTTTCCTCAGGTAAGAAGCAAGATACGGTGGTCGATCCAAACATGACTATTACAAATGTTCAAGTCGTTGATGATCTTTACTATAAGTGGTTTGGAGATGATTGGAAAAGCGTGAGGGGATAACCGCTTAGAATAAAGGATCATCAGATTAATAGTAGAATAGTAGTCACATTTTTGGCAATATGCTAGAGTAAGAATAAAAAGGTGAAAGGGGAATGGTATGGTTGATTGGTTACTGAAGCTAGAACCTTGGCAGCAAGCGTTGATGGGTACGGCGTTTACTTATTTTATGACTGCGCTTGGGGCTGGCTTAGTTTTTTTCTTTAAAGAAATCAAAAAAGATGTACTCAATTTGATGTTAGGTTTCGCTTCGGGAGTGATGATCGCCGCCAGTTTTTGGTCTTTATTAGATCCGGCAATCACAAAAGCAGAAGAAAATGGTGATATTGCTTGGCTTGTGGTGAGTATTGGTTTTGGGCTAGGAGGATTATTTTTATACATTGCCGACAAAACCTTACCACACATGCATTTTGGTCCAGCACACGAAAAAGAAGGCTTACCGACACATTTAAAACGCACGATTTTGCTTGTCTTTTCCATTACCTTGCATAATATTCCAGAAGGATTAGCAGTAGGTGTAGCATTTGGTGCAGCGGCCACTGCAGATAATCCAACGACTGCGGTGCTAGCAGCGATCTCCGTTGCTTTAGGGATTGGTATTCAAAACTTTCCAGAAGGTGCGGCTGTTTCGATTCCTCTTCGACAAGAAGGATTAAGTCGAACAAAAGCCTTTGTCTATGGGCAAGCTTCAGGAGTGGTCGAACCGATTGCTGGAGTCATCGGGGCAATCTTAGTGACAAAAGTTGCAGTCTTACTACCTTATGCTTTGGCTTTTGCTGCAGGTGCAATGATTTACGTCGTCGTGGAGGAATTGATTCCTGAAGCGCAACAAACACTTTCAAGTAAACGACACTATGCAGTTTTTGGTGTTATGACTGGTTTTATTATCATGATGATCTTAGATGTTGCATTAGGATAAATGATATATCATTTGAAAGATATAAAAAAAGAGGCAGAAAATTTCTGTCTCTTTTTGCTTTTCATATAGGAATTTACTATTAGTAGTATTTTCTTTGTTGCGTGGTGCGAGTGATCCAACGGACTAACCAAATCGCAATTGCTGCTGGAATCAATAATTTAATACCTAACCATAATAAACCACTGATCACGCCAACGAATAGATTAAGGACAAAGCTAGCTACGACGAAACCTATCACTAATAGAATGATTGTTTGAAACGTATTTCTTTTTTGCATGATGATCGCCTCTTTTCTCGTTTGATAAACTTCTCAATAGAAGTTACGCTTGCTGTTTTCTATATAGTAAGTATAGCAAGGATTGCTTGACTTAGCCTCCACCCAGAGCCCGATTTCTACTTGCTACTTTGGTGTGAAAAGGTTGCTTTTTTGCCCTTGTTACGAATAAAATGAAGCGAAAGGAGCGGAAAGTCATGCCGAAAAATCGATTAGAAGCCTTTACAGACGCCGTGATCGCTATTATTATGACGATTTTAGTTTTGGAGCTACATGAACCACACTCAGATACCCTAGAAGCGCTAGTTGCACTTGCGCCACGTTTTTTTATTTATATCATTAGTTTCTTTACCCTATGCATTTATTGGAATAACCATCATCATTTGTTTCAAGCCGTCCACAAAGTGAATGGGCGAGTGCTCTGGGTGAATAGCTTTTTTATTTTTTTCCTGTCACTGCTTCCTTTCGTTACCTCATGGATCAGCGAATACAGTAACAGCTTTGTCCCCGAAATGACCTATGGTATAGTGATATTAGGAGCTAATCTCACGTATTATTTGTTAGCAAGGACATTAGTTGCCTCAGAGGAAGACGAGAATGTATCTATCAAAGAGTTGTTTGGCAATTATCGTAAATCCTACGTATCTGTTGGTTTGAATGTCGTGGGATTGATTCTCGGATATTTGATCGCGCCCATCTCCGTGTTAATTGTCAATATCTTGATTTTGGTTACTTGGTTGATCCCAAGTCGTAAAATTGAAGCGTACTATCGCTAAATACTTGAATAAAATAGTCAATCAAAAGACACAGAATAGTTAGGGAACATTCCTTTCCTGTTCTGTGTTTTTTCTTGTATGTTCTCGACTCGTTTAACGATTATAAAAAAATTTAACAGAAACATAAGTAAAAAATAAAAAAACAATCGAATTTTTTAGGCACAATGATAGTTAAAGAGGGATGCATATGAGAAAACGAAAAAATTTTATCCAGCAATCATTACAAGTTTTATTACCGTACTTATTTATGTAGAGCAATCGAGGTGTAATTTGCTCGTTCTCCTGTTGTCAGTTTTACTTACTGTCATCGTCACGATTAAAGGATAGACGATACAAAGAAGTAAAAAAACCTAAGCTCGATCAGTCACAAGGTCAAAGATGACGGATTTTGTGGACAAATAGAAGAGTCAATGAGTTATCCACAGTGGATAACTCATTATTAGATCAAGAATTTAGATAACAATCGCATTTGCTTGTTGTTGTTATTTTAAATAACATAGATAAACTGATACTAGAGGATGGACAGATATTCATTGGATCTCAAAAAAAAAGCAAACTGAAAGGAAGAGGAATTCCTTCGTTTCAGTTTGCTTTTTTGTAGTCTAAATATAAATTTATATTTACCCCTGCGGGGTATATCAGTGTGTGTTGTAAGGTTCTCCTTCAATGGATACATTGTTTTTATAGGCAAAGTAGCGATCATCTTTTTTCGCAATACCAAATGTATCAGAAACATGAATATTTTGTGGAGAGAATTTTATTGCTGGAATCGAGAACGATTGCTCTTTTGGATCAGTTACTCTGATTTCAAACGATAGTTCATTTTCATCTTCTTTTGTTAGCACGATATGGGGTGTATCATTAAAATTGATTTCTGTTACTTCGTAAATGCCTAAAAAATCGACCGAGTCACCAATGCTTTTCAATAATTGATTTTTTGTAGGAACATATTCCATTTTAATTTCGTCTGTTTGGATCATTTCAGCTTTGGAGGTAACATCTCGAACAGGAGAATTCAAAAAATGAATAAAAGAAAATAAACCGACACATGCAAACAAGCTACTGATCATTAAAATAATTTTCTTCATTTTCCTTACTTTTTGTCCTTTCTGTGTTCTCCAACGTATATGCCTGATGTTAAAATTAAAAAAACTTTATTTAACAATAAATTTTTATTTTTTTTTGTTATTAAAAATGATTTCTTTCATAGTATAAATTTAAAATACAAAAAAATAAAGTAGATTTCATAAATTCTTTGACTAGATGAAAAGCTTTTAATTTTAGATAGCTAAAACTATCTATATTATTACAAATAATGGTGGTTATTATTAATCAATTATAATATTTAATTAGTTATTTAATGTTTGATGGGAATTTCTGTTTGTTTAAGTGATGAAAATTGGTGTTATACTAGATAAAGTAAATTCGTTTAAATTTTTCTCTGGAAAACTCTCCTTTTACTTCTAATAGTTGATTTCTTTGATACTTCATATAAATAGACAAGACATCCTTAAGGCGAAAACGATTTTTATATACATTTCAAAATAAGGAGGTTTTTTATGGTTAAATCTTATTTTACATTTAACAAAATTCAAGAAAATCCATTTCGTATCATGAATCTGATGGTGCTGATCTTTCTCGTTTTATGGATCGGTTACATCAATCATAATTTTTTGATTTCAAGTTTCTCTTCTCTAGGTATCTTTACCTTCTTTTACTACCAGAACATTCCAATGAAGCAATTACTAAAGCGCCTATTTTTGATTGGTTGCGGTCTATTACTGGCCTTTACATTAGGACTATTGTCGACGTATGTCATCTGGCTTGAACCATTTGCTGTTGGAGCAGTTGCTTTTTTCAGTCGATTTATTTTGCGTTTGTTCCATATTTCTAAACCAGGGGGCTTATTCTTTGCGATGTTAGCGGCTATGGGAACGAGTATGTCCGTTCCATTTTCCCATTTGCCAACAGTAGCTTCTTTTTTCTTTATGGGTGTTGTGTTTGCTTTGATTGCTGCATTTCTAACGAAAAAAATGGATTCACGTCCGGAACAGGATGTGATAAAGGTATCCTTGAAGGAGCGTTTTCACCAAGAACCTTTAGTAATCATTGATTCGATTTTTTACAGCGCTGCATTATTCCTTTCCGTTTATGTGAGCCATGGCTTGAACATGAAAAATCCTTATTGGCTGACACTGTCTTGTGCCTCGATTTTATTGGCTGAGAATTTAGATGCGATGAAACATCGGCAAGTGCAATATTTGATTGGTTCGATGTTAGGGTTGTGTCTATCGGCTGTCTTATCACTGATTCCTTTTTCCCAGCTTGAAACGATTTTTTTAATTACGTTTCTCTATGGTATTTCTCAGTTTTTAGTTGCCCGAAATTATGCAGTGGCGAATATTTTCTTGAACCCCATGGCATTAATGCTTTCGACATTGGTTAGGAACACGTACTTGATCTCATTGATTGAGTATCGTTTTATTGGTATCGTCATCGGTAGTTTCATTGGTCTAGGCGTAGCCTGGGTAATGAATATTGGTCTGCAACATTACTTAGCAGTTGTTAAAGAAAAATATGAAACATAACAAAGAAAGGCGATCACGACAATGAAGTCGGATCGCCTTTCTTTGTTCGTTACTAAAGCTGTTCACCATTTGTTTCAATCACTTGTTGGTACCAAGCAAAGGAATCTTTTTTCAAACGTTGTAAGGTTCCTTTACCGGTATTATCTTTATCGACATAGATCATGCCATAGCGTTTTTCCATTTCACCACTGCCAAAGCTGACGATATCGATGATTCCCCAAGGTGTATAACCAATTAATGGTACGCCATCTTCAACTACTGCTTTTTTCATTTGTTCGATGTGTTCTCTTAAATAATTGATCCGGTAGTCATCATGGATCTCATTTGAATCAGTTAACTGATCATAGGCACCAAAACCATTTTCAACGATAAACAGGGGAAGATCATAACGCTGGTACACCGTATTCAATACATAACGCAACCCAACAGGATCAATCGGCCAGCCCCAATCAGAAGCAGTAATATAAGGATTTTTAACTAGTTTTGCTGAAGGAATATCTTCTGTTTGTCTACCCTCAACATCGGGAAGAGTTGTAATCGTTCCCGACATATAATAGCTAAAACCGATATAGTCAACAGTTCCTTGACGTAAAATTTGTCGTTCTTTCTCGCTAATATCGATTGTGAGCCCTTTTTGTTCCCAATACTTTTCTGTGTAGGTAGGGATTTCTCCGCGTACATGGACGTCACTGTAGAAGAAACGACGTTCATTTGCTTTGACTGAAGCAATCATATCTTCTGGCGCACAGGAGTAGGGATAGATTGGAACGTAAGCCATCATACAACCAATCTGAAAATCGGGATTGATCTTTTTCCCTTCATTGACAGCCCAAGCACTGGCAATCAGTTCGTTGACCCCTGCTTGGAATACTAAGGCCTCTTTATCTTGGTCATCTTCAATGATCATGGCTGAATTGGTCCAAACATGAACGGGCTCTTGTCCGTCCGCCTGATTATTAATTTCATTGAAGGTCATCCAGTAAGTTACTTTGTCTTTGTAACGGTCAAATACGCACTGAGCAAATTTGACAAATAAAGGAATGACCGCTTTATTGGCAAAGCCACCAAAATCTTCATAAATGGCATAAGGAATCTCAAAATGAGACAACGTGACTACCGGTTCGATCCCGTTTTTTAAGCATTCATCAAAAAGATCATCGTAAAATTTTAATCCTTGTTCATTCGGTGTTTCTTCTTGACCAGTAGGAAAGATCCGACTCCATGAAATAGAAGTGCGTAGACATTTTAAGCCTAGTTCTTTAAATAATTGGATGTCTTCTTTGTAACGATGGTAAAAATCAATGGCCTCGTGGTTTGGGTAATATTCACCTTCGACGACGCCTTTAGTGATCTTCCGCGGAATCCCATTTCCGCCAGCAGACATAACGTCAGCGATACTCGGACCTCGTCCATCAATATTCCAAGCACCTTCTGCTTGATGAGCAGCAATTGCGCCTCCCCATAAAAAATCTTTGGGTAACTCTCTATTCATACAAATTCCTCCTAAGTTTCATTGATTCTTAAGTTATATCTCTGTGCGTTGTGCGCGGTTGGAAGCCATGACAAAAGGTAGGTAAATCAAAACGGAAATCACTAAACAAAGTACGCCTATTACAATTCCCATGATATTCCCACCAGTTCCTAAAAACAAATTGATGATCCCTGGTGTGGTCCAAGGTAAACCAATTGCTGGTGATGGCATGATTGGCCAGACGACTGTGACGAAGTAACCGACCAGAATATTGACCATCGGTGTTAAGACAAAAGGAATGATCATAATTGGATTTAAGACGATCGGTAGTCCAAAAATCATCGGCTCATTGATTTGGAAAATGCCTGGTACAAAAGATAGTTTGGCGATTTCGCGATATTCAGGTCGTCGTGAAGCAATAAAAATCGCAATGATCAAGCCTAAGGTCATACCCGTTCCACCCATGTTTGCAAACATATCATTCAAGATGCCCCAAGTTTCTTTGTAAGGGACATCCCACAGCGAACCACCATCATTGATGAATTGAAGATTGGCTAAGTCTTGCTCGGTAAAAATTGCTGAACGAACAGCATTCAATGTGTTTGGACCATGAATACCAATAGAAAATAGCAGTGTCTGAATAAAAGCTAAGAGTAGGACACCAAACACATTCCCACCTAAGTCACGTAAAGGTGCTTGGATACCGGCATAAATCAACTCGTTGATTCCTTTAGGCGCGATCATCAAAACGAAGAAGTTGATCAAAGCTGACATAGAAACAACGATAATGATTGGGATCATCCCAGAAAAAGAGCGAGAAACAGCTGGTGGAACGAGTTCAGGCATCTTGATTTGTAATTTCTTGACTTTGAATAATTTTGGTAAGAATTCTCCAACCAAGCAAGCGACAATCATCGCAACGAATAAACCTTGAGCACCCAAATATTGCGTCGAGATGACATTCATTTCATCGACTGCAAAAGAAGTAGGGTAAAAGATCATAAAGCAAGCGACACTAGTTAGTCCAACTAAGGTTGCATCAGCTTCGAAATGTTTTGCCAAAAGCTGAGCGACTAAAAAAGCAATAAACAAACTCATGATATTGATTGTGCCATTTGCTACAGAAGCAAGGACTTGTTGCGCACTTTCTAAATTTGGAAAGATACGTGAAAGTTGAAATAATTGCACGATAAAACTGTCTTTTGAAAATAAAATATTATTGACTAAGATCACTAATGAAGACGAAATCGTCAATGGGAAAATAAGCATGAACGCATCTCGAACGGCTGCAATATGTCGTTGGTTGTTTAACCGTGTTGCAATAGGAACAAGGCTTCAATCTAATAAATCATTGAATTTTTGCATAAGAATAACACCTTTCGCTATATGATAGGTTCATTATAGCGAAAGGTGTGAAAGAAAAGTAAGCGCATTCTTATTTAGGATAAAAATTTGGAACAATGAAAATTATTTCGTGGTAGGAACATAGCGTTCCAAATTGAGTGGTGAATCATTCATCCTTTAAATAACCGATCAATGTTTCAAGGATCGCCATGGAAGGTAGCTGACTAGTCAAATCAAGAAAGATGTCTTTCCGTTCTTCTTTAATGGCATAGTCAATTGAGTAATCACATAATTGGGCCAATGAACTTTCTTTATGAGCGGTAATACAATACTTATGCACGCTATCAGCATGAGCTAAACCTGAAATTACTTCGATCAGTTCTTTTGTTTCACCTGAAACACTCAAAAAGACTAACGCATTTTTTTGATCTGGACGCAAAAAACTACGAATCGGATAAGTCAGTTCATCTAAGCTAATACAAAAGTAACCGATGTTCGCTAATTTTCGTGCCACATATTGCGCTAATGCTCCCGAAGCCCCCATACCCATAAATAGGATAAAATCAGCTTGACGCAATGTGGTTGCCATTTTTTTGATTTGATATTCAATATCGGGATGAAAAATAGTCATGTTCAACTGATTGATTCGTTCTTCTAACACTAATTGCTTGTCATCTGTTTCATAATGGGCTTTTTCCAAATGATTTTTAATATAAAAACGAAATTCTGGAAATGAATCAAAGCCGACTTTTTGGATAAAACGAAAGACAGAGGTTGAAGAAACATGCGCATCCGTCGCAATATCTCGTACCCGCATATAAGGAATTTTCTCAAGGTTGTTAACGATAAACCGGTAAATCTCTTGTTCAACGGCCGACAATTTATTTAAGTTAAGACTTTCAAAGATAGCCATGTATTTACCTCAAGATTCTTTTTCTTTAGAGTATAGCACGATGGAAAGGGTTTTTCTAAAAAAATTGGAAATGGCATCATGAGAAAACTACATATAATGAAAATAAAAATTATTATCTATGGATGACGTATTTTACCAAAGAAATTCTGCAAAAAGAAATGGAAGCTGCTGGTTTTGTTGTTAGTAGGTTTTACGGGGATGTAAAAGGAAGTCCTTATGATGAGAACTCGCCGATAAGACTCGCCGATAAGAACTCGCCAACACCAGCAGTAGTGTTAGAAAAGAAAGAATAACAATTTTATTATTAGTCCGAAAGAAAAATATTTAACGCAAATAAAAGCAGGAATCCACAAAAGACGTTCATTGGATTTTTGTGGATCCTTACTTGTTTTTTGAAGAGGACGGAGGATAGATCTATACAATCGTTTCTACACGAGAAGAGATTTGAATGAATTTATTGGCAAAATTTTTATTTTCCTTGTCGTGAGAGGTGAATAAAATGATTTTGCTTTGTCTTACGTTCATGAGTGTGTCAAAGATGGCATCCGCAGAGTCTTTGTAGATACTACTAGTACTTTCATCTAGAATCCATATCTTGCTGTCTTGGAGCATCATGCGAGCAATAAACACACGTTGCTTTTCTCCTCCTGAGAGATTGGCGCCATTGACACGTATGGACGAAAAGTACTAAAAACTACTTCCCCAAACAATTTTTAGTCCCAATTGTTTCATCCACAATAATTGTATCCAGGATAGCTGTTATTCGTTCGTTTATCAATAATCTAATTTTTGATACAATATAAGATAACGAACCAATCTATATTGTATTACTGAGCTATCCATTATCCAGAGTATAACATCTTTTTCCTTCCGTTCTATTTATTATTTTTTCTCAAATTAAAAAAAATAGTATACTAAATCAATTTGTTTTTAGATTTGATAAATTATTGAGTTCACCATAAAAAATATATTTTAAGCGCAAGATAGACTGGTCGAAAATGAATAACCAAGCTATCTTTTCTAAATTTACTAGTACAGAAATAAAAACAGTGCTTATTTATTTGTGAGTAAAAAAGTTGCTTTTTCCTTTCTTTTAATGGATTATAAAAATAGATATTTTTGTACTTTATTTACTCTTTTAAAAATTCAGATAAATCTTTTATTAGCAATAAAATTAATACAGTTTTTTTCTTTGTGTTAATCTATTAATTGCATGTATAGACTGGAGGAAAAATGTGATCGAGCTAGTAAATGTGTCGAAGCAGTATGAAAAGACCAAGTCGTTGCATAAGATTAGTTTTACTGTAAAACAAGGGGAAGTGATCGGGATCGTTGGGAAAAGTGGTTCTGGAAAATCGACCTTGTTACGTTTATTGAATTTGATGGAAACGCCTACTGAAGGCACAATCAAACTAAATGGTGTAGATGTTCAGTCATTATCAAAAAAAGAGCGCCGGCAGCAACAACAAAAAATAGGCATGATTTTTCAACATCATAATCTACTTGAAAATTTACGTGTTTATGAAAATATCGCATTACCTTTAAAGCTACAGAGGAAGAAAGATCCTAAAAAAATCAATGATCTACTCGATTTTGTTGGCATGAGACATAAAGCAGAAAGCTATCCAGTCAAACTTTCTGGCGGAGAAAGACAACGGGTTTCTATTGCAAGAGCGTTAAGTAGAGATCCACATTTGTTACTTTGTGATGAAGCAACGAGTTCTTTAGACGAAGAAAATACAGAAAGCGTGGTTCGTTTATTACATAAAACACATGCCGAGTTTCAACCGACTATTTTTTTTGTTAGTCATGAACTGGAAACCGTCAAACGCTTATGTAAACGAATCTTAGTCATGGAAAACGGTCATCTGATCGGTGAATTGACGAATGACCCAAAGCACTACGAGGAAGAGGAACTAACCTATTTTGAAAAAATAAAAAGGAGTTTGACTGATGAACTTGCCCACAGCATTGATTGAATATTGGCCGTCTCTAATCAATAGTTTGAAAGAAACGGGCATCATGATGGCGATTTCCATGTTTGTTTGTGTATTGGGAGGTTTGCCAGTAGGACTAGGTCTATATTTGACAAATCCCAAGGTCAGAGGGGCCCATCCTTGGTTATACTGGTTGCTCAACTTTATTGTGACAGTCGTTCGCTCGTTTCCTTATCTTTTATTAGTGATCGCTTTGATTCCAGTCACGCGCTCGATTTTAGGAAGGGCCTTTGGTCCTGTTCCTTCATCCATACCACTCAGTATTGTGGCGGTCGCGATTTTCGCTCGCTTAGTTGAGCAAGTGTTGTTAGATGTACCTGAAGAGATCTATGCCTTATCGAATTCTTTAGGCGCTTCCAGATTTCAATACATCTGGCACTTCTTATTTGTTGAAGCGCGAAGTGGCTTAGTGTTGGCTTATACTACGACAACAGTAAGTATGATCTCTTATTCCACCGTCATGGGTGTCGTAGGTGGTGGTGGGATCGGTGATTTTGCTGTTCGTGTCGGCTACCAACGGTATGAGTATGGGGTCATGTATGTTGCTATTGTGATCATGATCGCTTTGGTCTTCATTTTACAAATGTTTGGAAATTTTGTTGCACAATCATTAGATAAACGAAAGTAGGAGAAAAGTTATGAAAAAGTTTTATTTATTTGCGTTTGCTTTAGTTGGAGTTCTAGTCTTAGCAGCCTGTGGTGGAAGCAATGAAACCGCAGAAAGTGAAAAAGAAATCACTGTAGCAGTTCAATTGGAGTCCTCAAAAGATATTCTAGAAATTGCCAAAAAAGAGGTAGAAAAATCAGGCTACACGATCAACATCATGGAAGTCAGTGATAATGTTGCTTATAATGATGCCGTCCAACATAAGGAAGCAGATGCAAACTTTGCGCAACACGAACCCTTTATGGAACGATTCAATCAAGAAAAAGATGCTGATTTAGTAGCAGTCCAACCAATCTATTATTTTGCTGGCGGATTTTATTCAAAAGAATATGATGATGTCAATGATTTGCCAGAAAACGCAAAAGTGGGCATTCCGAGCGATCCAACAAATGAAGGTCGTGCGTTAGCGATTTTGAATGAGAATGGGATCATTCAATTGAAAGACGGAATTGGTTTTGATGGTACAGTCGCAGATATTGTAGAGAATCATAAAAATCTTACTTTTGAAAGTATTGATCTTTTGAATCTAGTAAAAGCTTATGACGAAAGTGATATTGCGATGGTTTTTTGTTATCCAGCATATTTGGAGCCAGCCAATTTGACGACAGAAGATGCTTTGTTACTTGAAGACGAAGCAGCAAGCAAACATTATGCGTTGCAATTAGTCACTCGAGAGGAAGAAAAAGATAGCGAGAAAATCAAGGTGTTGAAAGAAGCGATGACGACACCAGAAGTCGCTGACTACATCAAAAATAATTCAAAAGGCTCAAATATCCCAGCATTTTAAACAATGTGCTAACCATAACAAAAAATATTATGACTGACGCCTTCGGGGGTTATGTTCTGATAGATTGATCGTATCAGATGATTTCTAAAATAAAATAAAAGAATACAGCCTTGTGCTGTATTCTTTTATTTTATCCAAGCAGAGGAATAATTAAAATCATTTGATAAACCTAGTAGCTCAGTGATTTTTTTCTGAGTCTTCATTATTTTTTGCAGTTATTATACATTACACATTTTTTCTATTGTTATGTTTCCATAAAAATATTTTTCCAGAAAAAAGTGTTTTCTTGTTGAGATATTTATCAGTTATTCTTTTTAAAGAGCGAGATAGATTATGTTATATAGTTCACTATATAACGAACTATCCGCTAAAAAAATAAATAAGGAGCTTGAGATGAAAAAAAATAATTTGAAAAAAATTGCGGCAACAAGCATGTTACTTCTTACGTTAGGAGGTCCGGTCGTGACTTCTGCGACAAGCCAATCAACAGATGATTCGGCGAATGTTAGTAATCAGGTAGAAGAAGAGTTAACGATTAAAAAAGGTGATTTCAATGCTGGTTTGAACCATTGGATCGTGTCAAGTCCAGGTACACAGAATCCAACAATCGAAGAGCTAAGTGGGAATAAATATGTGGTTGCCACTTACGGAGAAAACATTCATCAATATTTGGCATTGAAACCAAACACGACGTATACATTCGGCTATGATGTGGCAGGTAGCGCTGATTTTCCAGCAAAAGTTGAATTTGGTACGATGAATCATGATGAGGGTTTTATTTCGTTAGAAGAAACATCACACAACAATGAAAACTGGACACGTAGAGAATTTACATTTACTACACCTGAAACAGACAATACATACATTATTCGTTTCTCTTCAACAGGAAATGGCTGGGCGAAATTTGACAATATCCAAGTAGAACCAGAAAAAACAGAAACGAGTTTATTGACTGTAGGAACACAAGATCGTGAATCTTATGCGTATTTAAATCTAGATGCAAAACGTTTTAACACTTCAGAACGATTGATGGTCTATGTTGATGGTCGTTACCATTTTGAAACTTACAAAGGCAAAGCTTACTATTCATTTACAAGCAAAACCGATGAAGGTATTCAAGTACGTCGTAGCATTTCCGGTGTCAAAGGACAAGTAATCGAAGTCTATACCGCACCAAATTCACCTGGACACAGCTCAACAGGCAAGCGCTTGTTAGAATCGATCACATTAGAAGAAGATTTAGCAGTGGATTCTTCTTTATTAGAACATGCGGTGAAGAATATTCAATTAACAGGAAACAGACTAGACGTTGATTTTGATCGTGCAAGCTTCGAAGGGAACAACCGAATGATCATTCGTAAAAATGGTGCCTATGTCGCAGAAATCCATAAAGGCAAAGTTTATTATGCATCGGTACGTGAAAAAGCAGAGGACAGCGTAAAAGTTAGTAAAACAATTGATTATAAATCTGGCGATGTGATCTCCGTCGAATTAAGCAGTGGAACACCTGGTGGTTCATCGAATTCGTTGCAAGTATTAGCAACGTATGAAGTAGAATAAATCGATCATAAGAAAAAAGATCAAAAACTTAAAAAGTTTTTGATCTTTTTTTTGATATGATAAACGGTATTATGTCTCAAGGAGCTAATCCATTGCCTGATAAATCCCCTAGAATATCTTGGTTTTGATGTTTTTTCTTTTAAGAAAAAACATGTTGCAATAGTATACAAATAGTATTTATCAATACAAACGAGATGGGAAAGAAAAAATGAAATTAGTGTAAAATTTTTATTAGGTGCAGCGGCATGTGCAAGTTTCGGCTTATTCTCCGGAGGTAATGATGTAGATGCAGGTACTGTATCGGCTAACGGTGGAATCGACTATAGAGAACTATTTGATAACAGAGAAATAAAAATTAAAAGTGTAGATGATCCTTCTTATGCTCTCACGTGGACATGGGAGACAAATTGGGATGAAGTTAAAATGACTAAGGATACTGAACATGATAGACGAAAATGAATCTTGAAGTATGATGATGCGTCAGGTACCCACATAGTTCAAAGTAAACTACCTTATGTAAATGTTAATGGGATTCAATATGGAAATTTACATTCTTTGTCCGGTTGTGATCAAAATAGTGATAGACTGGTAGGAGCGAGACCATTAGCTAATCCAATTGAAGGACGACAATGGAAAATTCGTCATATGATGACAGATCCACAAAAAGGGGATGCCTATCGATTGATCAATAATCATGAACAGCGAGTATTAAGCCACAGAGGACTTTAATTTGGAGGTAGAAATATTGAGTTACTCAAGAATTTACTAATGCTTCATACCAATACTTTATTATTGAATAAACTAAATCATTTGGGCCTTTGTATCTTTTCTGATTATGACGATTGTACAAAATGAGGTCTTTTTTCAACTATACGACTTATCAAATGATATTCCAGTGTCCTCAGGAGCTAGAGATGCTTGGAAGCTTTAACAGGTAGAAAAAAACGATTACGAAGATTTGATATCTGAAAAGTACTTTGATTTCAAAAAAGCTAAAGTCGAATTCGAGGAATCGATGCTAATTTAAAGTTAATCAATCGAAGTAGAAGTAAACTTCGATTGATTATTTTTGTTCTGAATTGATTTTGGCAAACTAAGCCCTAGATCAAGGAAAATATTCATGGTAATTTAGAAAGTTATGATAACCATAAGCGACTCGTTGCATGCTTTTTTTATTACAGTAGTCATTTTTACAGTTAAGTCATTGTATAATTGGCTCTACTCATATCTATTCTATAAATATATTATTGATAATTATGAGTTTTTTATTAGATAACTTATTGGAGGAATTATATGACTAGAAAAATTTACGGCTATGCTCGAGTTTCAACTAAACAACAAGATCTATCGCGACAGTTAGATTTATTAGAAACTTATCATTGCGAAAAAATATATACTGAAAAAATCAGTGGTGTCCGTGCAAGTCGTCCAGAACTAAATAAACTAAAAAAACGTGTAAAGACCGGTGATCAAATAGTCATTGAAAGCTTCTCACGATTTGGACGTAGCACAAAAGATTTAATTAACCTTGTTTATTTTTTTGAAAAAAAAGGAGTTAAAATAATCAGTATAAAAGAAAATTTTGATACTCAAACTCCTCAGGGAAAATTAATGATCACTGTTTTCCAAGCTTTTAGTCAATTTGAAAGAGATATTATTGTTGAAAGGACCCTTGAAGGATTAAACTCTGCACGTGCAAGAGGTAAGGTTGGTGGCCGACCAAAGGTAGATCAAGACGTTCTTCAAGAATCACTCTCATTACACCTTACAAAAGGATTATCTGTCTCAGAAGTTTGTAAAAAAACTGGGATTAAACAATCAACTTTTTATCGCTATTTAAAACTAGAGAGGAATCTTTCTGAATTGAGTTAGTTCTTAGGACCCAGTATTTTTTAAGTGACCAAAGAAATATATCACTTTATTTTGAAAAATATTTCTGGTATAGTATGATGTAAGTATAAGTCATGTATAATAGTTATTGGCTTAACTTTTAATTCTCAAAAACCTTCGTTTTTAAGAATGATAACATGTTATTTATCTTCTTTAATAGGAAACCTAATTTAATCACTTTTTCAAGACATCTGATGCGATCGGATGTCTTTTTTTTCGTCTCCTTAAAAACGAAGATTTTTGAGACATCTAAGAATATAGGAGGAGGGGTATGAAACACTTAAAAAGATGCATATTAAGTATAGGTATAGTATTGATTCAAGTTTATGCACCACTAGTTGTTCATGGGACAGAAGTACACTCGGTGGAAACTGAAGGAACAATTGGTTTTACTGGGGTATATGAAACACCAGGAATACCAGAGCCAGCACCAGAAGTTGAGGTAAAACCAAGCTTTCCCAAAGAAATTGTTCAATCACCATCAGAAGTGCGAAAGAGTGAACATAAAAAATTCCCTCAAACGAACGAGAGTCAGATGAGTGCTTGGAAAATATTGGGCATTCTGATCATCGTAGTCATACTTGGCTTTTGGTTTTGGAAAAAACAAAAAGAAAAAAACAATCAAAGAAAGTAGGATTTAAATATATGAAATTCGTTAGATTAGCAACCATTGCAACATTATCAACTACTATTTTCGCCGGAGGAGCAATTTCTGCGTTTGCCGACGAGACTCGTCAAGTGACGACCAACGGAAATATCGAATTTACACC
Organism: Enterococcus spodopteracolus; assembly: GCF_030441955.1. Taxonomy (NCBI): domain Bacteria; kingdom Bacillati; phylum Bacillota; class Bacilli; order Lactobacillales; family Enterococcaceae; genus Enterococcus; species Enterococcus spodopteracolus. Next base: position 277,141 of record NZ_JARJHD010000003.1, on the reverse strand, counting down.
TAGTACAGACGAACCAGAAATCGTTGTTCCACCAGTAGAAGAACCAGATGTAGAGATTGAACCAGAAGTACCCGGAACCACGGGTCCTTTGTCAATTGTAAAGGCTGCGACAATGAATTTTGGTTCACAAGTGATTTCAAATCAAGATCAAACGTACAATATGGTAGCAGAAAGACAACAGAAGACCGGAACGACTGGTGATGAAAATAAAGTTCCTTTTATCAGTTTTGCACAAGTTTCTGATACTAGAGGAAGCAATGCAGGCTGGGATTTGAAAGTCAGTCTAAGTGACTTTCAAGCGGAAAATACGCAAAACGCTGTCTTGAGAGGAGCCAAAGTCACTTTAAAGGATCCCCAAATTCAATACACGGGGAACAATCAGGAGTTAGCTCCAGCTGCACATGCAAATAATTTGGAATTGTTGCCTAATAGTGGTGCAGTTTCAGTTATGACCGCTGAGTCAAGTAAAGGAGCGGGGCGTTCATCTGTTGTTTGGGGAAATCAAGCAGACTTAGATGCCCAATTTGAGGCAGATCCAAAAGCACCTGTGACAAATAATGCCATTCAATTATCTGTACCCGGCGCGTCAGCCAAAGACGCGACCACCTATACCTCAACATTGACATGGGAATTAACGACTACACCAGGTAGCGATGTAGGAGCCTAATAGATTTATGTATCTAATGATGGATTAGGGCGTAAGTCGCACATGACTAAAGTAGCGTTACATAAATATGTAGCGCTGCTTTTTTGAATGAAACATCGAAGGAGTGTGTTTGATGATAAAAAGTACGACATATCAAATAAAGAGGAGGATTCAATGGAGTGGACTATTACTTATTATGTTAGCGTTTTTGTTCTCTCCAATTCTTGTTTCTGCAGAAGAAAATTTAAGTTTTTATGTCACCCCAGAGTTTCCAGAGAGTCAAGTAGAAGGAAGTGGCCGTTACTTCGACCTTAACAGTGAACCTGGAAGTACAGAGGAATTGACACTGAAAATTCAAAATGCTAATGATCAAGCAAAGACGATTGAAATCACGGCTCATACGGCATTTACTAATGTCCAAGGAGTGGTGGAATATGGTAAAGATGCCGAAAAGGCAGACCCAACCTTACCCTATTCTTTGGCAGACTTAATTGAACCCCCAGTCCCTATTGAGCTTGCAGGAAACGAAACAAAGACTGTCAAAGTAATGCTAAATATGCCTAAAGAAGCTTTTTCAGGATTTTTAGCGGGAGGCTTAAGAATTGCAGAGGTGAAAGAAAAGCCACAGGAAACAGAAACAAGTGGAGAAGGAGTGGCGATCAAAAATGAATTTGCCTATGTCATAGGTGTGGTGGTGAGTAATGATCGCTCTGCCGTAAAACCTGATTTAGATTTATTGGATGTCTTTGCCGATCAACTCAACTATCGCAATGTTATCAGTGCGAACTTACAGAACTTTACACCTACCTTTGTCAATCATTTAGAAGTAGAAGCAACGGTACAAAAAGAAGGGGAGAACGATATTCTCTATCGAGCTAAGCAAGAACAGATGCAAATGGCACCTAATTCTAATTTCAACTTCCCCATCTCTTTAGAAGGGGATCGCTTTCGAAGTGGCGACTACGTGTTGAAAATGACGGCACGTTCAGGAGAAGAGGAATGGCAATGGGAACGGAAATTTACCATTGAAGCAGATACAGCCCGAGCGTTGAATCAGCAAGATGTCACAATTGATACGAGTATTAATTGGTGGCTCGTTGCCGCGGTCATCCTGATTCTTTTCTTATTGTTGATTATTGTTTGGTTACTTATTAAGAAGCAAAGAGCTAAAAATAAGGAGGACCAGTGAGATGAAAATTAAAAAAGTCTTGATTGTGGCAAGTGTTAGTCTTCTTTGTTTTCCTTCGCTCTTTTTCTCAGTGATTTCAACGAGTATGCCTGTGTCTGCCATTGAGAATTCTGTGGAACTATCGAGAGAATCAGAATTGATGGATCCACTGACCAGTACAACAGAAACAAAGGCGCCTATTTTTTCATTCGAAGAAAATCAAGAGCCATCTATAGCAAATAAACAGTTTCAATTAGTCGTACGTTCCAGTCAAGATGTTTCCGAATTTGTGTTGAATCTCCCAGAGGGAGTCAGTATCGTAGAAGACAAGCAATCTGCTGATAGTAAGTTCACTAATATAGAAGGAAGCCAGTGGCAAGTACGGACGAATTCTCCACAAATGATCTTTTCCATTCCACTAGTTGTAGAAAAAGCAGGAGCCTATGAGATAGCTGTCGGAGAATCAAAAATGACGCTTAACATTCAATCAGAGGAGAGCCAACAACCCAGTGAACAAGAAGTCACTTCCTCGGAAGAAAAAGAAACAGCGAAGACCGAAGAATCAACAGTCGAAGAAGAAGCGAGTGTATCAAGTGATGAAAAATCATCAACCATAGATAATTCGCAAAATGATCCAGAACAAGTAACAGAAAGCGCTCGTTCAACAAAAGAAGCGAGTGTCCAAGATGTGGCGAATTGGGAAGAGTTTATCCGTGCATTTGTAGATCCGTCAATAACAACGATTAATGTTGTTTCTGATTTCCAAACACCAGATAATCCTCGACTCAATCTAACGGATATTACAACAGGTGGAACGAGTAACCCTAATGGTGGGACAGCATTTGTCTATCTTAATGTAGCTAATATCTCTAGAAATCTAACGGTCGAAGGAAATGGTCATCAAATTGATTTTCGCGCAATCACTTTATGTTTTAACAATATTACGGCTAATTCTTCAACTCCTTGGAATATCACGTTAAAAGATTTAGAGATATACCACGGAAACTATTATGGACCGTTGACTTTCAATGATTTGAACGTGACGAATCAAACTGCTAGTCAAATTACTTACCATAATATTACGAACTACGGAAATCAACTGATTCATTCACCTTATAGTAGTATTAAATTTTCAGGTAAATCAAGTAGTAAACAGGTATCAGCGTATACCTCCGCTTTTGGTACGTGGCGCATCAATGCACTAGATCAAACGAATATCTATGCTTCAAATTTAACGATACTTGAAGATGCTGAGGTTGAATTAGAAACAATTAGCGCAGGTAATTTAGATTTAGGAGGAGTTGTACACCCCAATAACAACTTTAGAATGGAAAAAAATTCATCTTTAAATGCTGTATCAAAAGGAAATGCTGGCGAAGCTGATGGCACAAGTTTACTCGTTCGAAGAGGCAGTGTTGAAATAGATGAGGGCGCAAAGCTGAACTTAGTGCCACAAAATTTAAGATCAGCAATTTCTTTACGTACTGCCAACTCATCGCTCAGAATAAAAGAAAAAGGCGTCCTTACCATCGATTCTCAAGGAACAAAGGCGAATGCTAATGGTGCCCTATATAATATTATTTGGATGGCGGCAGGAAGTAATCTACTAGTAGAAAGCGGGAGTACACTGAATATTGTTGCCACTGAAATGGCTGCCTCACCATCGAATATTTTACATGTTAATGGAAATGCAACGGTATCCATCGGCAAAGATGCTACCTTGAATATAAAAAGTGACAGTACTTCAAACGCTCAAAATTTAATGTACTTCGCTTCTACTGGTTCAACCTTTGAATTTTCTGATGCTCAAGAAGTCAATTTGGAACGAACTGGAACGATTGCCGGAACGTCAACCGCCAACGGATTGATTAATATCGCAGGAAACACTGGGTTATTAGATATCGATGTTCAATCAGTAAAACAATGGGCAAGAGGGAATTTTGAAGTGATACCCGATCATTCATGGACACCTATCTTCAATTTGAATCTACGCTATACAGGAGTAGTTCCTCGAATTGAGACTGTTTCTTCGATTGCACAAGAAACAGCAGATAGTTTTAAGCAATATTTCACTACGCAAAATGTCCAACGTATTTTATTTGAAAAAATACCAGATGTCGAAGTCACGATTGATCCGTTAACAGAAGATCCGAAGGAAGTGAATTCTCATACGATTACTGGAAAGGCGAATCCTAATAGTGTGATCCGCTTCTCAGGCGATCCGGCGATTCCTGCAGGCTCTATTACTTCACCGGATATTTCTGAAAGTGAAAAGTATCATACAACGGCAGATGAGAATGGGGATTATCGCTATGAATTACCGGAAGATCGACGATTCACTGCTGGAAATACCGTGACAGCCTATGCTTTTTTGAATGGGAAAAATGATACCGCTAGTACAATGGTAGAGGAAAAAATTGTGGTGGCACCTGTGGATCCATTAGATCCTGAAACGGAAGTTGAACCGGAGAATAAACCAGAAATCCCAGAAGATCAAGGACGTTTGAGTCTAGATTTTGTGTCCCAATTTAACTTTGAGACACAAAAAATATCTGTTAGTGATCAAACGTATTACGCCCAACCACAACGGTTATTAAATGAAGATGGAACGGTTAACGAGACGAAAGAGCGTCCAAACTATGTGCAGATCAGTGACCGTCGTGTCGCCAATGAGCGCAATGGATGGCAATTATCAGTTACTCAGAACGGACAATTCCGTAATGAAAGCGGACATGAATTGATTGGGTCTGAAATCCAGTTATTCAATCAAGAACTAGTGACTGCACAAGGCGGGACTAAACCTGAACTACAGGAAGAACCTGTACAAAGAATCGTACCAAATACAAGGAAAGTACTCATACAAGCAAACGGAGAATCTGGTACAGGAACGTGGATCTATCGTTTTGGGGATCAACAAACGGCAGATAAAAGTGTCGGTCTCTATGTCCCTGGAGGGACAAATCCAGAAGCAACTAGTTATTCGACCAAGCTGACATGGGAATTAAGTGCAGTTCCTGGTAATTAAAGGAAAGAGAATCGTTCTCTTTCCTTTCTTTGTATAGGAGTAGATTCAGGGAAACTCGTTTTAGTTTGTTTAGAAGGTTCAAGTTTGAACTTACATAAATCATTAATATAAATCATTTTTACTTAGTAGGATAATTCATATTTAATGAATGAAATTTTGAGTAAGATACGATTATGCTCTAAAAAGAACACTTTATGAAAAAAATAGTTTATCCTTTTATATTCATATTATAATTTTCTTAAAGGAAGGAAATATTGTGAATAGGTTAAAAGAAACATATATCATTTAACCGCTGAAGTTTCTACTCAATAAAGATAAGATGATGAAAAAAAGTTGATAGAAAGTGATTAAATAATAGAAAGGAATTTTCTCAAACATGAATTATTTAAAAGATTATCGTTTATGGTTATGTCTTGTAGGAATCGTTGGGTTAGGATTTTTATCAAGTATTTTTAGTGGCAACCCAGAAGACTATTATTATTCTTTACAGTTACCGCCATTTGCACCGCCTAGCTGGATATTCGGACCGATGTGGACCCTTCTATATATTATGATGGGAGGCGCGTTGTATTTAATAATCAATCTACCTTCTACAAAAATGAAAGGCAGATTATTACTCCTATTTGCGATTCAGTTTATTTGTAATTTTTTATGGACGATATTATTCTTTAATTTGAAGAATAGCTTTATTGCAGCTATTGATATCAGCTTACTTTTAGTTTTCTTAACGATTTTACTCTATCAATTGTGGATGAATAGTCGGAAAGCTATGCTATTAATGATTCCCTACTATCTATGGGTAATATTTGCTACTATATTAAATTATTCAATTTATTTTTTGAATTAATTCGCAATAATTCACAGGAAATATACTAATATTAGGCTCTAAATAATAAAATTTTTTTGTTGAAATTACTAATACCACACAGACTGAATGATCACTTCAGTCTGTGTGGTATTTTCTGTAAATATGTAAATAGTCAATTGAATTTAATTTTCAAGTAATTAGTTTTTTCAGACCACGAATGGATACTGGAATAATGTCCCCGTTTTCTAAAGTAACTTCCCGTATCTTTTTATTAATCATTTGGATATTCTGGGTATTTACTACAAATAATCTATGGCAACGAATAAAGTGATGGTTTCTATCTTCAATCCCATTCAATTCACTGTCTTTCAATTCGATATCTAAAAATAAATACTCAAAGGAGATGTATTTATTTGAACACTTGTGAGTAAATCTTGGGAATTTGAAGTAACGAAATGGATATAGCAACCTAAGTTTTCGATCATGATTCGATTCTTGATGACAGTAGTTATCATCTCAAGTTGTTTCGGATCATCTTCACATATATATATTGGAATCATTAAAAAGCTCCTTTTAATGTGTTTGTATATAAATTGTTTGAGAAAAACGCTGATTTTCAATTGAAGTTTCAATCAATAGATAAGGGTTCGTTTTTGCTAAATTATCCAGGATATGCAGATCCAGTCCTTCATTTTTAGGATTGCTCTTCGTAGAAAAACCCTTTTGTTTTAATTGGTTAAGTGGAAGTTTATTGATAGTTGTATTAACTACTCGAATAACTAACGAATTTTTCTTCTTTAAAATTAACAATTCAATTTTTTTCTTTTTTGTCACAGCAGCTCCTTCTGTTGCGTTATCTAAGACAATACCAAGTATACGAACTAAATTAACCGTATGCTTGGAATCAATTTTGACTTCTGCAGGTATGGTTATCTGTAGAGAGATACCTTTCTCTATTGCTATCATTAATTTTAATGACAATAAGCTTCTTATTTCCGTTACATTTATTTTATCTAATAAACTAAGTTCTCTATAGTTGGAATTATAGCGATTTGTAATTTACTACAATCCTTTCGCTATAGCAGCTAATAACACTTATAAAGACACATACAGCCACTCCTTAAATGGGTTTCGTATGTGTCTTTATAGTGTTAATCACTTGATATTTTAGTTGGTCAACATCCTTATCATATGTAGCAATATATACCACTAAATTTACAGCATCTTTTTGATCAATAGCTAACAGTTGTCTATTGATTTTCAAAAAACAAAAGTAGCTAAGAAAGCAGTACGTTTATTTGCATTGTGAAAAGGATGTTTCTTTATCAATTGTATAAGTAGGATAGCTACTTTTTCATAAATCGAAGGACACACCTCTTCACCAAAAGCTGAGGCTTGAAGTTGCCCTACACACATTTCTAAAGCATTTGCGTCCTTTACACCAATCGGTTCATTAGGAGAGTATTTTTTTATTTGGATCACATTCATTTTTATAATATCTTTGGCTTCCAGGTAATAAATACTTATGTATCAACACGCTCTCTAAAAGTAGTATCATATTCAGTGAATGCTTGAGATATAACTACATCAATTTCATCAGATAAGGTTTGTTTTTTTATAATTGCTGCTCGAAGTTTCTCTTCATCTAAAAAAACCGCATCTCCAGGATTTAACCCATTTTCTTTGAGAAACTCCTTTGAAATAGTTAACACTACTGAGTTCCCCGCTTCTCTGAATTTTCTTTCTTTAATTGTCATAGTCTTCTCCCCTTTAGTATATACGCTTATTGATTTTAAACCAATCGTAGTCACTCTTATATCTAACTCTATAGAAAGATGAGTTTTTCTTTATATTGTTATTTTCAGCTCAGTTCGCAAAGTAAGTGAAATACAAAGTCGCTTATTCCGTGAGTGGAATATAGCTGATACGATAAGAAAATATTTCAAATTAGCGAAACAAGATGAATTAGTTTCTATTGACAGTGAAAGTAAGAAGAGTTGACAAATAAATCAAAGATATCGTCTATACAAGATGTTGCTGTTTTAGAATAGATCTTTTCTCGTAACCATTGTTCAACTAACAAATCAAGCGCAAAATCAATGATTTTTTGCGTTTTTTTTTCGATAATTTGACGGAGTCATTTGGGTCTCACGTTTAAAAAGGCTACTGAAATAATTCGCGTCTTCAAAACCAGCTTCCAAGGCAATATCGATGATTTTCAACTCAGTATGCAGTAACAGGTATTCGGCTTTTTTGATGCGCATTTGATTTAGATACGTAAAAAAAGTCATACGGAAATGTTTTTTAAAGAAACGACAGAAATGCTCTTTGCTATAGCCAATATGACCACTGATTGCTTCAAGAGTGATGGTGTTTTGGTAATTTTCTTCAAGGTATAGAATGATTTTTTTACAGCGATAGGTGTTGAGTTTGTTTTTACTAGCAACTAATTTTGTAGGATTTACCTGAGCACTGCAGCGCGAAAAATGTTTGAGCAGTAAGAATAATTGTGCTTTGATCGTCAGTTCAAAGCGAGATTCTTTCAAGGCAAATGTATCAATGATCGTGATAACAAGTTGTTGGATCTCCAAAATATCTGAGCAATCATTTGTAAAATGGATCGCTGCTTGCTCTGTTGAATGAAGCAATGGATCAAGATAAGTTTGCTGGATATGATCGGAAACACGACTTTCAACGAATGAAGCATCAAACACGATGGCAAAAAAAGCGCAGGCATTCACTTGGTGATTGCGTGCTTCATGTAGTTGATTCGCAGGAATAAACACAACCTCTCCTTCGTGAACAACGTAAGATACTCCTTCTATTTTCACTTCCATGAGTCCTTGATAGACATAAAGAATCTCTAGTTCTCGATGCCAATGGGGATGGATCATATTTTCCTGATAGGCTGGGTGATTCGTATAGTGAACGGCAATTGGAAACAAACTATTCCCATGTTCGGTCATTTCCTTTAGCGTGGTATCAATATCTTGTTGACTAGGATTGGGGGTAAAAATATCGTTTGGTCTAAACATCACATTTCCTCCATTTTGATCAATATTACAAAGTATTTTGATTAAGATAGCGATTACATACCGTTGTAAATATCAATATAATCAATTTGTGAATAAGAAGAGGAGGAATAATCATGAAGAAACAAAGAGGATTTTTAATACTTGCTTTTATCATGGTGTTAGGAATTACTGGCTGCGGGACGGCACAAAGCGGGTCTTCAGATGATGGTAGTGTAACATTAGAGATTTTCAATATCAAGACAGAAACAGCCGAGCAAATGGATGTCTTAGTGGAGGCTTTCGAGAAAGACCATCCACAAATCAAGATCAACTTGACGACGGTTGGGGGAGGAACTGATGCGACGGCAGCATTACAATCGAAGTTTTCCTCAGGAGATGAACCGGATATCTTTATGTTAGGTGGATTAGCAGATACGCAGATTTGGCAACATAAACTCTATGATCTTGGGGAAACGACGTTAGCAAAACAAGCAATTGAGGGGACATTAGAGGGGGCTACACTCGACGAGACGGTCTATGGGGTACCGATGAATATCGAAGGATATGGCTGGTTGATCAACCAGGATTTTTTTAAACAAGCTGGGATCGATAGTGGATCGATCAACTCATTTGAGGCATTTGAAGAAGCCGTTCAATTATTGGATAGTAAAAAAGATGAACTTGGGCTACAAGGCGTATTTGGTTTTAGCGGGGCAGAAACGTGGGTATCCAGTCAATATAGTTCAAATTTTCTTGCTCCGGAGTTTGAGAACAGCTTAGAAATGACCTATGAAGCACCGGAATTAAGCGTAGATTATGCCGAGCAAATGAAAAACTACACCGACTTGGTCATTAAGTACAATGCACAACCAATGGAGGCAATGGATTACAGTACATCTGTTGAAGAATTATTTGCCAGTGAAAAAGTGGCTATCATCCATCAAGGAAATTGGATCGTACCAACATTAGATAGCTTAGATGAGACGTTCACGAAAGAAAAACTAGGGATTCTTCCTATGCAAATCGAAGCATCGGGAGAAAGCAACATCGTGGCGGGGCCAGCTTGGTATTGGGGGGTCAATAAGGATAAAGATCAAGCAGTCATTGAGGCGTCGATCGAATTTTTAACATGGATGTATACGGATGATCAGGCGATGACAGCAATCGTCGATGAGTTTCAATTTATTCCGGCGTATACCAACTTTTCGAGCGAAACGATCAATGATCCGTTATCCAAGGAAATTTATACGTATTTAAGCAAAGGTAAAACCGTTCCATGGGTCCATAATTCCTATCCAGATGGATTTGGACAAAATATATTTGGTGTTCAGATCCAAGCGTATGCAGCCAATCGAATCTCTTGGGAAGAATTTATTGATACTGTGCAGACCAGTTGGGGACAAGAGAGGAAGTAAAGTGGCTAACTGCTGGTTTCTACCTAGTGAGACACAAGGAGGGTTCTCATGTTAACAAATCGTACAAAAGCTTTTTGGTTGTTACTTGCACCAGCATTACTCGCGTTAACAATCGTTTTGTTCATTCCATTACTGACAGGTAGTTATTATTCACTGACAAACTGGAATGGCAATACAGTCGGTGAATTCGTTGGATTTGAAAACTATCTTCGGGCATTGATTGATCAAGGATTTATCGACAGTTTACTATTTACCGCAAAATTTTCATTTTTTAGTGTACTATTGATCAACGTCGTGGCTTTAGGTCTAGCGATGTTCGTGACACAAAAATTAGGTAGATGGACGATTTTTTTCCGTACGATTTTTTTCATGCCAAATCTGATTGGAGGGATTATCCTAGGATTTATTTGGCAGTTTATTTTCAATAAAGCATTTGAAAGTCTGGCCACTATGACGGAGATCGATTTTTTTGCCAGTTGGTTGAACACACCAGAAACGGGGTTTTGGGGGCTCATTATTTTATTTGTTTGGCAAATGAGTGGTTACATGATGCTGATCTATATCTCATTTCTCAACAACATTCCAGAAGAGATTTTGGAAGCGGCAGATATAGATGGGGCAAATCCTTTGCAAGTTTTTTTCCGTATCAAATTACCAATGTTGATGCCAGCTTTCACCGTCACGTTGTTCTTGACGTTGTCCAATGCATTTAAAATCTATGATCAAAACTTAGCGCTGACACAAGGTGGCCCATTCAATTCCACACAAATGGTGGCGATGAATATCTATAATGAAGCGTTTAGGATGCGTAAGATGGGCTATGCACAGGCGAAAGCGGTGATTTTTCTGGTTATTATCGTGATCATTTCAGTGGTTCAAATCTCACTGACAAGAAAAAAGGAGGTCAGTGCATGAAGCAATCCAAAGCGAAACATCCACGACAGTTTAAGAAGGCTTTACTGATTTTAGGCGGGATATTGCTTGCTAGTTTGTGGTTTTATCCTTTTTTCTTGGTGGTAATCAATTCATTCAAAACCAAAGCAGAGATATTCCAAAACACACTCACTTTACCAACTGGGTTAATACTTGATAACTATATCGAGTCGTTCGAGCGATTGGATTTTTTCAAAAGTGCAGCTAATTCGTTACTGATAACGATCGGATCATTAGTGTTGATCGTGTTCGTTTCTTCAATGGCGGCTTACGCGTTATCAAGAAACACGAGTCGCTTAAGTTCATTTCTATATTTCTTTGTTGCAATTGGCTTATTGATTCCTTTTCAGGGAATCATGATCCCTTTGATTTCACTTTTTGGGCAAGTCAGTATGCTGAACCAACCAGGCTTGATGGTGATGTATCTAGGATTAGCAACAAGTATGTCGACCTTTTTATATTATGGTGCTTTACGAGGCATTCCGAAATCATTAGATGAAGCGGCATTGATCGATGGGGCAAATACCTTTCAAATCTATTGGCAAGTCATTTTTCCTTTGCTGAAGCCTACAACAGTGACAGTGATCGTATTGAATGCCTTATGGTTTTGGAATGATTATCTGTTGCCTTCATTAAGCATCAACAAAGCAGGGATGTATACAATTCCTTTACAGATGTTTTATTTCTTCGGCGAATTCAATAAGCAGTGGCACTTCGCACTGGCTGCGCTAGTGATCGTCGTCTTACCGATTATTCTTTTATTTGTTGTCTTGCAAAAATATGTCGTAAAAGGCATTTCAGATGGCGCAGTGAAGTAGGAGGAAAATAAATGAAGTTTACAAACGGCTATTGGTTGGCAAAAGAAGGATTTCACCTTGAACACTCGAATCATGTCTATGAAGCTCAAGTGAAGGAGGACAACTTAACTCTTTTCTTGCCTTATAAACCGATCCAGACAAGAGGAGATACCTTGAATCTAGGGATGACGACCTTGTCTTTTGAATCACCAAGAGAAGATATTATCAAAGTACAACTGGTGCATCATGACAAAGTACAAACTGGACCTGATTTCCAACTAAACAAACAATTAACTTCTGTCATGATCGATACAGAAAATGAAGAATTCTATACATTTCAATCAGGACAATTAGTCGCACGAGTGCCGAAAAACGCCGCATTCCAAATTGATTTTCTCGCGGAAGGGAAACGTTTGACTTCTTCTTTGCCAAAAGCACAGGCGTTGGTCAAAAGTAGTGACGGGCTGTATTATATGCGAGAACAATTGTCATTAGATCCGTATGAATATGTTTATGGATTAGGTGAACGATTTACCCATTTCATCAAAAATGGGCAAATCATTGATTGTTGGAATCAAGATGGCGGTACTGGTAGTGAACAAGCGTATAAAAATATCCCTTTTTATTTAACGAATCAAGGGTATGGTGTCTTTGTCAATCATTCTGAAAATGTCTCATTTGAAGTCGGTTCGGAGAATGTTTCACGGACACAATTCAGTGTAGCAGGTGAACGATTAGAATACTATATCATCTATGGACCCAATATGAAAACGATCTTAAAGAAATACACTGATTTAACTGGCAAACCAGCCTTGCCACCTGCATGGTCGTTTGGTTTGTGGTTATCGACTTCCTTTACGACGGATTATCGGGAGGAAACAGTCATGCAATTTATTGAAGAAATGCAGACACGAGAGATTCCGTTTGATGTCTTTCATTTTGATTGTTTTTGGATGAGAGAATTCGAGTGGTGCGGTTTTGAATGGAATCGCGAGCGGTTTCCAGATCCGCAACAACTGATTGAAAAAATCCACCAGAAGGGCTTGAAGGTCTGTGTATGGATCAACCCGTATATCGGACAAAAAGCGGCAGCCTTTCAAGAGTGTAAAAAGAAAGGGTATTTCATCAAAGATAAACATGGCGAAGTTTGGCAGTGGGATCTTTGGCAAGCGGGTCAAGGAATCATTGACTTTACCAATCCAGAAGCGCGTCATTGGTATCAAGAAAGGCTGAAGGAACTCATAGAAATCGGTGTCGATTCCTTCAAGACGGATTTTGGTGAACGTATACCTACGGATGTGAATTATCACGATGGTTCTGATCCACAAAAAATGCACAACTATTATGCGTATCTGTATAACGAAGTCGTCTTTGAATTATTAGCAGAATTACGCCCAGATGAAGCGGTCGTATTTGCTCGTTCTGCTTCGGTTGGTTCACAAAAATTTCCAGTTCATTGGGGTGGGGACAACTTATCGGAATACCCGTCCATGGCAGAATCATTAAGGGGTGGACTCTCATTTGTGTTATCCGGCTTTGGCTTCTGGAGCCATGACATTGGTGGATTTGAAGAGAATGCGACAGCGGATATTTATAAACGTTGGACACAATTCGGATTACTATCTACTCATAGTCGCTACCATGGTAATATTGAATATCGAGTACCGTGGAACTTTGGGGAAGAAGCTGTGTTAGTCAGCCAACGATTTTCAAAATTAAAAAATCGCTTGATGCCTTATATCTATGAGCAAGCGGTAGAAACAGCGCAAACAGGTATCCCGATGATGCGCCCGGTGATGCTGGAATTTCCAGAAGACTATACGACGCATACGATCGATAAACAGTATATGTTCGGTGAACGGTTGTTGATTGCACCGATTTTTAATGAGCAGGGAATGGTCACTTTTTATTTACCAGAAGGACGTTGGACGAATTATTTAGATAATCGAGTATTTGAAGGTCAACAATGGCACACACAGACCTATGATTACTTCCACTTACCACTCATGGTCCGTCCTAATTCATTGATTATTGAAGGTTCCGTGGATACGACCGCTGCATATGATTATACGAAAGACTTAACTGTGCATGCCTTTGAAGTGACTGAAAAAGTATCACAGAGAGTGGTGGATCAAAAAGGACTTCCAGTGGGTATGATCACGATTATCCCTGAAGATAATAGCTATTATGTCAAAATAGAAGGGTTATCACATGTCCAAGTCGTGCTTAGAAACCGGAAAGTACAAGGATGGACTGAACATCCACTAGGCTGCTCCATGCTAGTTGAATAGAAAAAAAGGTGCTGGTGTTAGACAACAAAACAGACGAAACGACATCTTAACATCAACCCATGAGAGAAGGTAGAGTGTGCGTGTTGTTTCGTCTGTTTTGTCTAGCCAGCCATGGTGGTTACGAGCAAATGGAAAATCGAAAGAGAGAAACGACTCGCCCATCACCATGACGTGACAGGTTCGATTTCTTACGCGATTTTGATCAACATCTACGAAGTATTAGAAGAGATAAATGTACTACTGATACGTATAGATTCACCTTTTATGTAAAAAAGTAGATAGTTGAAGTGATTGGGGTGCTTTGTGAGAAACTTTAAAAATGATTGAAGACTGAGAGCCTTGATACCCCTCAGTCTTTTTGTTATTCATTTCAACTTTTATTGACAAAGAGCCTGTTTTGTATTCCATTAGTTACAAAACAAAAAAACCGTGAATCTCTTCATTAACAAAGGATTCACGGTTTTTTTGATTATCCTATTCCCACTCCACAGTTGCAGGTGGTTTAGAGGTAATATCGTACACGATACGATTCACGTGTGCGACTTCATTGACGATACGTACAGAGATTTTTTGTAGCACATCCCATGGGATACGTGCAAAGTCAGCTGTCATGCCATCGATTGATGTGACCGCACGGATACCGACAGTGTAGTCATACGTACGACCATCGCCCATGACGCCAACAGAACGGATACCAGGTAAAACAGTGAAGTATTGCCAGATGTCACGGTCAAGACCGGCAGCGGCGATTTCTTCGCGTAAGATCATATCTGATTCACGGACGATTTCCAATTTTTCTTCAGTGATTTCACCTAAGACACGGATACCAAGACCTGGTCCAGGGAAAGGTTGGCGCCAAACGATTGAGTCAGGCATACCAAGCTGTGTGCCTAGTTCGCGGACTTCGTCTTTGAATAATGTGTTCAATGGTTCGATTAATTCAAATTGCATGTCCTCAGGCAAGCCACCTACGTTGTGGTGTGATTTGATCGTTTGGGCAGTTTCTGTTCCACTTTCGATTACGTCGGTGTAAAGTGTTCCTTGGGCTAAGAAAGACACACCTTCTTCGCCGGCAAGCTTTGTTGCTTCGTCGTCAAATAAGTATACGAATTCGTTACCGATGATTTTACGCTTTTCTTCAGGATCAGAGACACCTGCAAGTTTATTTAAGAAACGTTCTCTTGCATCTACTCTGATGATATTCAAGCCAAATTTTCCGCCTAAGCTTTCCATGACTTGATCTGCTTCACCTTTACGCAATAGACCATGGTCAACGAAAATCGATGTTAGTTGATCACCGATCGCTTTTTGTAAAAGGACACCAACGACACTTGAATCCACTCCGCCAGATAAACCAAGTAAGACTTTTTTATCGCCAACTTGTTCACGGATTTTTTCGATCTGCATATCGATGAAATTGTTCATTGTCCAATTGCCTTCACAGTGACAGATGTCAAAAGCAAAATGACGTAATAATTCGATCCCATATTCTGAATGACGGACTTCTGCGTGGAATTGGATACCGTAGAAGTTACGTTCTTTGTCTTGGATCGATGCGATTGGGCAATCGCTACTTGTAGCAACAGTTTCAAAACCTTCTGGTACTTTGGTTACTAGATCCCCATGGCTCATCCAAACGGTTTGTTGTTTTGGTGTTTGGCTGAATAGCGCCGCATCGTCGGTTGTTACTTCAAGCAATGCTTTGCCGTATTCACGATTTTTTGCAGGCTCAACAGAACCGCCTAGTTTGTACGTAATCAATTGCATACCATAACAAATACCCAACACTGGAATTCCTAAATTGAAGATTTCAGGATCAATGCCAAAAGCATTCTCATCATAGACACTATTTGGTCCTCCAGAAAGGATGATTCCTTTCGGATTCATGGCTTTCACTTCTTCAGCTGTAATGCGGTGGCTCAATAATTCAGAAAAAACACCTAAATCACGGATGCGTCGTGTAATCAATTGATTATATTGACTACCGTAATCTAGTACGATAATTTTTTCAACGTTTGTCATATCGGCAACGTTCGTCACATTTATTACCCCTATCCCTTTAAAATTTATCTCAAAATAGTTGAACTATTTTAAAATGCTAATATTTTCGCATGAAAATCGAATCAATAATATGATTTTCAGTTTTATGGAGAATTATATCGGCTCTTCCACGAGTAGGCAAGATATATTCGTTTAAATTCTTCAAATTCACATTTTTCCATACATCTCTTGCCATTTTAAACGCATCTTCACGATTGCCAATGGCAAATTGGTAATAATAGTTTTGTGGATGTTGAAAAGCTGTATCAAGTAACGCGCCAAAGCGATCCAAATACCATTTTTCGATCAATTCAGAATCTGCATCAACGTAGACAGAGAAATCAAAAAAGTCACTGACGTAAATTTGTTGATTAGCTGGTAGTTGAAGCGTGTTGATTCCTTCGACGATCAAAATATCCGGTTGTTGGATCAGTTCGTATTCATCGGGAATAATATCATAGACATCGTGAGAGTAGACTGGAACTTTGGTTGTTTCTTGACCGGATTTCACTTGATTAAGAAAATCGATCAACCTTTCCATGTCATAGCTTTCCGGAAATCCTTTTCGGTCCATGATACCACGTTCTTTTAAGACTTTATTCGGATATAAAAAACCATCTGTCGTGATCAGTTGGACATTTCTACGCTTGAATGTCCGAGATAAAATCATTTGTAATAAGCGTGCGGTGGTGCTTTTACCAACTGCGACACTTCCGGCAATCCCAATAATAAACGGTGGGACTTGAGTGTATTTATGAAGGAACAACCCTTTGCTCAGAGAGAGGGATTCAAACTCTTTCATATGCAGAAAAATCAAGTGTGCAAGTGGTACATAAATGTCGCGAACATCTTGCATGGAAATCCGGTCGTTCAAACTTTTTATACTATCTAGTTCATCTTGTGTCAATGGAGCTTGACCATTTCGGTAAAATTCGCGCCACTCTTCTCTTGCCACACGGTAATAATTCATTGGATCATTCATACATAGCCTCCTGGATTCTCCCATCAATGGACCTATTTTAACATAAATGCGTGTCGAACCCTACCACTAAGAAGGGATATCGTATTATTTTCTTGATTAAATAAGTAATACGATGAAAGTAGGCTTTTTTTTGAGAAATAAAAAAAATGGAAAGATTGAATCAAATCATAGCAGTACAGCAAAAGTTTCAAGTAGTGAATGGTTAAAATCTCTGATAGGTACAGTTTCGCTTGCACCTTCTCCAGGAACACGTTAGACTATGAACATCTAATTGAGAAGGATGGAAACTATGACGAATCATTATTATTCCGAACACCCAGAGACTGCTCATGAGTTTGACGAATGGTCATTTGAGTTAAGAGGAAAAATCTTTCAGTTTGTGACAGACTCGGGCGTGTTTTCACGTGAAACAGTCGATTATGGCTCACGTGTATTGATCGATGCCTTTGACTGGGCACAGCTACCAGAAGGCAAAATTTTGGATGTTGGCTGTGGTTATGGTCCAATCGGGCTTTCTCTTGCCTATGCGAGTGAGCGTTTCGTGGAGATGGTAGACATTAATGCTAGAGCGGTTGATTTAGCACAAGGAAATGCGAAGCGAAATCGAATCAAAAATGTAGCGATTTACCAGTCAAACATTTATGAAGAGGTGACAGAAACAGATTATGCTGCAATCGTCAGCAATCCACCGATTCGTGCAGGCAAAAAAGTCGTACATGAAATCTTGACAGGTGCGTATCCTCGTTTACGTACGGGCGGTACTTTAACGATCGTTATTCAGAAAAAACAAGGGGCACCTAGCGCACAAAAGAAAATGCAGGAAACATTTGGCAACGCAGAAATCGTGATCAAAGATAAAGGCTATTATATTATCCGGAGTGTGAAAGAAGACTGAAAAAACTGAATGTAAGCAACGAAACAGTCGAAGAAATAAGCAGTATTTCTTTGACTTTTTTTGTTTGTACAAGAAGTTGATCAATGGATGTGAAAGGAAAATGACAATACAAATAAAGTAATAAATAAGTAATGCAAGATAGAAAAATAACATATTATTTAATGCTTTTACATAGCTAAAATAACAGTAAAAAAGCACATCGAGTTTTTTTAAAAGTCTATAAAATCAAAGCAATTTAAATATACTAGTGTGGGTCGGTCGAGTTTTAGAATATAGATGTTACTACACCAAATAAACGAATAGTCATCGGTGATGGGTAAATAAAGTAGGATGAGGTGAAGTGAGAGTGAACCATGAAACATAAGACATTGTTATAAAATTTATCTAGTGAATCACTATATGAGACTCATTTAATTTTGGCCTAACCTCATTCCCTCTATCCATTTCGAAAACCATTTGGTACACTGTTAGGGAATTTACATATATAAAGGGGGAACAAAAGTGAAACTGACAATTCGAGATATTGCTGAGATGGCAGGTGTTTCAGTGACGACTGTGTCACAGATTTTAAATAATAAAGGCAGCCGTTTTAGTGAAAAGACACGAAAAAAAGTGTTATCGATCGTAAATGAACATCATTACAAGCCCGATTATTTTGCTTCCAATGTGATCAATCGCCACTCAAAAACGATTGGCATGATTGTGCCAGATGTCACAGATTTCTTCTTTTCCAAAGTGATCGAAGGGGTTGAAAGTTATTTAAACCCCTTAGGATATGTCATCATTCTTTGTAACTCCAGACATAGTCAAGACAATGAACTGAAGTATTTAAGGGAGCTTTCTCATCGATCCGTAGATGGTTTATTGTTAGCGACGCCGAATGTGTTGCCGCAAGAGTATGCACTTGATAGTAGTTTTTATAACAACATGCCGATCATCCTGATCGATCGTGGGTTGAATCGTCGAGATAACGGTCGCTTGATCGTGAAAGAATATGAAGGCGCTTATCAAGCTGTCTCGTTACTGATCAAAAATGGTCATACTAAAATTGGTATGCTAAAAGAGACAACTGGCTACTATCAGTTAGAGGAGCGGTTCAATGGTTATCGTCATGCACTAAAAGACCATGGACTGGCGTTCAACGGTAAGTTTGTCGAAGAAGGAGACCTGACTGTCCAAGGAGGGTACGAAGCAAGTAAGCGCTTGTTACGTCATAAAGATGTGACAGCGGTATTTTGTGGCAATGATGCGATGGCAATTGGTTGCTACCAAGCTATTCATGAAATGGGCAAGCAGATTCCAGAGGATATTTCAGTGATTGGTTTTGACGGATTAAAATTGTCTGAGTATATGATTCCTAAGCTGACAACGGTCAAGCAACCGAGTTTCGATATTGGTTTTTACGCGGCTCGCTTTTTGATTGATACGATTGAATTTCCACAAAGAAAAGTTCCGAACAAAGTGTTCGAAACAAAATTAATTATTCGTGAGAGCGTAAAAACATTGACAAAGGTCTAGTTGGGCGTTATATTGCTTATGTAAGTGTTTACAAAGTTGGTGAGATACATTGCGGGGAAATAGTAAACCGGTTTACTAAAGTGGTTTACCTTTTTCAGATTTCCTGTATAATACCGAATGAAGACGAGGAGGATTACGTCATGCGGATGGTCGATTTGATTGAAAAAAAGAGAGATGGATACCAGTTATCAAAAGAAGAGATTTCGTATATTGTCACGAACTACACAAACGATAAAATCCCTGATTATCAAATCAGTGCATTATTGATGGCTATTTTTTATCAAGATATGACCGATGAAGAAATCACAGATTTAACGTTGGCGATCGCTCATTCTGGCGATGTGATCGATTTGAGCTCATTAGAAGGAATAAAAGTCGACAAACATTCTACCGGAGGTGTGGGGGATACAACTACCTTGATTTTAGCACCTTTAGTAGCAAGTGTAGGTGCAACTGTGGCAAAAATGTCAGGGCGTGGTCTTGGCTACACAGGTGGCACATTAGATAAGTTAGAAGCTATTCCTGGATTTCGGATCGAACTATCAGATGAAGAATTCATCCGCATCGTGAACGAAAGTAAAGTAGCGGTGATCGGCCAATCGGGCAATCTCGCTCCAGCAGATAAAAAATTGTATGCTTTGCGTGATGTGACAGCAACGGTCAACTCGATCCCATTGATTGCTAGCTCGATCATGAGTAAAAAAATTGCCGCAGGAGCGGATGCGATCGTGCTAGATGTGACGACGGGTGACGGTGCCTTCATGAAAAATATCGAAGATGCAAGACGTTTAGCTAAGACCATGACAAGGATCGGCAAGTTGGCTAATCGTCAAACAGTGGCAGTGATTTCTGATATGTCTGAACCATTGGGTGAAGCGATCGGCAACAGCTTAGAAGTCATTGAAGCAATCGAGACACTACAGGGGAACGGACCGGAAGATTTAGTCGAAATGTGCTATGCTTTAGGCAGTCAGATGGTGGTGCTAGCAGGTAAAGCAACAACGATCGAAGAAGCACGTACATTGCTTAAAGAAGCACTCGAATCTGGAAAAGCTTTAGCGAAATTCAAAGAGATGATCCAAAACCAAGGGGGGGATCCGACAATCGTCGATGAACCTGCGCGGTTGTTAACTGCTCGTTATATTTATGAACTGCCAGCTAAGACAACGGGTGTCGTGACCAAAATCGTTGCAAACGAATTCGGGATCGCAGCAATGATGCTTGGTGCAGGACGTAAAACGAAAGAAGATTCGATCGATCACGCTGTTGGTTTGCGATTGAATAAGAAAATCGGTGATAAAGTAGAAGCTGGCGAATCGCTATTGACGATCTATAGTAATGAAGAAGACATTTCGCCAGTGATCGACTTATTATATAAAAATATTGAAATCGGTGATACGGCGGAGAAGCCTATCTTGATTCATGACATCATTACAGAGTAGAAGGAGAAGAGACATGGAATTAAATCGAATGATCGACCACACAATTCTAAAAGCAGATGCAACAAAAGCAGATGTGATGCGCATTATTGAGGAAGCAAAAAAACATCATTTCTATTCAGTATGTATCAATCCAACATGGGTTGCCTTGGCGAAAGAGGAATTACAAGGTGAGCCAGTCGCTGTTTGTACCGTTATTGGTTTCCCATTAGGAGCAAATACGGCTGAAACAAAGGCATTTGAAACAAAGAATGCGATCGAAAATGGCGCAGATGAAGTGGATATGGTCATCAATATCGGTGCCTTGAAAACTGAACAAGATGATGTCGTGAAAAAAGATATCGAAGCCGTAGTCGAAGCTGCAAAAGATCGCGCGTTAGTTAAAGTAATCATTGAAACAGCCTTGTTAGAACAAGCGGAAATCATCAAAGCTTGCGAATTAGCGAAAGCTGCAGGAGCTGATTTTGTTAAGACATCTACTGGTTTTTCAACTGGTGGAGCAAGAGTGGAAGATATCCGTTTGATGCGTGAAACGGTTGGTCCAGAAATGGGCGTCAAAGCTTCAGGTGGTATCCACAATGAAGCAGAAGCCGTTGCGATGATCGAAGCTGGTGCCACACGAATCGGTACAAGTGCAGGTGTCGCAATCATGTCTGGTTCAACTGGCGAAGGCTATTAATTTCTAAGGAGAAAAAGATGTCAGAAATCAAACAAGAATGGATCGATATCGCTATCGACGCTTTGGATAAAGCGTATGTGCCTTATTCCAAATTTCCAGTAGGTGCTTGTTTAGTGACAGCATCTGGGAAAACCTATCAAGGATTGAATATCGAAAATGCGTCATTTGGCTTAACGAATTGCGCAGAACGTACTGCGTTTTTTAAAGCAGTATCTGAAAAAGAAATGGACTTTACACATCTAGTCGTTGCAGGTCATACACCTGAGCCGATTTCTCCATGTGGTGCTTGTCGCCAAGTAATGGCAGAATTTTGTGAGCCAGAGATGCCAGTCACTTTGGTAGGCGACAACGGTGTGACGAAAACGATGACCGTAAGAGAGCTATTACCTTACGCATTTTCAGAAAAAGATTTATAAATTAAGTTCAATTCAGTCAGCTGACTGTTGAAAAAACAACTACTTTTAGGGGGCTTTACAGAAATGAAAAAAGCAAAATTATTTGGTTTAGGTGCTATCGCACTATCAGCAGGCTTACTTTTAAGCGCATGCGGTAACGGCGGTTCAGATTCTACTGATTCAACCGGTGGAAACAGTGCATCAGGAACAGCAACTGCAGCATTGATTACAGATACAGGTGGCGTCGACGACCGTTCATTCAACCAGTCAGCTTGGGAAGGGTTAGAAGAGTGGGGTAAAGAGCAAGGCTTGTCACGTGGAAACGATGGCTTCCAATATTTCCAATCTGCCAATGAATCAGATTATATTCCAAATATCGATCAAGCGTTAAACGCTGGCTTTAAAACAATTTTTGGGATTGGTTTTAAATTGAAACCTGCAATCGAAGAACAAGCAACAAGTAACCCTGAAACAAACTTTGCAATCATTGATGATGTGATCGAAGGAAAAGACAACGTAGTTTCAGCAACATTCAAAGATAACGAAGCTTCTTATCTTGCTGGAGTTGCAGCAGCTTACACAACTGAAACAAATGTGGTTGGATTTATCGGTGGCGTTAAAGGTGAAGTAATCGACCGTTTTGAAGCTGGTTTCAATGCTGGAGTTAAAGCGGGCGCTGAAGCGTTGAACAAAGACATCGAAGTATTGAACCAATACGCAGGTGATTTCTCAGCTCCAGATAAAGGACGTTCAATTGCACAAGGTATGTACGCACAAAACGCTGACATCATTTTCCATGCTTCAGGTGGTACAGGTAACGGTGTCTTCCAAGAAGCAAAATCATTAAATGAATCAGGCGACAAAAAAGTTTGGGTAATCGGTGTTGACCGTGACCAATCTGACGAAGGGAACTACACATTGAATGGTGAAGACAAAAACTTCACATTGACATCAACACTTAAAGGTGTAGGAACAGTTGTAAAAGATTTAGCACAACAATCAGCAGATGGTGACTTCCCTGGTGGCGAACACACTGTTTATGGTTTGAAAGAAGACGGTGTAGGGATCACTGAAGGCCAACTTTCTGAGGAAGCGAAAAAAGCAGTAGATGAAGCAAAAGAAAAAATCATTTCAGGTGACATCGAAGTTCCTGAAACTCCTGAAAGCTAATAAATACCATTTCTATAGCCTTGTTGGACAATTGTTTAACAGGGCTATCGTTTAGTTATCTACTTATATGTTGTTTTTTTATGCAAGTTGCTAGGTATCCCGATTTGGATAAGGGAACAACTTGTAACAAGTAGCTTAGTTCCTTGGATTTTAGTTGCTCGATGAGCGACGTTTTGTGAGCGATCGTCATCGTCCCTTTTATTTTTTAAACAATGTCGTCTGGATATAAATTGTTAGGATGTGAAAAATGTGGATCAAGAAAATATTGTCATCGAAATGCGAAATATCACGAAACAATTCGGTACTTTCAAAGCAAATGACAACATCAACCTTCAAGTGAAAGCAGGAGAAATCCATGCCTTGCTTGGTGAAAATGGTGCAGGTAAATCAACGTTAATGAATGTTTTATCGGGTCTTTTAGAGCCAACATCAGGTGAGATTTTGATGCACGGCAAAGAAGTAAACATCACGAGCCCGACGAAAGCCAATCAATTAGGGATCGGAATGGTACATCAACACTTTATGTTAGTTGATGCATTCACAGTAACAGAAAATATCGTACTAGGTAGTGAGCCAAGTACAGGTGGTATCTTGAACCGTAAGAAAGCCCGTGAAGAAATCAAACGATTATCTGAACAATATGGCTTAGCAGTGAATCCGGATGCGTACGTTCGTGATATTTCTGTCGGTATGGAACAACGTGTGGAGATTTTAAAAACACTCTATCGTGGTGCAGATGTCTTGATTTTTGATGAGCCAACAGCCGTACTGACGCCGCAAGAAATCGATGAGTTGATCGTGATCATGAAAGAGCTGGTCAAAGAAGGAAAGTCGATCATTTTGATCACACATAAATTAGATGAGATCAAAGCAGTTGCCGATCGTTGTACGGTTATTCGTCGGGGTCAAGGGATTGGAACGGTCAATGTGAAGGATGTTTCTTCGCAACAGTTAGCCGATATGATGGTTGGAAGAACCGTCTCATTCAAAACAATGAAAAAAGAAGCACGTCCGCAAGAAGTCGTACTTTCTGTCGAAAATCTTGTGGTCAAGGAAAACCGTGGCTTAGAAGCGGTGAAAAATCTAAGTCTGGAAGTCCGAGCAGGTGAAGTCTTGGGTATTGCTGGAATCGATGGAAATGGACAATCGGAGTTGATTCAAGCGTTAACCGGTTTACGTAAAGTAGAAAGTGGAACGATTCGTTTGAAAGACGAAGAGATCACGAATAAAAAACCACGTAAAATCACTGAATCTGGGCTAGGACATGTGCCAGAAGATCGACATAAATATGGCTTGGTTCTTGATATGACGTTATCTGAAAATATTGCCATGCAAACCTACTATCAAAAACCGTATAGCAAAAATGGTCTGTTGAACTATGGTGTGATAAATGAACATGCTAGAGATTTAATCGATGAGTATGATGTGCGGACAACGAACGAATTAGTACCAGCGAAAGCTTTATCTGGTGGGAACCAACAAAAAGCCATCATTGCACGTGAGATTGATCGTGATCCTGATCTTCTGATTGTTGCAAATCCGACGCGTGGTTTAGATGTTGGCGCGATCGAGTTTATCCATAAACGTTTGATCGAACAACGTGATAAATTCAAAGCAGTCTTGTTGATTAGTTTTGAATTAGAAGAAATTTTAAATGTATCAGATCGTATTGCGGTGATCCATCAAGGGGAAATCGTTGGGATTGTTGATCCAAAAGAAACATCTGAAAACGAGCTAGGTCTATTGATGGCGGGCTATACGTTAGAAGAAGCACGAAGAGAGTTAGAAAAGGTGGGTGAGGCACATGAATGATCGTAGCGAAAAATTTCGTAATCTGCTAGTGCCTATATTTTCGGTAATTTTAGGATTGATTTTAGGTGCTATTTTGATGGTCGCGTTTGGGTACCATCCAATCCAAGGCTATTCTTCCATGTTGAATGCTTCATTAGGTTCACAACGAAGTATCGGTGAAACATTAAGACAAGCCACGCCTTTGATTTTTACGGCATTAGGCTTTTCTGTTGCGAATTCAGCCGGATTCTTTAATATCGGGCTTTCAGGACAAGCACTCTGTGGTTGGATCGTAAGTGTTTGGACCGCATTAGCATTTCCTGATTTGCCAAAAATCGTTCTATTACCAATGTGCGTGATCTTAGGAGCTCTTGCTGGGGCAATGGCCGCAGCTATTCCAGGATTGTTACGTGCGTTCTTTGGAACAAGTGAAGTGATCGTAACAATCATGATGAATTATATTTTGCTTTATTTAAGTACGTATACACTTCATGAAATAATGCCTGAATCTTATCGTTCAAGTTTAGACTCTTCCAATATGATCAGTGAGAATGCTTCCTTACGTATTCCTTGGCTAACGCAGATGTTTGGAGGCTCTCGCGTGAATGGCGGACTCTTCTTGGCACTGATTGCGTTAGTTGTTGTATGGATCGTCATGAAGAAAACAACCCTAGGCTTTGAGATCCGTTCTGTTGGATTGAATCCATACGCCTCTGAATATGCGGGAATGAGTAGTAAACGAACAATTGTCTTATCCATGGTTATCTCTGGTGGATTAGCTGGACTAGGTGGTGTGGTCGAAGGACTAGGAACATACCAAAACTTCTTCGTACAGACAACCTCATTATCCATCGGGTTTGATGGTATGGCCGTGTCATTATTGGGTTCTGGTTCTGCTATTGGGATTTTGTTATCTGCGCTATTATTCAGTGTCCTAAAAATCGGTGGATTAGGGATGCAGACCGGTGCTGGGGTACCGTTTGAAATCGTCAATGTATCGATTGCCTTGATCATCTTCTTCGTGGGGATCAACTTCTTGATTCGTTTCCTTATGGCGAAATTCTTCCAAGGGAAAAAACAAGAGGAAATCGTCGCAACGATTGAAACGAAACCAAATCATCAAAATCAAGAAGGAGGAGAGCTGTAATGTCAACAGTAGAACTGATTTCCTTGATCCTTACATCAACCCTTGTTTATTCAACACCGTTGATTTTAACCTCCTTAGGCGGAACGTTTTCTGAACGAAGCGGGATCGTCAACGTTGGGTTAGAAGGCATCATGGTGACGGGGGCGTTTAGTGCGGTCGTCTTCAACTTGACGATGAGTGACACATTAGGCTCAATGACTCCTTGGATTGCTATTTTAGTCGGTGGCGTGGTTGGTGTTCTCTTTTCTTTGATCCATGCAGTCGCAACGATCAGCTTGCGCGCAGACCATATCATCAGTGGCACGGTCATCAATTTGATGGCACCTGCTTTAGGTGTATTTTTGATCAAAGCATGGTATGGTAAAGGACAAACTGACAATATCTCACAAAACTTAGGTTACTTTTCATTTCCTGGATTATCTGAGATTCCAGTGATTGGTCAAATTTTCTTTAGAAATACATTTTTACCAGCGTATTGTGCGATTTTAATTGCTGTTATTGCATGGTTCGTCATATTCAAAACTAAATTTGGTTTACGTTTACGTTCTGTTGGGGAAAATCCTCAAGCTGCAGATACACTAGGGATCAATGTATATGCGATGCGCTATTCAGGTGTCTTGATTTCTGGTCTTCTTGGAGGAATGGGTGGAGCTGTTTTCGCTCAATCGATTTCTGGAAACTTTTCAGCAGGAACGATTGTCGGTCAAGGATTCATCTCAATGGCTGCAATGATTTTTGGTAAGTGGAATCCACTAGGTGCGATGGGTGCATCCTTATTCTTTGGTTTTGCACAAAGTTTGAGTATCATTGGCGCGCAATTACCAGTGATTTCTTCAATCCCACCAGTTTTACTACAGATTGCGCCTTATCTATTAACGATTATCGTTTTAGTCGCATTCTTAGGGAAAGCATCTGGACCAAAAGCCAACGGTAAGAATTATATAAAATCCAAATAATCGTTTAGTGATTAAAAAGGGCGGGTTACGGGAAGTTTTTTTCGGCTCGCTCTTTTTACTTTATAAAGAAAATAAATAGAAAGAAGGAATACTCATGTTTAAACGCGTACATTTGATCGTCATGGATTCAGTCGGAATCGGAGAAGCACCTGATGCTGAAAAATTCGGAGATAAAGGTTCGGATACATTAGGTCATATTGCTAAAGAAGCTGGGTTGACGATACCGAATTTGGAGCAACTTGGATTAGGAACGATTCGTCCTTTAGAAGGGGTCGAAGCAGTGCAAGATCATCAAGGGTATGCGACAAAATTGGAAGAAGTTTCTGTCGGCAAAGATACAATGACAGGACATTGGGAAATCATGGGCTTGAATATCAAAACACCATTTCGTGTTTTTCCAAATGGCTTCCCTGATGAATTATTGAAGAAAATCGAAGACTTCTCTGGACGTAAAATTGTTTGTAACGAACCTTATAGCGGAACAGCCGTCATTGATGACTTTGGTGAGCATCAAATGAAAACAGGTGACTTGATCGTTTATACGTCAGCTGATCCGGTATTACAAATTGCTGCACATGAAGAAATTATTCCTTTAGAAGAACTTTACCGCATTTGTGAATACGTTCGTGAAATTACGAAAGACGATCCGTATATGATCGGTCGAATCATTGCACGCCCATATATTGGAGAACCAGGCAACTTTACACGAACAAGTAACCGACACGATTATGCATTAGATCCATTTGGTCATACAGTATTAGACTCATTGAAAGAAGCCGGCAAAGATGTCATTGCGGTAGGTAAGATCAATGATATTTTTAATGGTCAAGGCATCACCGATTTTGTCCGTACGAAGAGTAACATGGATGGTGTCGATCAATTATTGAATGTAATGAAACAAGACTTCCATGGTTTAAGTTTCACTAACTTGGTAGACTTTGATGCGTTATACGGACACCGCCGTGATGTGGTTGGTTATGCGCGTGCCATCGAAGATTTTGATTTGCGTATTCCGGAATTATTAGATGCAATGGCTGAGGATGATTTATTATTGATCACCGCTGACCATGGGAATGATCCGACCTTCACTGGTACCGATCATACGCGAGAATATGTGCCGCTACTTGCTTATAGTAAAAAGATGAACGAGCAAGGCAGTTTACCACAAGGCTATTATGCGGATATCTCTGCAACGATTGCTGAAAACTTTGACGTTGCAGCTACTGAAAATGGCGAAAGCTTCTTGAAGCTATTGAAATAATCAAGAGCAGCCTCCACTTGAAAATCATCATTGACTTTATTATGTAAGATCGAACAATCAAAATTTTATATATAGGAGAAAGACAATGAAATTAAATGAGATGTTACAAGAAACGACAGCGTTTATCAAAAGTAAAGGTGTAGGCACCATTGATTTCGGGATGATCCTCGGTTCAGGACTAGGAGAATTAGCAGAGGAGATCGAAGAAGCAATCGTGATTCCTTATGACAAGATTCCTTTCTTCCCAACTTCGACAGTTGTTGGACATGCGGGGCAGCTTGTCTATGGGACACTTTCAGGCAAAAAAGTATTGGCGATGCAAGGACGTTTCCATTTTTATGAAGGTCATTCGATGCAAACCGTCACTTATCCAGTACGTGTAATGGCTGCATTAGGCGCACATTCAGTTGTCGTGACAAATGCGTGTGGTGGAGTAAATGAATCATTTGCACCAGGAGATTTGATGTTGATCACGGATCATATCAATTTTACAGGTCAAAATCCATTGATTGGACCAAATGATGAAGAAATGGGGCCTCGTTTCCCTGATATGAGTGAAGCTTATACAAAAGCGTATCGCGAAATGGCAAAAGCAGCAGCGACATCATTAGACGTAGAATTAAAAGAAGGCGTGTATATGGGCTATTCTGGTCCAACGTACGAAACACCAGCTGAGATTCGCATGTCTCGCGTGATGGGGGCAGATGCAGTGGGCATGTCGACTGTACCAGAAGTCATTGTGGCAGCGCATAGCGGGTTGAAGGTCTTAGGGATTTCTTGTATCACCAACTTGGCTGCTGGTATGCAGGCAAACTTAAATCATGAAGAAGTCGTTGAAACAACTGAGAGAGTCAAACAAACATTTAAATTATTGATCAAAGAAACACTTTCTTTACTATAAAAAATTGATTGAGAGGTCCGAAAATGAGTGTTCATATTGAAGCAAAACCAGGAGAGATTGCAGACAAGATTTTACTTCCTGGCGATCCACTAAGAGCGAAGTATATTGCAGAAACTTTTTTAGAAAATCCAGTATGTTACAACCAAGTACGCGGCATGCTTGGGTATACAGGCACGTATAAAGGGGAAAGAGTCTCTGTTCAAGGAACAGGGATGGGGATGCCATCAGCGATGATCTATGCGCATGAGTTGGTGAATTCCTATGACGTGAAAAAATTGATTCGAGTTGGGACATGTGGTGCATTGTCAAAAGACGTGCACGTACGTGACTTGGTATTAGCACAAGGAGCTGCGACTAGTTCTTCCATGATTGAGAAGGATTTCAATGCGTTCCATTTTCCACCAATCTGTGATTTTGACCTGTTGTTAAAAGCATATGAAGTGGCGAAAGAAAAAGGCTTTACGACTCACGTCGGCAATGTGCTATCAGAAGATTCTTTCTACAAAGACGATTTGACAGAGACATTCAAGTTAGCTGAACTTGGGGTAATGGGCGTTGAAATGGAAGCTGCTGCGTTGTATTATCTAGGTGCAAAATACCATGTGCAAACACTAGCGATCATGACTGTCAGTGACCATCTGATCACCGGTGAAGAAACAACTGCCAGCGAACGTCAGACAACATTCAATGATATGATTGAAGTAGGATTGGAAACGGCGATTCAAGGGTAGTAATTGGAATGAAAGAATTTGATTAAACGTAAAAGTCATAATAGGGAACTATTTTGGCTTTTACGCTTTTTGCGTAATTGTTACTGTAGGTTACTAGTAGATAACAAATACAAATGTTATCTGTGCAAGATTTTACTAATAGGTTTCTTTCTCTGCACCTTGCTATACAAAAAAAGGAGGAGATATAATGAAAAAGTAATAGTTGTTGTTTTGAGATAATTGAGAAAGTGGTGATGAAAATAACAAAGAGTATTTTTACATAGCAAGTTGATAAATTGAAAGGGAGATACCAAAAGATATTGTTTATTTAATAAACATAAGCATTGTATGTTGGGAATGCGATCAGATAGAGATTTTAAGTGTTTTAATTATCTAAGGGATTACTACTTGCTTTTTCAGGAGACGGTGAGAAGGGAGGCAAGATGACTCCTCTTCGATTAATTGGTGGTCAAGATGAAGGTAGATCACATTCGGTTAACTCTAAATAAAAGTATCATTGTAACTGTCTGGATAACCATTTTTTGTATAACAAATTTCAGAACATCAAGAAGTAAGACCATTCTCATATTATTATAAAATAACCAATTGGGTCTAAATCTGATAATGATTTTATTTACTTACTTTGCATGATCGAATTAAATCGAGCATTACAAGGTATGAATCTGTCAATGATAAAACAAGCTGGATTCACTTTACTACGTTTGTTAGTGACGAATTTCATATATATAGTACTTGTATTTGACAGTTTTGCAGTGTCTCACAAAATTACGATAGTATTGTTCTATTTTCTGTCATAGTGACTGCCCTAATAAGAGAATAGTTTACCGCTACCTATTTTTGAGTATAACTGAGTCCAATTGGTTAAAAATAGTATTTGATTTGTTTTCAACAGGATTCTTTTTCTATAGGCGTGGCTTTACATATGGTGGAAATCTATGCGCAATGGTTCAGGTTCTATTTTTGACTTTAGCTACAGCCTATCTATACGTGAGAACCAACAATATATTACCTGCCATGATGTTACATAGCTTATATAATCTATTTGTCCTCTCGCTAGCTATTGTCCAATAAACAGCCCGTCCTAGAAAGAATGCCTAGGCTGCGAAGGTATTAAAAATCTCTTACATAACGAATCTTTCGAGTTATTTAGAAATGATTACTGATTGGTTCATGTGCCATTAGGTGTGATAGGGAATAAACTAAACGTTCTTTTTTCTCTCAATGCTACACCTTCTCTCTTAACTTTTTGTTTATTCAAACAGTACTTACTATTATGATCGTTAGTTGTTATGTAAATTGGTGTCATTCGCATTTGATAGCTAAGACTGCCGTCGATCCAATATCTAAAAAAACAGCCCCTTCATCTCTTACAATAATAGGAGGTGAGGGGGCTGTCATACTTACAATAGAGGATCTATTATAAGTAGTATTTTTTGATTACAGTCAAGTCGTCGTTTAGTTCATAAACAAGTGGTTGACCTGTTGGGATTTCAAGATCCATGATGTCTTCATCAGAGATTCCTTCGATGTGTTTTGCCAACGCACGTAAAGAGTTACCATGTGCAGCCACTAAGACAGTTTTGTTGTCTAACAAAGCTGGTGCAATTTCGTCTTGCCAGAATGGCAATGCGCGTTCTAAAGTAACTTTCAAGTTTTCTCCACCAGGTACGTCGCGTTTGTCTAACATTGCATAACGACGATCGTTTGCTGCTGAACCTTCATCAGTTGCTTCCATTAATGGAGGAAGAGTGTCGTATGAACGACGCCAGATGTGAACTTGTTCGTCACCATATTTTTCCGCTGTTTCTTTTTTATTTAATCCTTGTAATTTACCATAATGACGTTCGTTCAAGCGCCATGATTTGATTTGTGGTACCCAAAGTTGATCTGAGTATTCCAAAATCAAGTTACAAGTTTTGATGGCACGAGTTAATACAGAAGTATAAGCAACATCAAATTCGATTCCAGCTTCTTTGATTTTACGTCCGCCTTCTTTTGCTTCTTCGATTCCTTCTGGTGCTAGGTTTACATCTGCCCAACCAGTAAATTGGTTCAATGCATTCCATTCGCTAAGACCGTGACGAGAAAAAACTAATTTTGGCATGTTTAACTCTCCTTTAAAATAAGTGTTATTTCTGAAAATTTCAGTTCTGCCTTATTGTACAATGTTTTTCATAAGATTTCCATTGTAAAATGAAAGCTGTTTGTTTAAAAGACCACAGACGAACTAAAAAAAGGCTGGAAACAAGCGTTATTACAGAGCTTTCACTCAAAAAACTTGTTTGACAACCTTTTTTATCTATTAAGTAAAATAATTTCTGTTGGGTTAGTGTAGGTTCTTTCGATCAATTATTGAAATCAACGAGGTTGTACTTGCTAATTAATTGAATAATTGCTGAAGCTCTTTTTCAGGTAAATTGATATATTTGTAGCAAGTGCCAACTGAAACGCCACATTTTGAAGAAATAAATTGGATCGTTTCTTTCTTTTCATAGTAGAGACGACGAATTTTTTTGATTGTTTTGGCATCGATTTTTGGTCGTCCGCCGATTTTTCCTTTTTTGCGTGCTTCATCTAATCCAATCAGCGTGCGTTCTTTGATCAATGCACACTCCATCTCAGCTAATCCTTCCATTAATTGGAAGTAGACCGTCCCCATAGGTTCGCGAGTATCGATTTTTTCTGTGATGCTGACTAGATGTAATCCACGGTCTTTAAATAATTTCGTGAATTCTGTTAGTTGTCTTGTCGATTTTCCTAGATGATGAAGCTGGCAAATCACTAATGTATCGCCTTGCTCCATTTTTTCGATGACTTTTTCTAAACAAATGGCGTCAGATAAACTGTCTTTTTGACCATACGTTTCGTGAAAAATTTCGTGACAGCCAAAATCAGAGAGTTTTTGCATTTGAGCCGTCAAATCGACATCATTGATAGTTGTACGTGCATAACCGATAATCTTCATGGTGATTCCTTTCTAGCAAAGTTTTCTAAGTGTTTGAGACAAGTAAAAATGTAGCATAAAGTAACTGAAAAAGATAGTTTTTTTAGGCATTTTCAACGAATCTCTTTCGCATTATTTTTGAAAGGGAGTATCGAGTACAGACACGCCATTTTCAGAGGCAATGACAACCTTTGAGACCATATTTAAAAACAAACCGTGTTCGACGACACCGACTAATTGGTCTAAATAAGTCGCTAATTTTTCGGGATCTTCAATTCGTTCTAAATGAAGGTCAATAATATAATGCCCACTATCTGTTACGACGGTCTCTCCAGTTTCTGTTTGACGTAAGACAGGCTGATAGTTTTTTTCTTTAAAAAGACGCATCAGTTGTTGAGAACCATAAGGGATGACTTCGACAGGGAGTGGAAAGCGCCCAAGTTGATCCACCATTTTTGATCCATCGACGATCCAGATCGTTTGTTTTGAATAAGATGCAACGATCTTTTCAAATAAAAGAGCAGCACCGCCACCTTTGATTCCCTGAAAATCGGCACTGATTTCATCGGCACCATCGATCGTCAAATCGACGACTGGGACTTCATCAATACTTTTCAAAGGGATACCTAAGCTTTCTGCTTGTGCTTTTGTACCGCTAGAAGTAGTGACACCAGTGATTTTCAATCCTTCTTCGCGCATGCGTCGGCCAATTTCTTCTACCATATAATAGGCAGTAGAACCAGTTCCAAGTCCAACGATCATACCATCTTCAACAAATTCTGCAGCTTTAATGCCTACTAATTGCTTTAAGTTCATTTCTATCCCTCCAGCATTTTTATAGCTCTTTAACTGCTATTTTAGCTTGATTTAATCGAAAAAGATAGAGAACATAACACAATTTTTATAGGATAGAAAAAAATGTATATGTTTAGTTGACATTCTTTTTTATCCGTGATATTCTAACCAAGGTGCTTTATCTACAGGTCTCTGTTAAGAGGCGTGCTGACTGTTTATCAAAGCATATTTGATAAAGATGCATACTGCATTTATTTTTTATCGCAAAAAAAGAACCACCTGGATGTGTGGAACTAGATGTGAATCGTGGGAAGGAGGAACTAGGAATGCCTACAATTAACCAATTAGTACGTAAACCTCGTAAATCAAAGGTGGAAAAATCTAATTCACCTGCTTTGAACAAAGGATATAACAGCTTTAAGAAAACTCAAACAAACGTGAACTCTCCTCAAAAACGTGGGGTAGCTACACGTGTGGGAACAATGACACCTAAAAAACCGAACTCAGCTTTACGTAAATATGCTCGTGTTCGTTTGTCAAACTTAATTGAAGTTACTGCTTATATCCCAGGGATTGGTCACAATTTACAAGAGCATAGCGTGGTACTATTACGCGGTGGACGTGTAAAAGACTTACCAGGGGTACGTTATCATATCGTTCGTGGTGCACTAGATACTGCTGGTGTGAACGACCGTAAACAAAGCCGTTCTAAATACGGTACGAAAAGACCTAAAGCTTAATTTTAATTATTTACTACAAATGAAAATCGAACCTACAATATAATAGTCGTTCGATCAACTATGAAGAATATTTCGGAAGGAGGAGTTACGGATGCCACGTAAAGGTCCTGTTGCAAAACGTGATGTTTTACCAGATCCTATTTATAACTCAAAATTAGTAACTCGCTTGATCAACCGTGTAATGGTTGACGGAAAACGCGGTGTTGCTGCTAATATTATCTATAATGCCTTTGATTTGATCAAAGAATCTACAGGTAACGATCCATTAGAAGTGTTTGAACAAGCAATGAACAATGTTATGCCTGTTCTTGAAGTTAAAGCACGTCGTGTTGGGGGTTCAAACTATCAAGTACCAGTTGAAGTTCGCCCTGAACGTCGTACGACTTTAGCGCTACGTTGGGTAGTTAACTACGCTCGCTTGCGCGGAGAACACACAATGGAAGAACGCTTAGCAAAAGAAATCATGGACGCTGCAAACAACACTGGAGCTTCTGTTAAAAAACGCGAAGACACACACAAAATGGCAGACGCGAACCGCGCATTTGCTCATTATCGTTGGTAAGATCCTCTCTGTCTGTCGGCTAAACCCACAGCAGAAAGTCAATTTACAATCGATTTAAACAAAGAGAGGAGTAAGAAAATGGCAAGAGAATTTTCGCTAGAAAAAACTCGTAATATTGGTATCATGGCCCACGTTGATGCAGGTAAAACTACAACAACAGAGCGTATCTTGTACTATACTGGTAAAATCCATAAAATTGGTGAAACTCACGAAGGAGCTTCACAGATGGACTGGATGGAACAAGAACAAGAACGTGGTATCACGATTACATCTGCTGCCACTACTGCGCAGTGGAAAGGTTACCGCGTAAATATCATCGATACACCAGGACACGTAGACTTCACAATCGAAGTTCAACGTTCTCTACGTGTATTGGATGGTGCTGTAACTGTACTTGATGCACAATCAGGTGTTGAACCTCAAACTGAAACTGTTTGGCGTCAAGCAACTGAGTACCGAGTACCTCGTATCGTATTTTGTAACAAAATGGATAAAATCGGTGCAGACTTCTTATACTCAGTAAAATCATTGCACGATCGCCTACAAGCGAACGCACATCCAATCCAATTGCCAATCGGTTCTGAAGATAACTTCACAGGTATCATTGACTTGGTAACGATGAAAGCAGAGATCTATACAAACGATCTAGGCACAGACATCCAAGAAACTGAAATCCCTGAAGAATATGCAGAACAAGCGCAAGAATGGCGTGAAAAATTAGTCGAAGCTGTTGCTGAAACAGACGAAGAACTAATGATGAAATATCTTGAAGGTGAAGAAATCACTCAAGAAGAATTGATTGCCGGTATCCGCCGTGCAACAATCAATGTTGAGTTCTTCCCTGTGTTAGCTGGTTCAGCATTCAAGAATAAAGGGGTCCAATTGATGTTGGATGCTGTTCTTGATTACTTACCATCACCACTAGATATTGAAGCAATCAAAGGTATTGACTCAAAAACAGACGAAGAAACAACTCGTCCTGCAGATGACGAAGCTCCTTTTGCTTCATTAGCATTTAAAGTAATGACTGACCCATTCGTAGGTCGTCTAACTTTCTTCCGTGTCTACTCTGGTGTCCTTGAAAGTGGTTCATATGTATTGAACGCATCAAAAGGCAAAAAAGAGCGTATCGGTCGTATCCTACAAATGCACGCAAACACACGTCAAGAAATCGACAAAGTATATTCAGGTGATATCGCCGCTGCTGTTGGATTGAAAGATACAACAACAGGGGACACATTGTGTGCATTAGATGCACCAGTTATCCTTGAATCAATCGAATTCCCAGAACCAGTTATCCAAGTCGCTGTTGAGCCTAAATCAAAAGCTGACCAAGATAAAATGGGTGTTGCGTTGCAAAAACTTGCAGAAGAAGATCCTTCATTCCGAGTTGAAACAAACGTTGAAACAGGTGAAACAGTTATCTCAGGTATGGGTGAGTTGCACTTGGACGTATTAGTAGACCGTATGAAACGCGAATTTAAAGTTGAAGCAAACGTTGGTGCGCCTCAAGTTTCTTACCGCGAAACATTCCGTGAAGCAACAAAAGCGGAAGGTAAATTCGTACGTCAGTCTGGTGGTAAAGGTCAATACGGTCACGTATGGGTTGAATTTACACCAAACGAAGAAGGAAAAGGCTTCGAATTCGAAAACGCAATCGTTGGTGGTGTGGTTCCACGTGAATACATCCCAGCAGTTGAAAAAGGATTAGAAGAATCAATGAATAACGGTGTTCTTGCTGGATACCCATTAGTGGATATCAAAGCAAAACTTTACGATGGTTCATACCATGACGTCGATTCAAATGAAACAGCGTTCCGTGTTGCTGCATCAATGGCTCTAAGAGCTGCTGCAAAACACGCACGTCCTGTGATCCTTGAACCAATGATGAAAGTTACGATTACTGTACCAGAGGATTACTTAGGTGATATCATGGGACACGTAACAAGCCGACGCGGACGTGTTGAAGGAATGGAAGCACACGGTAACTCACAAATCGTTAATGCAATCGTTCCATTGGCAGAAATGTTCGGATACGCGACTACATTGCGTTCAGCAACTCAAGGTCGTGGTACATTCATGATGGTATTTGACCACTACGAAGACGTACCGAAATCTGTTCAAGAAGAAATCATTAAGAAAAACGGCGGAAAAGCTGAATAATTTCTTAAGGCAAGGTAGTCTCGTGAAGAGATTTATCTAGAGACTGTATTTTTTATGCAGTTTCGTGTAAAATAACTTTTGATGATACGGGCATGTGATCGGCAATTTTGTCTATCACATACCTATCAGACAAATAAAAATTAAACTGTAATTTTAGGGAGGATATTTTAAAATGGCAAAAGAAAAATTTGACCGTTCGAAACCACACGTTAACATTGGTACTATCGGACACGTTGACCATGGTAAAACAACTTTAACAGCTGCAATCACAACTGTACTATCTAAGAAAAACGGCGGCCAAGCAATGGCTTACGATCAAATCGATGGTGCTCCTGAAGAACGCGAACGCGGAATCACTATCTCAACAGCTCACGTTGAGTACGAAACTGACGCACGTCACTATGCTCACGTTGACTGCCCAGGACACGCGGACTACGTTAAAAACATGATCACTGGTGCTGCTCAAATGGACGGAGCAATCTTAGTTGTTTCTGCTGCTGACGGCCCTATGCCTCAAACTCGTGAACACATCCTATTATCTCGTCAAGTTGGTGTACCATACATCGTTGTATTCTTGAACAAAGTAGATATGGTTGATGACGAAGAATTACTTGAATTAGTTGAAATGGAAGTTCGTGACCTATTAACAGAATACGAATTCCCTGGTGACGATGTTCCTGTAATCGCTGGTTCAGCTTTAAGAGCTTTAGAAGGCGACGCTTCATACGAAGAAAAAATTCTTGAATTGATGGCTGCAGTTGACGAATATATCCCAACTCCAGAACGTGATAACGACAAACCATTCATGATGCCAGTTGAGGACGTATTCTCAATCACTGGTCGTGGTACTGTTGCTACAGGACGTGTTGAACGTGGACAAGTTCGTGTTGGTGACGTTGTCGATATCGTTGGTATCGCAGAAGAAACAGCTCAAACAACTGTAACTGGTGTTGAAATGTTCCGTAAATTATTAGACTACGCTGAAGCAGGCGATAACATTGGTGCGTTACTACGTGGTGTTTCACGTGAAGAAATCCAACGTGGACAAGTTTTAGCTAAACCAGGTACAATCACACCTCATACAAAATTCTCTGCAGAAGTATACGTGTTGACTAAAGAAGAAGGTGGACGTCATACTCCATTCTTCACTAACTACCGTCCACAATTCTACTTCCGTACGACTGACGTAACTGGTGTTGTTGAATTACCAGAAGGAACTGAAATGGTTATGCCTGGCGACAACGTAACAATGGAAGTTGAATTAATCCACCCAATCGCTATCGAAAACGGTACTAAATTCTCAATCCGTGAAGGCGGACGTACAGTTGGTGCCGGTGTCGTTACAGAAATCAAAGCTTAATTCATTTTAAGCCTAACAAAGTAACATTTATTCGGACGTTGAAGTTCGAGGTGAGGATCTTGATCCTTTGCCTCGAACTTTTTTCATTTCAGGAAACAATTGATTAAGGAAGAGGCTATGAAAGAGAGGAATATCCAAAATATTCTTAATAGGTAGTGAATTGTTTTTTCTCTAAATAAGCGAATGGAGATCGCAAGGGGAAACAATAAATCCTTCTATAAAAAAGAGAATGATTTCTCTTTTTTTAATTGAATGAAAATTTATGAAAATTAATTGGTTTTTACAGCAAAAAAACCTTGCGTTGTACATTTAGATATATTATAATGACAAAGGTGCGTTTACCTTAGGTGAATGGCACAGACGAAATCAAAATGATTTTGTCGGCTAAGAAACGAGAGGTTGCGACACGCCCGGACGCTTTGCCACGAACGAGCGTGACGGAAATTTTCGTGGAGCTATGTCTACTTTTCAAAATAGGCGAAGGAGGGAACAAGATGGCAAAACAAAAAATTCGTATCCGTTTAAAAGCGTATGAACATCGTATTTTAGATCAATCAGCGGATAAAATCGTGGAAACTGCAAAAAGAACTGGAGCTGGCGTTTCTGGTCCAATTCCATTACCAACTGAACGCAGTCTTTACACAGTTATTCGTGCAACTCACAAATACAAAGATTCACGCGAACAATTCGAAATGCGTACACACAAACGTCTTATCGACATTGTGAACCCAACACCAAAAACAGTTGATGCTTTAATGAAGCTTGACTTACCATCAGGTGTTAACATCGAAATCAAACTATAAAAACTAAACTAATAATAATGGAGGTGTACTCATGACCAAAGGAATCTTAGGGAAAAAAGTGGGAATGACACAAATCTTCACTGAATCTGGCGAATTAATTCCAGTTACTGTTGT
This sequence comes from Enterococcus spodopteracolus, assembly GCF_030441955.1. Classification (NCBI taxonomy): domain Bacteria; kingdom Bacillati; phylum Bacillota; class Bacilli; order Lactobacillales; family Enterococcaceae; genus Enterococcus; species Enterococcus spodopteracolus. The sequence continues at coordinate 237,658 of NZ_JARJHD010000003.1, read as the reverse complement.
AGAAGCTACGCCAAACGTAGTACTACAAGTAAAAACAATGGAAACTGATGGCTACGAAGCTATTCAAGTTGGTTACCAAGACAAACGTGAAGTTTTATCAAACAAACCTGCGAAAGGTCATGTTGCAAAAGCAAACACGGCTCCTAAGCGCTTCATTCGTGAATTCAAAAATGTTGAGCTGGGAGAATATGAAGTAGGAAAAGAAATTACAGTTGATGTTTTCCAAGCAGGAGACATTATTGATGTAACAGGTACTACGAAAGGTAAAGGATTCCAAGGGGTTATCAAACGTCACGGCCAAAGCCGCGGACCAATGGCTCACGGTTCTCGCTACCATCGTCGTCCTGGGTCAATGGGTCCAGTTGCACCTAACCGTGTATTCAAAAACAAACGTCTTGCTGGCCGTATGGGTGGCAACCGCGTAACTATCCAAAACTTGGAAGTTGTACGTGTAGATGCTGAAAGAAACGTAATCTTGATCAAAGGTAACGTTCCTGGAGCGAAAAAATCATTAATCACTATCAAATCAGCTGTGAAAGCTAAATAATAGTAGGAAGAAAGGAGGAACTAAGGAATGCCGAATGTAGCATTATTCAAACAAGATGGAAGCCAAAACGGTGAAATCACTCTTAACGAAGAAATCTTCGGAATTGAACCAAATGAAAGTGTTGTTTACGACGCAATCGTTATGCAACGCGCATCATTAAGACAAGGAACTCATGCGGTTAAAAACCGTAGCGCTGTTCGAGGCGGTGGCCGTAAACCATGGCGCCAAAAAGGAACTGGTCGTGCTCGTCAAGGATCAATCCGTTCACCACAATGGCGTGGAGGTGGCGTAGTTTTCGGACCAACACCACGTTCTTACAGCTACAAACTTCCTAAAAAAGTTCGTCGTCTAGCAATGAAATCTGTATTGTCAGAAAAAGTTGCTGAAAACAACTTGGTAGCAATCGAAGGATTAAACTTTGATGCACCAAAAACAAAAGAATTCAAAGAAGTTCTTGCTAAATTATCTATTGACTCTAAAGTATTGGTTGTACTAGAACCTGGTAACGACTTTGCAGCTTTATCTGCACGTAACTTATCAAACGTTTCTGTAGTAACTTCTGATAACGTTAGCGTTCTAGATGTTGTATCAAATACAAAAGTTTTAGCAACACAAACTGCTCTTACTCAAATTGAGGAGGTGCTTGCATAATGAACTTACTAGACGTAATCAAACGCCCAGTGATCACTGAGAAATCAATGCTTGCCATGGATGACAAGAAATATACTTTCGAAGTAGACACTCGCGCAAACAAAACTTTAGTAAAACAAGCGGTTGAAGCTGCTTTTGACGTAAAAGTCAAAAACGTGAACATCGTGAACGTACGTGCGAAATTCAAACGTATGGGCAAATATGCAGGATATACGAAAAAACGTCGCAAAGCGATCGTTACATTAACTGAAGATTCAAAAGAAATCCAATTATTCGACGCTGCTGAATAAGCACTGTTCGTTAACTGATTAAATTAGGAGGGGAAAACGTGGCGATTAAAAAGTACAAACCTACCACAAATGGCCGTCGTAACATGACAGGTTCTGATTTTGCTGAAATCACAACATCAACACCTGAAAAAACATTGTTACAGCCATTGAAAAACCATGCTGGACGTAATAACAACGGCCGCATCACTGTACGTCATCAAGGTGGCGGACACAAACGCCAATACCGCGTGATCGATTTCAAACGTAACAAAGACAACGTTGTTGCTACTGTTCAAACGATCGAATATGATCCGAACCGTTCAGCTAACATCGCGTTAGTACATTATGAAGATGGAGTGAAAGCTTACATCTTAGCACCAAAAGGACTACAAGTTGGAATGAAACTTGTTTCAGGTCCAGAAGCAGATATCAAAGTCGGAAATGCTCTTCCTTTAGAAAACATTCCAGTTGGTACTGTGATCCACAATATTGAAATGAAACCTGGGAAAGGTGGACAATTGATCCGTTCTGCTGGTACAAGTGCTCAAGTACTTGGTAAAGAAGGCAAATACGTATTGATCCGCTTGAACTCTGGTGAAGTTCGCATGATCTTAGCTGCATGCCGTGCAACAATCGGTTCTGTAGGTAACGAACAACACGAACTTATCAATATTGGTAAAGCTGGCCGCTCTCGTTGGATGCGTAAACGCCCAACTGTACGTGGTAGCGTAATGAACCCTAACGATCACCCACACGGTGGTGGTGAAGGTAAAGCTCCAATCGGACGTAAAGCTCCAGTTTCTCCTTGGGGTCAACCAGCGCTTGGTTACAAAACTCGTAACAAGAAAGCTAAATCAGACAAACTTATCGTTCGTCGTAAAAATAAATAATTACTTTGACCATGTGTCGCACATTTTGAGAGGAGGTTCACCATGGGTCGTAGTTTAAAGAAAGGACCTTTCGTTGATGAGCATTTAATGAAAAAAGTTACAGCTCAAGCTAAGGTCGGTAAGAAAAAAGTAATCAAAACTTGGTCTCGTCGTTCGACAATTTTCCCAAGTTTTGTTGGATATACCATCGCAGTATATGATGGACGTAAACACGTACCAGTTTACATCCAAGAAGATATGGTAGGACACAAATTAGGCGAATTCGCACCAACTAGAACTTATCGTGGGCATGTCGCTGACGATAAGAAAACGAAACGCTAATTCGAGGGGAGGATAAAAGCAAATGGCAGAACAAATCACATCAGCTAAAGCAACTGCAAAAACAGTTCGCACTTCACCTCGTAAAGCGCGTCTAGTAATTGACCTTATCAGAGGTAAGAGTGTTGCGGATGCAATTTCAATCTTGAAATTCACACCAAACAAATCTGCTGGGATCATCGAGAAAGTATTGATGTCAGCAATTGCAAATGCAGAAAATAACTTTGACTTAGATGTTGAGAACTTGGTAGTATCTGAAGCATTTGTTAACGAAGGACCAACAATGAAACGTTTCCGTCCTCGTGCAAAAGGTTCAGCTTCACCAATCAACAAACGTACAAGTCATATCACGGTAGTCGTATCAGAAAAATAAGGAGGGATAATCTGTGGGTCAAAAAGTACATCCAATTGGAATGCGTGTAGGCATCATCCGCGACTGGGATGCAAAATGGTTTGCTGAAAAAGAGTATGCAGAGTTCTTACACGAAGATTTAAGAATCCGTAAATTTATTTCAACTAGACTTGCTGATGCTGCTGTATCAACAATTGAAATCGAACGCGCAACTGGCCGCGTAAACATTTCAATCCACACAGCTAAACCAGGTATGGTTATTGGTAAAGGCGGATCTGAAGTCGAAAACCTAAGAAAAGAATTAAACAAATTAACTGGTAAAAGAATCCATATCAACATCGTGGAAATCAAAAAACCAGATTTAGATGCTAAATTAGTAGGTGAAGGAATTGCACGTCAATTAGAAAACCGTGTTGCATTCCGTCGCGCTCAAAAACAAGCCATCCAACGTTCAATGCGTTCTGGCGCTAAAGGGATCAAAACTCAAGTATCTGGACGTCTAAACGGAGCGGATATCGCTCGTTCAGAAGGATACTCAGAAGGAACAGTTCCTCTTCACACTTTGCGTGCGGATATTGATTACGCATGGGAAGAAGCAGATACAACATACGGAAAACTAGGAGTTAAAGTGTGGATCTATCGTGGAGAAATTCTTCCAACTAAAAAAAACACTGAGAAAGGAGGGAAATAAACATGTTAGTACCTAAACGTGTAAAACACCGTCGTGAATTCCGCGGAAAAATGCGTGGTGAAGCAAAAGGCGGAAAAGAAGTAGCATTCGGTGAATACGGCTTACAAGCTGTTGAATCACACTGGATCACAAACCGTCAGATCGAAGCTTCTCGTATTGCTATGACTCGTTACATGAAACGTGGCGGGAAAGTATGGATCAAAATTTTCCCTCATAAATCATATACATCTAAAGCGATCGGCGTTCGTATGGGTAAAGGTAAAGGGGCTCCTGAAGGATGGGTTGCACCAGTAAAACGTGGTAAAATCATGTTTGAAATCGCAGGCGTATCTGAAGAAGTAGCTCGTGAAGCATTACGTTTAGCTTCTCACAAATTACCAATGAAAACTAAGATCGTAAAACGTGAGGAAATGGGTGGTGAATCGAATGAAGGTTAAAGAAATCAGAGAATTAACCACTGCCGAAATGCTTGATCAAGAAAAACAATTAAAAGAAGAATTGTTTAATCTTAGATTCCAATTAGCAACAGGTCAATTAGAAAACACTGCACGTATTAAAGAAGTACGTAAATCGATTGCACGCATCAAAACAGTTTTGCGTGAACAAGCTAAGTAATTATGGAAGGAGGCCATTAAGCGTATGACTGAAGAAAGAAATCAACGCAAAGTTTATCAAGGTCGCGTGGTATCAGACAAAATGGATAAAACAATTACCGTTGCTGTCGAAACAAAGAAAAACCACCCTATTTACGGTAAACGCATGAACTACTCTAAGAAGTACAAAGTACATGATGAAAACAACACAGCAAAAGTTGGCGACATCGTGAGAATTATGGAAACTCGTCCATTATCAGCTACAAAACGTTTCCGTTTGTTGGAAATAGTCGAAGAAGCAGTTATTATCTAATAACACGAGATTTTCCTATGTAGATTGAATGCAAAATCTGAAAGGAGGATACACAACGTGATCCAAGCAGAAAGTCGTTTAAGAATCGCTGATAATTCAGGCGCACGTGAAATTTTGACGATCAAAGTCCTTGGTGGATCTGGTCGCAAAACTGCGAATATCGGTGATGTGATCGTTGCTACGGTTAAACAAGCAACGCCAGGTGGGGTTGTCAAAAAAGGTGACGTCGTTAAAGCCGTTATCGTTCGTACAAAATCAGGAGCTCGTCGTGCAGACGGTTCATACATCAAGTTTGATGAAAATGCTGCAGTGATTATTCGTGATGATAAAAGCCCTCGTGGAACACGTATCTTTGGGCCAGTTGCACGTGAACTACGTGAAAACAACTTCATGAAGATCGTTTCTTTAGCACCAGAAGTTTTATAATCTTGAGACACTTAACAAAGGAGGTGCGAAACAGTTATGTTTGTTAAAAAAGGCGATAAAGTTAAAGTGATCACCGGTAAAGACAAAAACAAAGAAGGCGTTGTGTTAGCAGCGTTTCCTAAACAAGATAAAGTGGTTGTCGAAGGTGTGAACATGATCAAAAAACACCAAAAACCTTCTCAAGCTGCTCCTCAAGGTGGGATTGTTGAGATGGAAGCGCCACTTCACGTTTCTAACGTGATGGTCATCGACTCTACTGGTGTAGCTGGCCGTGTTGGCTACAAAGAAGTAGACGGAAAAAAAGTCCGTGTTTCTAAAAAAACCGGTGAAGTTTTAGATAAATAAAAAGTTTAAGGAAGGAGGGTCTTACTGAATGAACCGCCTAAAAGAAAAATATCTTAAAGAAGTAACTCCATCATTGATGGAAAAATTTAACTATAGCTCTGTTATGCAAACACCTAAAGTTGAAAAAATCGTCATCAACATGGGTGTTGGTGATGCGGTATCAAACGCTAAAAACTTAGACAAAGCAGTTGAAGAACTAACTTTGATCACTGGACAAAAACCAATGATTACAAAAGCTAAAAAATCAATCGCTGGATTCCGTTTACGTGAAGGAATGCCAATTGGAGCAAAAGTTACCTTACGCGGAGAAAGAATGTACGAATTTTTAGATAAATTAGTATCAGTTTCTCTACCACGTGTACGTGACTTCCATGGTGTAAGTAAAAAAGCCTTTGATGGTCGTGGAAACTACACTTTAGGTATTAAAGAACAATTGATCTTCCCAGAAGTAGATTATGATTTAGTAGATAAAGTACGTGGTATGGACATCGTCATTGTAACGACAGCGAACACAGATGAAGAATCTCGTGAGTTGTTGACACAATTAGGCATGCCATTCCAAAAATAATTAAAGGAGGCGAACTACGTGGCTAAAAAATCAATGATTGCTAAAAACAAACGTCCTGCAAAACATTCAACACAAGCTTATACTCGTTGCGAACGTTGCGGACGTCCACATTCAGTTTATCGTAAGTTCCATCTTTGCCGTATTTGCTTCCGCGAACTTGCCTATAAAGGTCAAATTCCCGGCGTGAAGAAAGCTAGCTGGTAAAAAAGTAAATTCGCATAAGAAGGAGGTAAAAGTTCAATGGTCATGACAGATCCAATTGCAGATTTTCTAACTCGTATCCGTAATGCAAACATGGTTAAACATGAGGCTTTAGAAGTTCCTGCATCAAAAATTAAACGTGACATCGCTGAAATCTTGAAACGTGAAGGTTTCGTCCGTGATGTTGAATATATCGAAGATGACAAGCAAGGCGTGATCCGTGTTTTCCTAAAATTCGGTAAAAGCGGCGAACGTGTTATTACAAACTTAAAACGTATTTCTAAACCAGGTTTACGTGTTTATGTTAAAGCTGGCGAAGTGCCAAAAGTTTTAAATGGCTTAGGTATCGCTATTATTTCGACTTCTGAAGGTGTTGTCACTGATAAAGAAGCTCGTGAGAAAAACATCGGCGGCGAAGTTATCGCTTACGTATGGTAATCAAGTAGAATCTACAAGGAGGTGTCTTTAAGTGAGCCGTATTGGAAATAAGATCGTTGTGATCCCTGAAGGAGTAACTATCACTCAAGATGGAAACAACGTTACAGTTAAAGGACCAAAAGGGGAATTGACTCGTGAATTTTCTGCTGATATCAAAATGAATATCGAAGGAAATGAAGTGACATTCACTCGTCCAAATGACAGTAAAGAAATGAAAACTATCCATGGAACAACTCGTGCTAACTTCAACAACATGGTTGTAGGTGTTAGTGAAGGTTTCCAAAAAGGATTAGAATTAATCGGGGTTGGGTACCGTGCGCAAATGCAAGGAACAAAACTTGTATTGAACGTTGGTTACTCACATCCAGTAGAAATCACACCACCAGCTGGCGTGACTGTTGAAGTACCATCTAACACACAAGTAATTGTGAAGGGTGCGAACAAAGAAGAAGTTGGCGAATTAGCTGCGAACATCCGTGGTACTCGTCCTCCAGAACCTTATAAAGGTAAAGGTATTCGTTATGTTGGCGAATTCGTACGCCGTAAAGAAGGTAAAACTGGTAAATAATCGTTTCGAAAAATTTCATAGAAGCCAGCAGCAGGAAAAAAGGATTTTGCTGAAGTATTTCTTCATTAAGAGAGAGTTTACTTGTGCCGCAGCTTCTATTTTTTCAAAACTGATCATTTCTACTGTCTGACAGTAGAAAAATAAAAATAAAGAGGTGACAATTGTGATTACAAAACCAGATAAGAACAAAACACGTCAAAAGAGACACCGTCGTGTACGTAACACTATCTCTGGTACTGCTGAGCGCCCACGCTTGAACGTTTTTCGTTCTAACAAAAACATCTACGCGCAACTTATTGATGACGTAGCGGGTGTAACGCTAGCAAGTGCCTCTACCTTGGATAAAGAAATTTCAGGTGGAACAAAAACAGAAGCAGCACAAGCTGTCGGTAAATTAGTTGCTGAACGCGCAGCTGAAAAAGGCATTAAAGTCGTAGTCTTTGACCGTGGTGGATACCTTTACCATGGCCGTGTGCAAGCTTTAGCTGAAGCTGCTCGCGAAAATGGACTAGAATTTTAGAAGAAGGAGGAATACCATTCATGGTTTATATCGATCCAAAACATTTGGAATTAGAAGACCGCGTTGTTGCAATTAACCGTGTAACAAAAGTTGTTAAAGGTGGACGTCGTCTACGTTTTGCTGCTTTAGTTGTTGTCGGTGACAAAAACGGACACGTAGGATTTGGTACTGGTAAAGCACAAGAAGTACCTGAAGCGATCCGTAAAGCAATTGAAGATGCGAAGAAAAACTTAATTGAAGTACCTATGGTTGGTTCAACAATCCCACACGAAGTAATTGGTGCTTTTAGTGGCGGTAGAATCCTAATGAAACCTGCTGTTGAAGGTTCTGGGGTTGCTGCTGGTGGACCAGTTCGTGCCGTATTAGAATTAGCAGGGGTAGCAGATATCACTTCTAAATCTTTAGGCTCAAACACACCAATCAACGTTGTTCGCGCAACTGTTGAAGGTTTGAAACAATTAAAACGTGCTGAAGAAGTTGCAGCTCTACGCGGCAAATCAGTGGAAGAATTAATCGGATAAGGAGGACAAACATAATGGCTGAATTAAAAGTAACTTTAAAACGCAGTATTATCGGACGTCCTCAAAACCAACGCGATACTGTTAAAGCGTTAGGTCTTACAAAGATTAACAGTTCTGTGGTTAAGCCTGCTAATGAAGCAATCAAAGGCATGATCAACACTGTTTCTCACTTAGTGGACGTTGAAGAAGTTTAATTAAACAAATAAAATAAGAATTAGGACAATTAAGGAGGTGCCAAACCTATGAAACTTCATGAATTAAAACCCGCTGAAGGTTCACGCCAAGTACGTAACCGTGTTGGTCGTGGTACTTCTTCAGGTAACGGAAAAACTGCCGGACGTGGTCAAAAAGGACAAAAAGCTCGTTCAGGCGGTGGTGTACGTCTAGGATTCGAAGGGGGACAAACACCATTGTTCCGTCGTTTACCAAAACGTGGATTTACAAATGTTAACCGTAAGGACTACGCAGTCGTTAATTTAGATGTCTTGAATCGCTTTGAAGACGGAGCTGAAGTAACTCCTGTTGCTTTAGTAGAAGCTGGAATCGTGAAAAACGAAAAAGCTGGAATCAAAGTTTTAGCTAACGGAGAATTGAACAAAAAGTTAACTGTGAAAGCAGCTAAATTCTCTAAAGCAGCACAAGAAGCAATCGAAGCGGCTGGTGGCTCTGTTGAGGTGATCTAATGCTTAAACTATTAAAAGACGCTTTTAAGGTCAAAGATATTAGATCGAAAATCCTTTTTACTGTATTTGTTCTCTTTGTTTTTCGTTTAGGGGCACATATCACTGTTCCCGGCGTAAATGCAAGCTCATTACAAGATCTATCTAGCTTACCGTTTTTCAACATGTTGAACTTGGTAAGTGGTAGTGCAATGCAAAACTTCTCGATCTTTTCGATGGGGGTTTCGCCTTACATTACTGCTTCGATCGTTATCCAATTATTACAAATGGATATCGTACCACGTTTTGTGGAATGGTCGAAACAAGGTGAAGTTGGTCGTAAAAAGTTGAATCAGGCAACAAGATATTTGACATTAGTATTGGCATTTATCCAATCTGTCGGTATCACAGCAGGATTTAACCAATACGCTCAATTAGGTTTTGTCAACAATCCAAATGTCTCTACTTATGTAACGATCGGTTTGATCTTAACTGCAGGAACGATGTTTGTTACTTGGTTGGGTGAACAAATCACTGAAAAAGGTATTGGTAACGGTGTGTCAATGATCATCTTTGCAGGGATCATTTCAAGATTACCGGAAAGTGTACGTGAAATTTATGAAGATTACTTCGTAAATATCAATTCTTCCGATATCTGGAAATCTGCGATTTTCATTGCCATCTTACTAGTTGCGGTTCTAGCAATCGTGACATTCGTAACATTTTTCCAACAAGCTGAACGTAAGATCCCGATTCAGTACACAAAACGTATAGCAGGTGCGCCAACAAGTAGTTATCTACCGTTGAAAGTAAATGCTGCTGGGGTAATTCCGGTTATCTTTGCAAGTTCATTTATTGCGACACCAAATGCTGTGTTACAAGCGTTAAGTGGCCGATTCGGATCTGAAAACTGGTATAAAATAATGATGGAGATCTTTAACTATAATACGGTGCCTGGCGCAACGATTTATACGGTATTGATCGTCGCATTTACATTCTTCTATGCCTTTGTTCAAGTAAACCCTGAGAAATTAGCGGAGAACTTACAAAAGCAAGGAAGCTATATACCAAGTGTACGCCCTGGTAAGGGGACTGAAGAGTATGTCTCAAGCTTATTGATGCGATTAAGTACAGTCGGAGCACTATTCCTTGGTTTAGTGGCATTATTACCAATCATTGCACAAATGATTTGGGATCTGCCACAATCAATCGGATTAGGTGGTACAAGTCTGTTGATCGTGATCGGTGTGGCTTTAGAAACTGCGAAACAGTTAGAAGGCTTAATGCTGAAACGTAAATATGTTGGCTTTATTGAGTAAGAAAGCGTGTTGAGGTTTTTCCTCAACACACGTTCTCACATTTATTAGGAGGGAAAGCAATGAACCTCATTTTAATGGGGCTGCCAGGTGCAGGTAAAGGAACACAAGCTGAAAAAATCATTGACGCTTATGGGATTCCTCACATCTCAACAGGAGATATGTTTCGTGCAGCTATCAAAAATGAAACAGCTCTTGGCCTGGAAGCAAAGTCTTATATGGATAAAGGTGCATTAGTTCCTGATGAAGTAACAAATGGAATCGTAAAAGAGCGTTTAGCAGAACCCGATACAGAGAAAGGCTTCTTATTAGATGGCTTTCCTCGTACAATCGAGCAAGCAGAAGCTCTAGATGCAATGTTAAAAGATTTAAATAAACAAATTGATGCTGTCATCGATATCCACGTGGGTGAAGAAGTCTTGGTTGAGCGTTTAGCAGGCCGCTTCATTTGCCGTAACTGTGGAGCAACTTACCATAAAATTTTCAACCCTACAAAAGTTGAAGACACATGTGATCGTTGTGGTGGGCATGAATTCTATCAAAGAGAAGATGATAAACCTGAGACGGTTAAAAATCGTCTGGCTATCAACATCAAAAATAGTGAACCAATCTTGGCTTATTATAAAGAACAAGGTTTGCTACACACTATCGATGGTGATCGTGAAATCGATGCTGTATTTACTGATGTCCAAAAAATCATTGAAAAATAGCACGATTGCCCGTAGCCGACTTGCATTAAGCAGTTACTCTTGTCAAGTTCAATAAATTATGATAGAATATGTCAGTCCGACTTCTAGAGAATCCTCTAGATGATCCATTTTGAGAATTTTGAGGTGGGAACTGCAGTTTCCGCCATTTTATCGTGTGAAAATGCGAAACAAGTACAAGGAGGTACTGTGCGTGGCAAAAGAAGATATGATTGAAGTCGAAGGTACAGTCGTCGAAACTTTGCCGAATGCAATGTTTAAAGTTGAACTAGAAAACGGACACCAAGTTCTTGCTACTGTTTCAGGTAAAATTCGTATGCACTACATTCGTATTCTACCTGGTGACAAAGTGACGGTTGAATTGTCTCCATATGATTTAAACCGTGGCCGTATTACTTATCGCTTTAAATAATTGTACTCCGTAAAACTACAGGAGGTATTATCATGAAAGTAAGACCATCAGTAAAACCAATGTGTGAACATTGTAAAGTAATTCGTCGTAAAGGACGCGTTATGGTGATTTGCCCAGCAAATCCAAAACATAAACAACGTCAAGGATAAATGGAGGTGCACTAAATATGGCTCGTATTGCAGGAGTAGATATTCCTCGTGATAAACGTGTAGTAGTTTCACTTACTTATATCTATGGTATTGGTAACACTACTGCGAAACAAATCTTAGCTAATGCTGGCGTATCTGAAGATGTTCGCGTTCGTGAATTAACGAATGAACAAACAGATGCTATCCGTGCAGAAGTAGATAAATTAAAAGTTGAAGGGGATCTTCGTCGTGAAGTGAACTTAAACATCAAACGCTTGATGGAAATCGGTTCTTACCGTGGAATCCGTCACCGTCGTGGATTGCCTGTTCGTGGACAAAACACGAAAAACAATGCACGCACTCGTAAAGGCCCAGCTCGCGCTATCGCTGGCAAGAAAAAATAATTCTTAAGTGAAGGAGGTTAAATCTTCATGGTAGCAAAAAAAGTGAATCGTAAACGCCGTGTGAAAAAGAATATAGAAGCTGGGATTGCACATATCCACTCTACATTCAACAACACAATCATCATGATCACTGATACTCACGGAAATGCTTTAGCGTGGTCATCAGCTGGTTCATTAGGCTTCAAAGGAAGCAAAAAATCAACTCCTTTTGCCGCTCAAATGGCAGCAGAAACAGCTACAAAAGCAGCAATGGAACACGGATTAAAAACTGTTGAAGTAACAGTTAAGGGACCTGGTTCTGGACGTGAAGCAGCAATTCGTTCATTACAAGCAACAGGTTTAGAAGTGACTGCAATTCGTGACGTGACTCCAGTTCCTCATAATGGTGCCCGCCCTCCAAAACGCCGTCGTGTTTAATGAGTGCCTCTCATTTTGAGTTCTATTAGTAACGTCATTGAACAAGACACTTTTCGTTTTGAAAGGGGTAAAGATAAGAATGATTGAGTTCGAAAAACCAAGAATCGCAAAAATTGATGAAGAAAAAGATTATGGCAAGTTCATCGTTGAACCTCTTGAAAGAGGGTATGGGACTACTTTAGGGAATTCCCTACGTCGTATTTTATTATCTTCTTTGCCAGGTGCTGCCATCACTAATATTCAAATCGATGGTGTACTGCATGAATTCTCTACCATCAAAGGTGTTAGAGAAGACGTCACTCAAATCATCTTGAACATTAAAGGTTTAGCACTGAAAATGTATGGTCAAGAAGAAAAAACCCTTGAAATCGATATTACCGGACCTGCTACATTAACTGCTGGCGATATTATCGTTGATAGTGAGGTAGAAATTCTTAACAAAGATATGTACATCTGCAGTGTATCTGAAGGTGCTACGTTCCATGCTCGCCTAACGGTGAAACCAGGACGTGGTTATGTTCAAGCAGATGAAAACAAAAAAGAAGACATGCCAATTGGTGTTCTTCCCGTCGATTCAATCTACACGCCTGTACGTCGTGTCAACTACCAAGTAGAAAACACACGTGTTGGACATCGTGAAGATTTTGATAAATTGACAATGGAGATCTGGACAGATGGTTCAATCGAACCATTGGAAGCAATGAGTTTATCTGCAAAAATCATGACTGAACATTTAGACATCTTTGTCAACCTAACTGATGAAGCGAAAAACGCTGAAATCATGGTCGAAAAAGAAGAAACACAAAAAGAAAAAATGTTAGAAATGACGATTGAAGAATTAGACTTATCTGTTCGCTCTTATAATTGCTTAAAACGTGCAGGAATCAATACTGTACAAGAACTTACGAATAAATCTGAGCCAGAAATGATCAAAGTCCGTAACTTAGGACGTAAATCATTGGAAGAAGTTAAAGCAAAATTGCATGACTTAGGTTTAGGTTTACGTAAAGAAGATTAAACCTTTTACGAAGGAGGGAAACCAACGTGAGTTATCGTAAACTAGGACGCACATCTAGCCAACGTAAAGCGATGTTGCGTGATTTAACAACTGACTTATTAATTAATGAACGTATTGTGACTACAGAAGCTCGTGCGAAAGAAGTTCGCTCAACTGCTGAAAAAATGATCACTTTAGGCAAACGCGGAGACTTACATGCACGTCGTCAAGCTGCGGCTTTCGTACGTAATGAAGTTGCTAGCGTGCGTGAAGAAAATGAGGAAATCGTTATCGAATCAGCTTTACAAAAGTTATTCAACGATATTGCACCTCGTTATGCTGAACGTCAAGGTGGCTACACTCGTATCTTGAAGACAGAACCAAGACGCGGAGACGGAGCACCAATGGTTGTCTTAGAACTTGTCTAAAATCACACTAATAACATCACTTTATGGATGATTCTTTTAGAGTGTTATGATGTTGGAAGTTACTTATTCCGAGTCTAGCTCAGCGCTGCTCCCCAAGCGATTCGTTTGGGGAGTATGCACTCATCATAAAGTGTTTTTTTGTACCTTCAATTAACTGTCAAGACAGCCTTGAGGGTATAAAAAAACATTTTAAAAATTAGAAATGATTGAAAACTAAGCAGTTTTTTGATAGGGTTAATAGGAACTTTAGGATGAAGAGGGAGTACTTATGGAGCCGATTATTGAATTAGGAAAGATTAATTACAAATACCAACCAGAAGATTTACGACCAGCATTGAAAGATGTTTCTTTTACGATCAATAAAGGAGAATGGATCGCGATTATCGGGCACAATGGTTCTGGTAAATCAACGCTTGCAAAAACGATTAATGGCTTACTCCTTCCTGAGTCTGGGACGGTCAAGGTTGGTAATCAAATACTAAATGAAGAGAATATATGGACGATCCGCCAAAAAGTCGGCATGGTCTTTCAAAATCCGGACAATCAATTTGTTGGGTCAACAGTAGAGGATGATGTGGCCTTTGGTTTAGAGAATCAAGGCATTCCTCGAGAAGAAATGATCGTTCGAGTGAAAGATGCTCTTGGAAAAGTTCGAATGTCTGATTTTGCGACAAGAGAACCGGTTCGTCTTTCCGGTGGACAGAAACAACGTGTGGCGATTGCCGGTGTTGTAGCCCTCCGACCAGAAATCATCATCTTGGATGAAGCAACAAGTATGTTAGATCCTGAAGGTCGTGAAGAAGTCATCACAACGATCAAAGAAATCAAAGAGGAAAGTCAACTGACCGTTATTTCAATCACGCATGATATTGATGAAGCAGCCAATGCAAATCGTATTTTCGTGATGAAAGAAGGCGAACTAGTGAATGAAGGCACACCGAAGGAGATTTTCTCTGCCGGACCTGAACTAATCAATCTAGGGTTAGATTTGCCTTTTCCTGAAAAACTAAAAAGTGCCTTGAAAGAACGTGGCATTGAAGTGCCTAAAGAATACATGACAGAAGAAAGGATGGTGGATTGGTTATGGACATCCGTTTTGAAAAAGTAAACTTTACGTACCAACCGAACACACCATTCGAGCAACGAGCTTTATTTGATATTGACTTGTTGATCAAAGAAAATAGCTACACTGCATTAGTGGGTCATACTGGAAGTGGGAAATCCACCTTACTTCAGCATTTGAATGCGTTGATCAAACCGACGGAAGGAACCGTCAAAATCGGCGATCGTCAGATCAAACCAGATACCGATAATAAAAATTTGAAACCGATTCGAAAAAAAGTCGGTATTGTTTTTCAATTTCCAGAGGCACAGTTGTTTGAAGAAACGGTCGCAAGAGATATTGCGTTTGGCCCAAAAAACTTTGGTGTAAGTGAGGAAGAGGCGACTCTACTAGCAAAGGAGACCTTAGAACAAGTCGGCTTAGATGAGACGTATTTAGAACGCTCGCCTTTCGAGCTGTCAGGTGGTCAAATGCGACGTGTAGCGATTGCCGGTGTTCTAGCTATGAAACCCGAAGTTCTCGTCTTAGATGAGCCGACAGCTGGGTTAGATCCACAAGGAAGAAAAGAAATGATGGATATGTTCTGGCAGTTGCATAAGGAACAGCAAATCACGATTGTTTTAGTCACCCATTTGATGGATGATGTGGCAAACTATGCCGATTTTGTTTATGTATTGGAGAAAGGTCGCATTGTTAAGTGTGGAGAACCAAAAGAAGTCTTCCAACACCTTGAATGGTTAAAAGAACGGCAGTTAGGCGTACCAACAGCCACTGAGTTTGCAGAGGAACTACGAGTAAAAGGCATTCATTTTAATGAATTGCCGATCACCGCAGACGCATTAGCGGACCAATTGGTCAAACTGGTGGGAGGTACTGCTCATGATGAATAAATTGATTTTTGGTCGTTATATGCCTGGCGACTCATTTATCCATCGGTTAGATCCACGTGCAAAGTTACTAGCAAGTTTCTATTTTATTGGCATTATCTTCTTAGCCAATAACTGGCAGACATATGCCTTATTAGCGGCGTTTACTTTATTTGCTGTTTTCTTGTCAAAAGTAGATATCAAATTCTTTATTCGAGGCATCCGTCCGTTGATCTGGTTGATCCTATTCACTGTAGGATTACAAGTACTGTTTACAAGTGGTGGAGAAACGTATTGGAGTTGGGGGATTTTCAATATCACTCAATTTGGTGTAATGAACGGGCTATTCATTTTTTGTCGGTTTGTTTTGATTATTTTTATGTCTACTTTATTGACACTGACAACGCCACCTTTAGAATTATCCGATGCGATCGAATATTTGTTACGACCATTGAAAGTTGTTCGCTTTCCAGTGCATGAAGTATCATTGATGCTTTCGATCGCTTTACGTTTTGTGCCGACATTGATGGACGAAACCGAAAAAATCATGAATGCACAGCGCGCACGTGGTGTTGACTTTGGCGAAGGAAGTCTGGTGCAAAAAATGAAAGCGGTGATTCCTTTACTGATTCCGCTATTTGTCAGCAGTTTCAATCGTGCGGAAGATCTGGCTACAGCGATGGAAGCAAGAGGCTACCAAGGTGGAGAAGGTCGGACAAAATACCGTATCCTTCACTGGCACTTACAAGACACTGTTGTTATGGTTGCTTTTGGGCTCATGACCATCGTACTAGTGTTTATCCGTAGCTAAACCTATCAAAGATGAATGAGAACAGGGGAAGATGAATGGTACGCTATAAAGCAATCATTGCCTATGATGGTACCCAGTTCAATGGTTTTCAGAAACAACCTAACGGACGAACGGTCCAAGAAGAACTGGAAAAAACCTTAAAAAAGATGGCAAATGGAAAAGAAATCACGATTTTCGGATCTGGACGGACAGATGCAGGGGTTCATGCAATCGGGCAAGTCATCCACTTTGATTATCTAGAAGAGCGACCTTTGGAACGTATGCGTTTTGGATTAGATACGCAGTCGCCAGAAGATATTGCAGTAAAAAGTGTGGAGATTGTGCCAGAAACTTTTCACGCACGCTATCTAGTGAAAGAAAAAACCTATCAATTCAAAGTAGATATCGGAAAACCACGTAGTCCCTTTCGTAGACACTATGCGAGCTATTTTCCTTACCCAATAGATGTAGCAAAGATTGAACGAGCATTGCCTGATTTACTTGGTACGCATGATTTCACTTCATTTTGTGCTTCTGGAAGTTCCATTGAGGATAAAGTACGGACTATCTATGAAGCCAGCTTACAGGTCAATGAAGCAGGCGATGAGTTGACGTTTACATTTCGTGGTGATGGCTTCCTTTATAAAATGATCCGTATTTTAGTTGGTACGTTGTTAAAAATAGGCAACGATCGTTTACCAGAGGATTGTCTGCCGGAAATCATTGCAAAAAAAGACCGCAATGCAGCGGGTCCGACTGCTCATCCGGAAGGGTTATACCTATACGAAGTAAAATATGAATAGCATACAAGAAAAAAGCGTTTCGGCAATCACCGAAACGCTTTTTTTATCTTGTACGACGACGTTCACGTCTTGGACGGTGATCATCGCTTTCGTTTATAGGATCAATGACGCCGCGAAACGACTGACGTCTACGAAGGTACCATAGATACAAGATAAAAAAGGAAATACATCCAATAAAGAGAAGTAATCCAGGAATGAATCCTTTTGGCATGTAGCTAAAAGTAATCGTATGTTCACCTTCAGGAACTTCCACCATCAAAAAGGCATCTTGGAATTTCTTCACAGGGACTTTTTCGCCATCGATTTTAGCAGTCCAACCACCATCATAAGGGATAGTCGTGACTACCATCGTTTTTTCAGTCGCATGAACGGTTCCTGTAGCTGTTCGACCGGTAGTAGTCATCTCTACGCTATTATTTCTGATCTGGTTGATTGCGGCTTGATATGCCACGACATCAAGTCCGACCACTTGAGGTTCCATAAAGCTAACTTCTTTGGTCCCATAGAAGCTTGCAGTGAAGGTAACCGTTGTGTCTTGCGGATAATATCCTAAATCATAATATTGACCAGTAATGTTAATTTGAGATTTTCTAGATACACCATTGACAGTAATAGTTGCTGTAGAGCTTTCTAATTGTGCGAAATTCGTTGGAAACAGGCTGAGATATGCTTGGGTATTCGCAGGGACTTGGACTTCCCAAGTCAATTCTTTTGGTTGATTATTCGCTGTTTCACTATAAGTGACCCCATTTGTCGTTGTTGTGATCTTCGTGTTCTGTTGACTTTTTAGGGTTGGTTTGTAAAACGTAAAGAATGATTGATTCAACCCAGAAAGAGCATTCATCAAATTTGTTTGACTGGTTAGATTATCACCTATCGGCTGTTCGATCTTATTGATCGTCAAAGGTGCTTTAAAGGCTAATGGCACAGCATTACTATTTTCGTACAAAGTATAGTTGTCCGTTTGTTCGACGGATTGGAAGCCGTATTTATTAAAACTACTGTCGTTTTTAGCAATATTGTATTTGATTCCCGTAAATCCATCCATCAACAAGGTATTATTATTGTAGCGAATGTTCAAATTTGTTCCTCTAGAACGGAATCCTAAAGTATCCAAGTAAGAGGAAGAGTTTCGATTTCTGATTGAGGAGAACATACTGATTCCACTATAACCATAATTGATCGAATCATTCGGTGAAACAGGATCAAGGTTTTCTAATCGATAAAACGTATCGGAATCCTTTTTCGAGGCATCAACTAACGTTTTGATCTCAGGATAAGGTTCGGTATACAAACTTCTTGAGGCATAATTCCAATCATCGAGAATGCCATGTATCATACTGTTAGTATTGACTGCGGCTTCTGCTGTCATCAATAGTAACAGAAGAATACTCAAACGTTTCAGATCAAATGGGTGTTGTTGGAATAAACCAATCGTCAATGCGTAGAGTGCTAAAAAGACTAATGTCAAAACAAAGGATGTGAGCGTGACATACGTGTAACTGCCATCTGGTTTGATTCCCCAAGCTGTAGCAAAAGCAGCCGCTAGTACAATAATGACGCCTAGCAATCGTTTATGATCCTTCTCCTGTAACTGTTCCCAACTATGGGCTGCTAACAAGAGTACGAGAAACGAAAAGAGATAGGCATAACGGAATAAGAACATATTTGGTGCGTGCATCCCATGCCAGAATAAATTCAAAGGGACGAAATAGAAGCTAGCAATCAAGATCGTGAATAGCCCACCGAACAACAATTTATTTTTCAAGGGGAATTTGCGACTGACAAAATACAAGAGGCATAATGCTAAAGGAAACAATCCAGCATAGATAAACGGGATCGATCCATATTTCGTCGTGTCATAAACTCCCACCATGTTTTTCATCAATAAATCTAAATAAGAAGTTGCTTCCGTCTTCAATGAAGTGATCTGCGTCAACGCTTCGCCATTGGCACGTAGATCGAGAATGGCAGGCAGGATGATCACCATCGATGCACCTCCTGCTAATAAAGAGGTGATCCCATAAGGTAAAATCGTTCCTTTGTACCTCCGCCAATTCGTCAGTAGTCGTGTAACAAAGTATAAAAAGGAGAAAAGCCCGACCATGAAGCCCATATAAAAACTGGATAAGAACAAAAGCAAGTAACTAACAAACAATAAAATAGGTTTCTTTTGATCCATCACACGATGGATGCCTAAAATGATCAGAGGAAGATAGATAAAGGTGTCTAACCACATGATGATCTCTGAATGGGCAGTGATAAATGAAATCGACGCATAACTGATACTTAATGCGACTTGCCCCCAATGAGGAATACGATAGGTACGTGCTAGAAACCAGAAGGATAAACCTGCTGAACCAACTTTTAGTAAGGTGATGAGATACAAGGCATCTGGCATCAATTGATTCGGGAACAATAAAACGAGTGGTGTGAAAAGTCCACCTAAATAATAAGAAATCAATGATAGATAATTTAAACCAAGTGAGGCATTCCACGTGTAAAAAATGCTTTGTTTCCCTAACAACATATTACGGAAGCTTGCATGAAAGTTTGAAAATTGTGAGAAAGCATCACTAGCCAAGATGCTCCGATCACTTCCTGGATAAATACCGATACTTAAATAAACCAATAAAAGAATCAGCAAAGGGATAAAAAAGCTAGCAGCTGCATAGCGGCCGTTTTCTTTTAAGAATTTTTTCAATGTTTTTTTCATTACAATTCAGTCACCAAATTTCTATTTGAAGTTATAATTAGTTTATCACATTCATGATTTTACTTGCTGAAAATACAACCAAATTCATAAAAAAATTACATTTGGAATTAAATAACATTCGTGAGTTAAAATTACATTTACATCAAGAAAATAGCACAAAATAAGAAAACACTTTATACTTTAAAATAAAGTGTTGACAGGCGTTTGCAAATACGTTATGTTTTATTTGTAACAATTATAAAAAAACATATACTTATCACTATCTGAGAGGTAGTGGCACATAAAAGAAGACTTAAAACAATTATCTGGGTGATTGATTGTTTTAAGCCTTTTTTATTTTTTCTTCTTAAGTTTCATGTAGTTGAGGAAATGTCTCACATTTGATAATGATTTGCAAAAAATAAAAACCGTTCATTTTGTTGAACGGTTCAAATCATTTTATTCAATTATACGCGTTCAACTTTTCCTGATTTCAACGCACGAGTTGACACCCAAACTTTTTTAGGTTTGCCGTCAATCAATACGCGAACTTTTTGTAAGTTAGGTTTAACTGTACGTTTTGTTGAGTTCATCGCATGTGAACGGTTGTTTCCACTTTTTGTCTTGCGACCTGTAAAGTAACAAACTTTTGCCATGTAAATTTCCTCCTTTGCCTTGATTTGGAGCAATAGTAACTTCAGCTCATACCAGAATAACATATCATATGGCGTAGGAATTTGCAAGCATATTTTCATAGAATTGATTGACATTTTCAGTGATTAATTGTAACGTGAACAAAGTCTTTTCCTAATTTTTTTCAATGGTTTTTGAGTACTTTAAGGGAACAACCTTTTATTTCGGTTGACGCTATGATAAAATGTGATAGTAGAAAAATGGGAATATTTTACCCGTTAAGGAGGCTCATTCATGGCTGTAAAAATTCAAACGTCAGCTGGAACCATTGAAATTACCAATGATGTCATCGCAACAGTTGTTGGTGGTGCCGCAACAGATGTATTTGGTGTTGTAGGAATGGCTAGCAAGAATCAAATCAAAGATAATATCACTGAAATTTTACGTAAAGAAAATTACTCAAGAGGAGTAGTTGTCCGCCAAGAAGCTAATGGGATCGCAGTAGATGTTTATACAATCATTAGTTATGGCACAAAAATTTCAGAAGTTTCTCGTAATGTCCAAGAAAAAGTGAAATATAACTTGGAGACTTTACTAGGTGTTACAGCCAATTCAGTAAATGTCTTCGTGCAAGGTGTTCGTGTACTGCCAGACTAGGCAGGAGACTTGCTGACTGTTCAGCAGTCGATCTGAAGGAGGATTATCTAGGTGAGTGTAACAGAAATTAGTGCAAGCCAATTCCAGGAAATGGTTCAGTCCGGTGCGAATCGGCTACAAAAAAATGCAGAATACGTCAATTCCCTAAATGTATTCCCGGTTCCCGATGGAGATACCGGTACCAATATGAATTTATCAATGACAAGTGGTGCAAAAGCCGTTGTCGATTCTACCTCTGAAAAGGTAGGAGAATTAGCAGCGCTGTTATCTAAAGGTTTATTGATGGGGGCAAGAGGAAACTCTGGGGTTATTTTATCTCAGTTGTTCCGTGGTTTTTCAAAACAAATCCCTGATGTGACTGTTTTGACAGCAATAGATTTAGCTGCAGCTTTTACTCATGGGGTCGAAACAGCTTATAAAGCAGTAATGAAACCTGTCGAAGGAACGATCCTGACAGTCGCAAGAGAAGCTGCCAAAGCTGGTGAGAAAAAAGCAAAATCAACAGATGATGTGATCGAAGTCATGACTGCGGTCGTTAAAGGTGGAAAACGTGCGTTAGCAAAAACACCTGATTTGTTGCCTGTATTAAAAGAAGTAGGCGTTGTAGATAGTGGCGGTCAAGGACTATTATTCGTATACGAAGGTTTTTTAACTGCGTTGAATGGTGAATACCAAGCAGACGAGGTCTATGAACCATCTCCTGCTCAAATGGACGATATGGTAAATGCAGAGCATCATCGTAGTGTGCAAGGTCAGTTAGCAACTGAGGATATCCATTATGGTTACTGTACAGAAATCATGGTGAAGATCGGTGAAGGTCCAACTGTAGATAGTACATTTGATTATGAAGAGTTTCGTAACTATCTAGATGGCCTTGGGGATTCCCTGTTAGTGGTCAATGACGATGAAATCATCAAAGTACACGTTCATACAGAAAACCCTGGGGAAGTCATGAATTACGGACAGAAATTTGGTTCCTTAGTGAAAGTCAAAGTGGACAACATGCGTTTGCAACACGAAACGATCTTAGAACATGATCAAGCCCCTTCAGCGCCGGTTGCACAAACGAAGCCTCGTGTACCTTACGGGATCGTTGCCATCGCAGCCGGGAAAGGTGTGCAAGAGTTATTTGAAAGTCTAGGAGCAAACTACGTGATCAGTGGTGGACAGACGATGAATCCAAGTACGGAAGATATCGTGAAAGCGATCAATGAAGTGAATGCAGATAAAGTCATCATCTTACCGAATAACAAAAATATCTTTATGGCAGCTGATCAAGCGGCTGAAGTGGCTGAACTTCCAGTTGCTGTTGTTCCATCAAAAACAGTTTCTCAAGGATTAACAGCGATGTTGTCCTTCAATGAACAAGCAACGTTAGAAGAAAATAAAGAAACGATGACAGATGTGCTTTCAAGTGTTGTCAGTGGTCAAGTGACACATGCGATCCGCGACACGATGATTGACGGAGTGAAAATCACAGAAGGTGATTTCTTAGGGATGATCGATGGGAAAATCGTGATCTCTAATCCAGACATCTTAGCGACATCACTTGCTACATTAGAGCAAATGATCAACGAGGATACTGAGATCGTCACGATATTAACCGGAGAAGACGGGTCTGCAGAACAAGCACAAGCATTTGCGGATCAACTGAGCGACAAATATCCTGAGTTAGAAATCGAGATCCATCAAGGAGATCAACCTGTCTATCCTTATTTATTTTCTGCTGAATAATACAGCCTGAAGCCAATAGATAAAGCAGAAAATCATTTGAAAGGATCTTCGGTCAACGATTCGCGAATCGTTGACCAAGTTCCTTTTTTTGTTAAAGGAGGGAAATCTTATGCGTTCGTTAGCAGATCCAGTCACAGTGTTGGCAGGTGTTGGTCAAAAAAGAGCGGATAGCTTGGCTAGCCTAGGCATCCATACAATCGAAGACTTGTTAACTTACTATCCTTTTCGTTATGAAGATATCCAAGAAAGAAATCTAAACGAAATCCAAGACCAAGAAAAAGTTACATTAAAAGGGTTAGTTGTCTCGCCGCCAGTAATGAGTCGTTTTGGCTACAAAAAAAGCCGTCTGCAGTTTCGAATGATGCAAGAACATGAAGTATTCAATGTTTCTTTCTTCAATCAGCCCTATTTAAAAGATAAAGTCATTTTATCTGAAGAAATCGCAGTTTATGGGAAATGGGATGCGAAACGTAAAGCACTAAATGGGATGAAGATCCTTGGTTCGCAAAGTCCAGATGATTTCTCTCCGATCTATCATGTCAACAAATCCATTCGCCAAACGACATTGGTCGATCTGATCCGTCGAGGGTTTAGTGAGTATGGTGATTTGATTGAAGAAAACTTACCACTATCTTTAATTGAAAAATACCGTTTGCTTGATCGTCCAACTGCTGTAAGAAGTATGCATTTTCCGCAAAATCATGAGGAAAATCATCAAGCCAAACGACGGATGGTTTTTGAAGAATTCTTTTTTTTCCAGATGCAGTTACAAGGACTGAAAAAAGCCGAAAAGTCTGAAAAGAATGGCTTAGAGATCCTTTATGATGTTGAAAGATTAAAACAATTTACGAAAAAATTGCCGTTTGAATTAACGATGGCACAAAAACGTGTCACTAATGAAATTTGCCGTGATCTCCGTAATCCACATCATATGCAGCGTTTGTTGCAAGGGGATGTGGGAAGTGGGAAGACCGTTGTTGCTGCGATTGCTTTATATGCGACAGTGACTGCTGGCTTTCAAGGAGCGTTGATGGTCCCAACAGAAATATTGGCGCAACAACATATGGAAAGTTTATCCCAACTATTTGACCCAAATGAAGTGACTGTTGCGTTATTGACCGGATCAACGAAAGCAAAAGAACGTCGCGAGCGATTAGAACGGTTAGAAAATGGGGAGATCGATATCGTCGTGGGAACACATGCACTGATTCAAGAGGGTGTAGCCTTCCAAAATCTAGGTTTAGTGATCACCGATGAACAACATCGTTTTGGAGTGAACCAACGAAAAGTATTGCGTGAGAAGGGTTGGCGTCCGGATGTGTTGTTCATGACGGCCACCCCTATCCCTCGAACCTTAGCAATTACAGCATACGGCGAAATGGATGTATCTGTGATCGATGAGCTTCCCGCTGGACGGATTCCGATCGAAACAAGATGGGTCCGAACACCTCAATTAGATAGCGTGCTAGAATGGACCTATAAAGAATTGCGCAGAGGGCATCAAATGTATGTGATTTGTCCATTGATCGAGGAGTCCGAAGCTTTAGATGTGAAAAATGCAGTGGAAATTTACGAAAAACTTCGTGAGTTATTTGCACCAGAATATGAAGTTGGCTTATTGCATGGTAAAATGAAGAATCAAGAAAAAGATCAAATCATGGAAACATTCAAAGAAAATCAACTCCAGATTTTAGTGTCAACTACAGTGATCGAGGTCGGTGTCAATGTGCCGAATGCAACGGTCATGCTGATCATGGATGCGGATCGTTTTGGCTTAGCGCAACTGCATCAGTTGCGTGGGCGTGTCGGTCGAGGAAGTGAGGCTTCTTATTGTATCCTCGTGGCAAATCCGAAAAATGAACTGGGTGTCGAACGAATGAAAATCATGACAGAAACCACAAATGGCTTTATCTTGAGTGAAAAGGATTTAGAATTACGAGGTCCTGGAGAAGTATTTGGCTTCCGTCAATCCGGGTTGCCAGAATTTGCGATCGCAGATCTAGTAACAGATGGGAATGTCTTAGAGGTTGCCCGTGAAGAAGCTGCGGCAATCTGGCAAATCAAAGACTGGCAGTTATTACCTGAATATCAACCATTAACAGCCAAGTTGCAATTAGGCGAACAAGATAATCGTTATTTTGATTAACAGATTATCAACACTTTCAAAATGATGACAAGGAGTGGAAATAATAATGAGAATTGCAGTAGATGCAATGGGCGGAGATCACGCACCACAAGCCATTGTGGAAGGAATCGCTCTAGCACAAAAAGATTTCCCTGAGTTGGAATTTGTTCTTTACGGTAAAGAATCAGAGATCAAGAAATATTTGGCAGACGAAACAAATATCACGATCGTCCACACTGACGAAAAAATCAATAGTGATGATGAGCCAGTTAAAGCGATCCGTCGCAAGAAAACTGCTTCAATGGTTTTAGCTGCACAGGCAGTTAAAAATGGGGAAGCAGATGCTATTTTTTCAGCAGGAAATACAGGAGCCTTGCTAGCAGCTGGCTTGTTTATTGTTGGACGCATAAAAAACATCGAACGCCCTGGACTAATGTCCACATTGCCAGTTATTGGCAAAGAAGGCGAAGGGTTTGATATGCTAGACTTAGGTGCAAATGCAGAAAACAAACCAGAGCATCTTTTACAATATGGTATTTTGGGGTCATTTTATGCGAGAAAAGTTCGTGGTATCGGACGACCTCGCGTAGCATTGCTCAACAATGGGACGGAAGAGACTAAGGGAAGCGAATTAACAAAACAAGCATTTGAACTCTTGCAAAATGAAACAAGCTTGAACTTCATTGGCAATGTGGAAGCGCGTGACTTACTAAATGGTGTGGCAGACGTCGTAGTAACCGATGGCTTTACCGGAAATGCAGTGTTGAAATCCATTGAAGGCACAGCGATGAATATGATGACCTTATTGAAATCTGCCATCTTGAATGAAGGCATCAAAGGTAAAATGGGGGCATTACTGCTAAAAGATGGTTTGCGCTCTTTGAAATCTGAAATGGACTATTCTAAACATGGAGGAGCTGTTTTATTTGGATTGAAAGCACCAGTTATCAAAACGCATGGTGCAACTGGACCAGATGCAGTTCGCTACACGATCCGTCAAATCCATACGATGCTTGAAACCAATGTTGTAGGACAACTGGTGGAACAATTTGAGAAAAAAGAGGACTAAATTTTCTACGAATTGACAAGCTGATGGAGAAAAAAGGGTGGACATTCCAAAAAATTGTCAGTAAAATTAGCTATGGTGAAGAAAACGTAGTAGTTCTAAGAATTGTGGGGGTGAAAAAATTGACGCGCGAAGAAGTATTTAATAAGGTAGCTAAAATCATTTCAAATCACTTTGAAATGGATACAGACAAAGTGACAGATGAATTGAACATTAAAGATGATCTGAAAGCTGATTCAATTAGTATCATGGAATTTGTTCTTGAACTGGAAGATGAGTTTGGTACAGAGATCTCTGATGAAGATGCTGAACAAATCGAAACAGTCGGCGGTGCCGTGGATTATATCAGCAAACACTTGAAATAAATTGAATAAATACACATCAACTGATGAATGAATTGGCGAAAGCCAATTTCAACTCAAGCCAAGAAGCCAGAAATAGTTTAGCTATTTCATGGTTTCTTGGCTTTTTCAATCATAGTTATTTAAATAAAAAGAGTTTTTTTAAAGAGAAGAATTATGTCACAACATTCGATAGAAAGAGGTAGTTACACAACATTTCTATTTCGTATATACTGTATAATTATGCTTTTTTAAAATGGGACACCTCTTAGGTTAAAACTGTTTTTCATATAAAAAGTGATTTTTGCAGATTTTTATAATGATTCTTAATTTATAAAAATAGTAGGATAAAGAGAAGGTTAGCCACATACCTCATTTTTTTTTAATCTTCTTTAGGAGCTGACATAGCTACGTAAGATTTTTCAGACAATTCTGGCAACAGTGTGAAATAATCTTGCAATATAAAACGGTTTTCTATATAATTATTAATAATTAATTACACACTCCTTAGAATGCTACTTATTTAATTTTTTTTTGCTAAGTTGTTATTCAGTGTAGGATTATTTTTTTTATTAAAAACTTCCATCGAGGGAGCAGAGAGGGGTATTCGATTGTCAGATAACCAATTATTAGATGTTCAGAACCTACACACAGGCTTCCGTCTAAAAGATGAATACTACGATGCAGTAGACGACGTTTCTTTTACTTTAGATAAAAACGAGATCTTAGCCATCGTTGGTGAGTCTGGTTGCGGGAAAAGTACGTTAGCTACAACGATTATGGGATTATTAGATCCTAACAATACAAAGATCACAGGGGAAATCATGTACAATGATTTAAATTTGATTGAATTAAATGAAACATTGTATAACAAGATCCGCGGAAATGATATTGGGATGATTTTTCAAGATCCATTATCTGCACTAAACCCTTTGATGAGAATTGAAGACCAAATCAAAGAAGGTTTGTCTTACCATACAAAAATGACTGCTGAGCAAAGACAAGCACGTGCATTAGAATTACTAGAACAAGTAGGGATTCCGAATCCTGCACGAGTTGGACGTCAGTATCCTCATGAGTTGTCAGGTGGGATGAGACAGCGGGTGATCATCGCGATTGCGATTGCATGTAAGCCACCGATCATTATCGCGGATGAACCAACGACTGCCTTGGACGTAACGATTCAAGCACAGATTCTTGACTTACTGAAAGATTTACAAGAAGAAACTAAAACTGGGATCATCTTGATCACACATGATTTAGGTGTCGTAGCTGAAATGGCGGATCGTGTTGCTGTGATGTATGGGGGACAATTTGTTGAAGTTGCAGGAGTCAAAGAGTTATTTGAAAATCCAAAACACCCATATACACGATCATTGCTAAATTCAATTCCACAAGAAGGAAATCACGAGGCAGAGTTACATGTGATTGAAGGTGTAGTCCCTTCATTAAAAAATATGCCACGAACAGGTTGCCGATTTGCGCCACGGATTCCTTGGATCCCAGCGAGCGCTCACGAAGAAAATCCAGTCTTACATGAAATCGCACCGAATCATATGGTACGTTGCTCATGTTATAAACATTTCCACTTTAGAGACGAAAAAGGAGAGGTGTAGATGTCAGAATTAATTACAATCAAAGATTTGAAAGTTCACTATCCTATTCGCAGTGGGTTTTTCAACCGAGTGACAGACCATGTCTATGCAGTAGACGGTGTCGATTTTATTATTGAAAAAGGAAAAACATACGGATTAGTTGGAGAATCAGGTTCTGGGAAATCCACAACCGGAAAAGCGGTTGTCGGTCTAGAAAAAGTGACTTCTGGCCAAATCATGTATGAAGGAAAAGACGTCACGAAAAGAAGTAACCGAAAAAAAATCGGCTACAACAAAGACGTCCAAATGATCTTTCAAGATTCAATGTCTAGTTTGAATCCTAAAAAACGAGTATTGGACATTATCGCTGAGCCGATCCGTAACTTTGAACGCTTGAGCGATCAGGAAGAAAAGAAAAAAGTCAAAGGCTTATTGGACATCGTTGGGATGCCAGAAGA
Source organism: Enterococcus spodopteracolus (assembly GCF_030441955.1). Classification (NCBI taxonomy): domain Bacteria; kingdom Bacillati; phylum Bacillota; class Bacilli; order Lactobacillales; family Enterococcaceae; genus Enterococcus; species Enterococcus spodopteracolus. Next base: position 209,153 of record NZ_JARJHD010000003.1, on the reverse strand, counting down.
TGCGTTATACAAATATCCTCATGAATTTTCTGGTGGACAAAGACAGCGTTTAGGCGTTGCCCGAGCAGTAGCAACGAATCCTAAATTGATTGTTGCTGATGAACCTGTATCTGCCCTAGACTTATCTGTTCAGGCACAAGTATTGAACTTTATGAAACGCATCCAACAAGAATTTGGCTTGAGCTATTTATTCATCTCTCATGACTTGGGTGTCGTAAAACACATGTGTGACAACATCGCGATCATGTATAAAGGTCGATTTGTTGAAATCGGTACACGAGAAGATATCTATAATGATCCGCGCCACATCTACACAAAACGCTTACTATCTGCGATTCCACGCATCGATGTAGACAATCGGGAAATACAAAAACAAAACCGACGAAATGTTGAACGTGAGTATATCGAACATCAAAAAGATTACTACGATACAGCAGGTCGAGTGTATGATTTACGTACACTAACCACTACACACAAAGTAGCGTTGAAAGATGGAGGTGCTAGCTAATGTGGAAAACGATTCTACGAAGAGTTCTTTTGATGATCCCACAAGTGATCATTCTTAGTGTGTTGATCTTTATGCTAGCGCAAGCCATGCCTGGAGATCCGTTTACAGGATTGATCAACCCAAACCAAGATCCAGCTGTGATCGAGCAGATGCGTCAGGCAGCGGGCTTGAATGATCCTTGGTATGAACAATATTTCCGCTGGGTCGGAAATGCCTTACAAGGTGATTTTGGACAAAGTTTCTTATATAAGCGTTCGGTTTCCTCTTTGATTGGGGAACGAATCGTCAATACTTTATATTTATCTATTTTAACTGTTATTATTACGTACTTGATTGCTGTACCACTAGGTATGTTAGCTGGTCGATACCAAAATTCGATTTTGGACAAAGCTGTTGTTATTTATAACTTCTTCAGTTTTGCTGTTCCATTATTCATTTTCGGATTGATCATGTTGTTTGTTTTTGGCTATCGTTTAGGTTGGTTCCCAACAAGTGGTTCTCAGACTTTAGGTTTCCAGGGAGGATTTTTCGCTCAATGGATGGATCGATTGCAATACATTTTATTACCATCGATCACACAGGCCTTTTTAGCCACAGCAGTAACGATCCAGTATTTACGAAGTGAAGTCATTGATTCGAAATCCTTAGACTTTGTACGTACAGCTCGTTCCAAAGGGGTGCCGACAAACAAAGTATTCAGTCGTCACATTTTCCGTAATGCAGCATTGCCGATGGCATCTCAAATGGGGTATGAAATTACTTCATTGATTGCTGGTTCTGTCGTTATCGAAAAAATCTTTGGTTATCCTGGTGTCGGAAAATTGTTTATTGACTCAATCGGTCAACGTGATTATACCGTAATCACAGCCTTAGTCTTGATTTTAGGAATCGCAACGCTCGTCGGAACACTGCTGTCAGATATTATCATGAGCATTGTTGATCCGCGTATACGAATCCAATAAAAAAATCAAACAGAAGGGAGAATCGATCATGAGTGATAAAAACAAAGAAGTTGCGCAAGAAAGTATCCCACCGATGGGTATACGAATGATTGCACGAGAATTCAAAAAAGATAAAGTAGCCATTTTTTCACTGGCTTTGTTAGTTGTTTTATTATTAGTTATTTTTATCGGGGCGATCTTTATTGATCAAGATAAAGTAATGTTTGTTAGTATTTTTGATAAGTATGCTGAACCTGGCGCCATCTCTTCTCAAGGATCAAAATTCCTTTTAGGAGCAGATGAAGGTGGACGTGATGTCTTCGGTCAATTGATTATCGGAGCAAGAAACTCTGTGATGATCGGTTTTGCGATTACGATCATTACGTCGATCATCGGAGTAGGGCTTGGAATTCTTTCAGGGTTTTATGGTGGGATCATTGATAACGTATTGATGCGTATTGTTGATTTTATTATGATTTTACCGATCATGTTGATCATTATCGTGTTTGTTTCGATCATTTCGCGCTATAACGTTTGGTCATTTATTTTTATCATGAGTGCATTTTATTGGGTAGCTAAAGCCCGATTATTCAGAAGTAAGACGTTATCAGAAGCTAGACGTGATTATGTCAGTGCTTCAAAAACGATGGGAACAAGTGATTTCAAAATCATGTTCCGTGAAATCATGCCAAACCTTAGTTCATTGATCATCACCAACTTAACAATGAACTTTGCGGCAAATATTGGGATCGAGACCACTTTGACTTTCTTAGGCTTTGGATTGCCAGCTAATGTACCTAGTTTAGGAACATTGATCGGTTATGCAAGTAATGGTGAAGTTTTAGTGAATCGACAATGGATTTGGTTACCCGCGTCAATTCTAATTTTAGTGTTGATGTTGAGTATAAACTACGTTGGACAAGCATTTAAGCGTTCTGCAGATGCGCGACAACGTTTAGGATAAGAGAAGTGAAGGGGGAAAATAGGATATGAAGAAAACGATTTTTGGATTTGTCACACTGCTATCTGTGGGAGCATTAGCAGCGTGTGGAAATGGCGGCGGAACTAGCTCGTCAGGTAATAATTCAGCAGATAATGGGGATAAAAGTGAATTGACTTTCCCATTAGCTACAACGAATAATGATGAAGCAATCGAAGATGGACAGTTAGATGTGGCAGTAGCAACAGACAGTCAGTTTAAAGGATTGTTCCAATGGGAATTTTATCAAGATGCCTTTGATGCAGCATTTATGGCGCCTTCACATGAACCATTGTTTTCAAATGATGATAACTTCACGATCACAAACGATGGTGCAGCCTCATTAGAATTAGATGAAGATGCAAAAACAGCAACAATCACACTTAAAGACAACGTAAAATGGTCTGATGGTGTCGATGTCACAGCAGATGATGTTATTTTCCCTTATGAAATCATCGGAAACTCTGAATACACTGGTATCCGTTACGATGATACATTCCGTAATATCGTTGGTATGGAAGAATATAACAGCGGTAGTGCAGATACGATTTCTGGAATTACAAAAGTAGATGACAAAACTGTTAAAATCGAATATAAAGAAATGAACCCAAGCATGCTTCAAGCAGGTGGTGGAATTTGGACATATGCAGCACCAAAACACACACTTGAAGGAATTGCTATCAAAGACATGGAATCAAGTGACCAAGTTCGTAAGAATCCTGTGACATTTGGTCCTTACTATATGAGTAACATCGTTGCTGGTGAATCAGTAGAGTTCTTACCAAATGAATACTACTGGAATGGTACACCACAATTGAAAAAAATCACAATGAAATCATTACCAACAGCAAGTGCAACAGAAGCATTAAATTCAAAATTATATGACATGATTTTCCAAATGCCAACAGATACGTATGACACATACAAAGATATCGCTGGTTATACGAATCTAGGACGTCAGCAAACTTCATACACTTACTTAGGTTTCAAACTAGGTAAATGGAATGCTGAAAGTGGAAGTGTTGAATATGATCCAAACTCAAAAATGGCTGACAAAGCATTACGTCAAGCAATGGGTTACGCGTTAGACAACACTGCAGTAGGCGAACGTTTCTATGCTGGTTTAAGAAGCAATGCGACTTCATTGATTCCACCAGTATTTGAATCATTCCACGATGCAGATCTAAAAGGCTTCACACAAGATCTTGATAAAGCCAATAAATTATTGGATGATGCAGGATATAAAGATGTTGATGGCGATGGTATCCGTGAAGACAAAGATGGTAACAAGTTGACAATCAACTTTGCGTCAATGGCAGGTGGCGAAACAGCACAACCATTAGCAGATTACTACGTACAACAATGGAAAGAGATTGGTTTAGATGTTCAATATACAACAGGTCGTCTGATCGAATTCAACTCATTCTATGATCGTTTGGAAAATGATGATCCAGAAATCGATATCTACCAAGCAGCTTGGAGCACAGGAACAGATCCAAACCCAAGTGGACTATGGGGTGCAAATGCAGCGTTCAACTACACTCGTTTTGAGTCAGAAGAAAACACAAAATTGATCAATGATATCAATTCAAGTGCAGCATTTGATGCAGATTACCAAAAAGAAGCTTACAAAAAATGGCAAGAATACGCATTTGAAGAAGCTTTTGCTATTCCAACATTGTTCCGTAACGAAGTATTACCAGTAAACGACCGCGTCAAAGATTGGAACTGGGCATATGATGCTGTCAATCCATGGGCTGTTGTATCTGTAACTTCCGATTCACGTTCATAATCAACAAATGATAAAACCGAATCAGTTCGAGATAGGATTCTCCTATTCTCGGCTGGCTCGGTTTTTTTAATAAGTGTAGGTCTGTGAAAGTTTTGTCACCATCAATCATTAATACATAACAAATAAACTATGGGTGTTTTTTAATTAGGAAAAACAAGGAAACATTTGTTTTTTGATAATGAAAAAAATATATAATAGATATGAGAATAAATGAAATAGGAGAGAGGGGAGGGTGCGTTTCATATATATACTTACTTTATCGACATTTTGAAATGCTAAATCAAAAATAAAACATACAAAGGAGAATTTTATGAAAAACAAAAAATTAGTTATTAGTGTTATGGAACTTTTGCTGGTATAGGAGTATTTGTCTCAATCGATCAAGTAAGTGCGTCAGAAATGAATGAACCTTTGATTATATCAAACTATGCAAATATATTTGATATGGATATTGTGCAAGAACAAGCAGTAATGATTCAGCAGAAAATCACAATGGCTACATTTTATGGTGGAGTAACCGGTGTTCCTGGATTTGGTACAGTATGGGGAGAATTTACGCCATCTAGTAGAAGAGTCACAGTTCAGGCGAAGGGAACAAAAACTGTTAATGTCACAGGAGGACCTAGAGTAGAAGTAAGAGCAGAAGCTCCACGTGCATTTACGGGAAATACCTCTGGATGGTGGTGGGCATAGAGATTTAAGAACCTAAGACAAATTTTTTATACAGTATTACCCGAGCTATATAGAGATTACTGCTACGGTCAGGTTGTTACTAGAAGTCAACAATCTCTTCAGTGATATCTCAAATACAGTTCGGGTATTTAAATATTTGAAAACATATTTTAGGTCCTTTTTTTCTTTCATTATGAAAAAATCTATCGAGGGTTATTTATAGTTACAGTGTTAAGTTTCCTTTGTATCAGTCTGTCGTTGGGGATTTGGAATTTGATGGCTCGATAACTATTGAGATGCTAAGGCTGCTTGGATATGAAGAAGAGGCAGAAAACTTTTTGGATATTGAAAGAACAATCTTGGGCGATCATACATAAATTAGTTTGTCGATTTAACAAGATGCATTAATCAGATCAGATATACTTTAACACCTATAAAATCTGATGTTGTTACTTATTTTTTTAGATTACATAGAAATGAAAAAGAGCAAGATTTGTTCAGTGCTTATATTGTAATGAAAGTACTCCTATTAAAATATTTGGACATTGTTTAAATATACGTGTGCTAAATTATACTGACTGAATAATCGCTGATTCCAACTACAATTAATATAACTTTAAAAAGGCATTTTCTGTTTTTTGGAAAGTGCTTTTTTTGTTCTTTGATAAGTAATGAGCTGGATTTAGGAATATTACAAGGTTTAGTATACTTTTATGAAAAAGAATCTTTAACATGGTTTATAAAGCTTTTCATACCTTTTGTCTCAACCATTTCATATTTTATAAAAAACCAGTATAATAAGGAAGTATTGAAAAAATAGCCATAAAGGAATGTGGGAAATGGACAATCAGCTAACAAAAGAATTGAAAGAAAAGTATAGCATCGTTTTTCACGATTTAAACTTACTTGAACAAGCTTTTACCCATTCATCCTATGTGAATGAGCATCGCAATTTGCAATTGTCAGACAACGAACGTCTTGAGTTTTTAGGAGATGCTGTATTAGAGTTGATGGTTTCAGAATATCTGTATCGTTTGTATCCAGATATTCCGGAAGGAAAATTGACCAAAACTCGTGCAGCTATCGTACGTGAAGATAGTTTATCCAAATTTGCCAAGGAATGTCATTTTGATCAGTATATCCTGTTAGGAAAAGGTGAGGAGAACTCTGGTGGACGCACACGTCCAGCACTTCTTTGTGATTTGTTTGAAGCTTTTTTAGGAGCATTGTACCTTGATCAAGGATTTGACGCAGCACATGCGTTTATTGAAATGGTGATTTTTCCAAAGGTACGTGCCGGTGCTTTTTCCCATGAGATGGATCATAAAACAAGATTACAAGAAGTATTGCAAAAAGCAGGAGACGTGTTGATCGAATATCGTTTGATCAATGAAGAAGGTCCAGCACACGAACGTATTTTTTGGATCGAAGTATACGTTGATGATCGGTTGATTGGAACTGGACAAGGAAAATCGAAAAAACTAGCAGAACAAGCTGCTGCTGAGAATGCTTTAGCAGCACTAAGTAAGTGAGGGAAAGACTTCGTGTATTTAAAACGCATTGAAATAGCCGGCTTTAAATCATTTGCAGATAAAACAATCATTGAGTTTGAAAATAGTGTCACAGCGGTCGTTGGACCAAATGGTAGCGGGAAAAGTAATATTACCGAGGCCATCCGTTGGGTACTAGGAGAACAGTCTGCGAAAAGCCTTCGTGGTGGGAAAATGCCGGATATTATTTTTGCCGGTTCTGATTCCCGTAAACAATTGAATGTCGCTGAAGTAACCGTCGTATTAGACAACTCTGATCATTACTTGCCACTAGAGTATAGTGAGATCAGTGTGACACGTCGTTACCGTCGAACAGGTGAAAGCGACTTTTTCATCAATAAACAACCTTGCCGTTTGAAAGATATCCAAGAATTATTTATGGATTCTGGCTTAGGGAAAGAATCATTTTCGATCATCTCTCAAGGAAAAGTCGAAGCGATTTTTAGTAGTAAGCCAGAAGATCGACGAGGGATTTTTGAAGAAGCAGCCGGAGTCTTGAAATACAAACAGCGCAAGAAAAAGGCGGAGCAAAAGCTTTTTGAAACAGAGGATAATCTAAGCCGTGTCCAAGATATCATCTATGAACTTGAAGAGCAATTAACTCCTTTGGCCGCCCAGAGTGAGGCAGCTAAGGAGTTTTTACGATTAAAAGAAACATTGACAAAGACGGATATCTCCTTAATGATTGCGGAAATCAAGGCTGCAAAAAAAGAGTGGGATGAACGCCAAATACAACTGGATCAGTTCAATCAATCGTTGACGTCATTAACGACGCAGATCCAAACGAAAGAACAATTATTAGCAGACAAACGCAAACAAAACAATCAAGCCGATCGCATGATCGAAAAAAATCAACAAACCTTGTTAGCCTTGTCAGAAAAATTGAAACAAACAGAAGGACAAAAAGAAGTATTACTTGAGCGAACGAAGCATACCCAAAAGAGCACAAAAGAATACCAAGCTTCTTTAACTGAAGTACAAGAAAAAGTGGCTCATTTTGAAGAATTAAAAGCGACTTTGACACGAGAAGTCAGTCAAAAAGAAGCAGAGATCCAACAGGCTGAAAAAGCACTGATGAGTACGCAACAAGAATTGGAGAAATACCAAAAATCAACAAAAGAATTGTTGGCAGAATTGCGCGATCAGTATGTTGATCTGATGCAAGAACAAGCAACTGTCGGCAATGAATTGAAGTACTTGGAGCGTCAATATGTCCAAGAGACATCTAAAAGTCAGCAAACACTAGCCAAACAATCTGAAGTGGAAGCTAATGTTGCGAAAATGTCCGCCAAGCAAATCGAATTGACAGAGCGACATGAAAAGCTACAGCAAGCTTTGAATGAGGTCAAAGCGTCACTTGAACTTGTGCAAACAAAAGGGAAACAAGCACAAAAGCGCTTGGCAAAAGAACAGCCTAAAATGTATCAACTGATGAACCAAGTCCAACAATTACGAGCACGTCAGAAAAGTTTACAAGAAATCCAAGAAAATTACTTTGGCTTTTATCAAGGTGTTCGTTTGATCTTGCAACAAAAACAACGTCTTTCAGGTATCGTTGGAGCGGTTGCTGAATTGATCGATGTTCCAGCGGATTATACATTGGCAATCGAAACAGCTTTGGGTGGTTCGGCGCAACATGTCATTGTTGAAAATGAAGGCGATGCACGTCAAGCCATCACTTATTTGAAACAACAAAAAGGTGGCCGAGCAACGTTTCTACCATTAACGACAATCAAGCCTCGTCAATTACCTGCTCATATTTTTGCACAAGCGCAAACAGTTGACGGGTTTATCGGGATCGCTAGCGAACAAGTGACTTATCCCGAACAGATCCAGACAATCGTCCACAATCTATTAGGGACGATTCTATTAGCAAAAGACTTAGCAAGTGCCAATGCCATTGCCCAACAGATCCGTTACCAGTATCGTGTGGTCTCGTTAGAAGGTGATGTCATGAATGCCGGTGGTTCAATGACTGGTGGGGCGACGAAGCGAGGCAATCAAGGAAGTTTATTTGCACAAAATCAAGAATTAAAACAATTGACTAGTGAGTTTCAACAAGCCGATCAGGAATTGCAAAGTCAAGAAAAGAAAGTCCAAGCATTGCAACAAGAAATCACGGTTTTGGCAGAAGAACAAGAACTTCTTCGAACACAAGGAGAACAGTTACGCTTTGAAGAACAAGAAGTAGCAAATCAACGACAAAATGTGGCCAACGAACTCACTCGTTTTGAAAAAGAACAGCAAATCTCAAGTTATGAAACGCGTGAACTGCAACAATTCATGGAGAATTATCAAAAACAACAGGCAGAGCTTTTGGCAAAACAGCAAGAACTCGAAATACAACGCCAAGAGATCGATACTGAAATCAGTTCATTGAGTCAAGAAAGTGACAAGATGGAAGAACGTCGCGCGCAGATCCAGGAAAAACAAGCACAGGAGCAAGCCTCATTAGCCGTATTGAAAGAGCAATTCAATCATTTACAGATCCAACTACGTGGCGCACGCGTACAAAAAAATGAGGCATTAGCCAAACAAGAAGGACTAGAACAACAACTGCATGCATTGACTGCGGACTTCTCTGATCACGAACTGACAGAAGAAAGTTTAGATCAACGAATCGCTGATTTAGCGACAGAAAGAGATCGCTTAAAAGCTTCTCTAGAAGACGCCAAACAGTCACGTGAAGAAATGCAAGCGACCATCGATGCGTTGGATGCCGACCTATTAGCTGAAAACCGTAAACAAAAAGAACTTTTGACAGAGCAGTCACAGTTAGAGGTCCAAAAGAATCGTGCGGAAATGATTTTGGATAATCATTTGAATTATCTTCAAATGGAGTATCAGATGAATTATGAAAAAGCTTGTGAAGCTTATGAAGAAACAACGGATGTAGCGAACAGCCGGGTAGAAGTTGCTTCGTTGAAACAACAAATCGATCGTTTAGGCCCAGTAAATCTGAACGCCATTGAGCAGTATGAGCAAGTGAATGAACGTCATACCTTCTTGGCTACGCAACGGGATGACTTATTATCGGCTAAGGATCAATTATTTGAAACAATGGATGAAATGGACGATGAGGTACGGACTCGTTTCAAAGAAGTTTTTGAAGCAATCCGTCAAGAATTCAAAATCGTTTTCCCAAATATGTTTGGTGGCGGTCGCGCAGAGCTTGTGTTGACTGATCCGACGGATTTGTTGCAGACAGGGATTGAAATCGAAGTTCAGCCTCCAGGTAAAAAACTACAAAGTTTAAGTTTACTTTCAGGAGGAGAACGTGCATTGACTGCTATTGCGTTGCTCTTTTCGATTATTCGTGTCTGCCCTGTACCGTTTTGTATCCTTGATGAGGTCGAAGCTGCGCTAGATGAAGCCAATGTCAAACGCTTTGGTCGCTATCTCAGCGAGTTCCAAGACGATATACAGTTTATTGTGGTGACGCATCGTAAAGGGACGATGGTTGCTGCGAATGTCTTATACGGTGTAACCATGCAAGAGTCTGGGGTTTCAAAAATCGTCTCTGTCCGTATGGAAGACATCAATGAAGAAGGAAGAATGAGTGAAACGAAAGTGTAGGGGACGAAATGATTAAATTAATCGCTATCGATTTAGACGGAACACTATTGAACGAAGAAAAGAAAATCTCATCTGAGAATAAACAAGCTTTGGCTCAAGCAAAAGCACAAGGGATAAAAATCGTTTTATGCACGGGGCGTCCTTTAGCAGCAATGGCTCACTATTTACAAGAATTAGGTTTAATCGAAGAAGGCGATTATAGCATTACCTTCAACGGTGGCTTAGTCCAGAAAAATGATACAGGTGAAATTATAGAGAAAAAAGCGATGTCTGTGTCTGATATCCATCGTCTTTATGCGTTGGCACAAGAACTAGACTTGCCATTAGACGTCTTATCAGATAATGTTGTCTTGCAATTACCTAGTGCGCCTCAAAAGCAATCGTTGTACAATGTATTAAACAGCTTATTGCAATTCCAACCAGCAGTACTAGCTGATATCACAGATGAGTTTGTGTTGAACAAAGCAGTCATTGCCTATGAGCAAGAAGAACTAGATGCAAAAATCAAGGACATTCCAAGCGCTTATTATGAGTCATATGAGATTATCAAAACGCGCAATGTTTTATTAGAATTTATGCCAAAAGGCGTTACTAAGGCATATGGCATTTCTTTATTAGCAAAAGATTTAGGACTTGAACGTAGTGAGATCATGGCAATCGGAGATGAGGAAAATGATCTACCGATGATCGAATACGCAGGACTTGGTGTAGCCATGGAAAATGCGGTGCCTTTTGTCAAAGAAGCCGCTGATCATGTCACGGCAAGTAACATCGAACATGGGGTAGCAAAAGCGATCCAACAATTTGTTTTAGTGTAAAGGAGGTATACTATGGGATTTTTTGATAAGATCAAACGAGCCTTTACTGGTGAAGAAGCACCAGAAGAAGTAGAAGTACAAGAGAAATATGACAAGGGTCTAGAAAAGACCCGTAAAACGTTCGGTGAACGAATGAATGAACTGTTTGCGAATTTCCGTACGGTCGATGAAGATTTCTTCGAAGAATTGGAAGAAACATTGATCGGTGCAGATGTCGGCTTTGAAACAGCCATCAAGATCACTGAAGCGTTACGCCAAGAAGTGAAGCTAAGAAACGCCAAGAAACCAGCTGAGATCCAAAATGCGATCATCGAAAAATTAGTTGAGCTTTATGAGCAAGAAGGCATCGATGAAGTCAATACATTGAATATTCAAGAAGAAGGCTTAACGGTGATCCTCTTTGTTGGTGTCAATGGCGTAGGAAAGACGACGAGTATCGGTAAATTAGCACATCAATACAAAACGGGAGGCAAAAAGGTATTGTTAGCCGCAGCAGATACCTTCCGTGCGGGTGCGATCGATCAATTAGTCGTTTGGGGAGAACGTGCAGAAGTTGAAGTGGTTCGAGGCAAAGCTGGTGGTGATCCTGCGGCAGTCGTTTACGATGCCATCGAAAAAGCTAAAGAACAACAAGCAGATATTTTACTTGTTGATACAGCTGGACGTCTGCAAAACAAAGTCAATTTGATGAATGAATTAGAGAAGATCAAACGTGTGATCCAACGAGAATTACCAGAAGCACCACATGAGATCTTACTTGTGTTAGATGCGACGACAGGGCAAAATGCTATGGTCCAAGCGAAACAGTTCAAAGAAACTTCTGATGTGACAGGGCTAGTTTTAACAAAATTAGACGGTACAGCTAAAGGTGGAATCGTCTTAGCCATTCGTAATGAATTGCACCTTCCAGTCAAACTTGTTGGTTTGGGTGAAGGAATCGATGATTTAGAAGCTTTTGATCCCAATGACTTTGTCATCGGTCTATTTAAGGGCTTATTGAAAGAAGAATAAAAAATATATGAGCATAAGTTCATCTAAAGAGCTTGTAACAAAGGTGTTCAACTTCAAGAAATAAAAAAGAAGCCACGGGAATCGTTCGTTAAATTTCCGTGGTTTTTCCTTTATTTTTGAAGAGGTTCCGTTTGTTTCAGGCTCTTTATTCTCCTTCCAATGGAATAGCGATATTTAAGGAATAATATTTCGAGTATAAATCAAAAATGAACCAGTGATTTTTTTGACTATCCTGTCTGGCTATGTGCTATCTTATTGTTCAGTTTGAAGTCATTTTCCTACAATATCAGCTGTTAAAAAAAAAAACACCCCCTTTTTTCTCATTTTAAAACAATTTCATTCTTTTTCTTGGCGGTTTTTACTATAATGTAACATATGAATTGGAGGACATTTAACCATGAACTATAAAGAATTATTATTGCATCCTCGTTCACTGCCGTTCATTAGTCAAGCTCGTTTTGGGGTTGAACGTGAAGGGCAACGTGTGAACTTCTCTGGAAAGTTGGCAACAACCGATCATCCTGAGATTTTTGGGGATCGTACGTATCATCCATACATCCAGACAGATTTTAGTGAAACTCAAGTCGAATTGATTACTCCGGTCACGGATTCTATCAACGAACTTTTCAAATACTTGGAAGCAATCTACGACGTTGCTTCACGCTCAATGGCAGATGATGAAATGATCTGGCCTTTAAGCATGCCTCCGGCTTTACCTGAAAAAGACGAAGAGATCATGATTGCGAAGCTTTCTAATTTTGAAGATGTCTTGTATCGTAGTTATTTAGCAAAGGAATATGGCAAACGCAAGCAAATGGTCAGCGGCATTCACTTCAACTTTGAGTTTGGTGATGATCTTTTACAATCCTTGTTTGTACAACAAACAGAGTTTACCGACTTTGCAGCATTTAAAACAGAATTATATTTTAAAACAGCACAGAACTTCTTGCGTTATCGTTGGTTGATCACTTATTTGTTTGGGGCGTCACCTCTAAGTGAAGACCACTATTTTGTAGGCAAGCCAGCACCAGCAGAACCGGTACGCAGTATTCGTAATAGTTCCTATGGTTATACGAACCATCCGAATGTCAAAGTATCCTATGCGTCAATGCAACAATATTTAACCGATATTGAAAAAATGGTGGAAGAAGGCAAGTTATCCGAAGAAAAAGAATTCTATGCACCGATCCGTTTTCGTGGTGGAAAACGTGTAGCTGATTTAGCAAAATCAGGTATTCGCTATATTGAACTGAGAAATATTGATTTAAATCCTTACGCACGTGTAGGGATCAGTCAAGCACAAGTTCAGTTTTTACAATCGTTCTTAATGTATATGCTATGGATGGAACATGATGTAGCAGTCGATGCATGGGTCGAAGAAGGCGAGCAGCGAAATGAACATGTAGCTTTAGAAAATCCTATGGATCAAACTGCTTTTTATGATGAAGGAATGCTGCTTCTTCAAGGAATGAAAGAGATGCTTGGAGCTTTAGGACAATCCGAACGCCTACCATTGATCGATGACATGATCGCACAATTGAATGAACCACGTGAAACATTGGCAGGCAAGATTTATCAGCAAGCACAACAAACAAGCCAGCATGACTTTGCTTATACTCTAGGAAAACAGTATGAAGAAGAAAGTCATGAACGTTCGTACCAATTAGCGGGATTTCGTGACATGGAACTGTCGACACAGATTCTGATGTTTGATGCGATCCAAAAGGGCATCGAAGTACAGGTCATAGATGAATCAGATCAATTTTTACGTCTGCAGCATCAAGAGCATATCGAATATGTGAAAAATGCCAATATGACAAGTAAAGACAGCTACATTGTGCCATTGATCATGGAAAATAAAACAGTCACTAAAAAAGTGCTAAAAGAGGCCGGATTCCGTGTACCTGAAGGAGCCGAATTTACTTCAATCGAAGAGGCTTTGAACGCTTATCCACGATTTGCAGAACAAGCCTTTGTTATTAAACCTAAATCGACAAATTACGGGTTAGGGATCACGATCTTCAAAGAAGGAGCATCTTTAGAAGATTACCATGCTGGTTTAGCTATCGCCTTTCGCGAAGATACTTCTGTACTAGTTGAAGCATTCATGCCTGGAACAGAATATCGCTTCTTTGTGATCGATGGGCAAGTAAAAGCCATCTTACTTCGAGTTCCTGCCAATGTTGTGGGTGACGGAAAACGAACGGTGGAAGAACTTGTCGCTGAAAAAAACCTAGATCCATTAAGAGGCAGTCACCATCGTGCACCATTGGAATTGATCCAGTTAGGTGAACTTGAGCAGTTGATGTTAAAAGAGCAAGGACTAACCATCCATTCTGTACCTGAAAAAGATCAAATCGTGTATTTACGCGAAAATTCCAATATCAGTACAGGTGGCGATTCAATCGACGTAACAGATGAATTTTCAGACGCGTATAAACAAATTGCACAGCAAGCAGTGGAAGCCCTAGGAGCGAAAATCAGCGGCATCGATTTGATCATTCCTGATAAAGATATTGATCCTCAAACAGATGACCAAGCCTACGGCATCATTGAAGCGAACTTCAATCCAGCGATGCACATGCACGTTTATCCATTTGCTGGTCAAGGCAGAAGACTGACAATGAATGTCTTAGAGCTGTTGTATCCTGAAGTGATCAACAGACAAAAAGAGGCTAAATAAATCATGAACTCGTAGGACAAAAAAATCATCCACATCACTAGATTTATCTAGTTTGTGAATGATTTTTTGTTTTGCCACAGCTACATACGAACGCTGACAAGTTTTGATTAAAAACACAAAAATTTAGTTTACCTTTAGAAATCACTTGAATAATCGCGTCCAAAAGCTTTTTTTCTTTGGGGCTTCCTTCTCAGGCTTTGTTGGATATTTTTCTTCTATGTCAATAACGGGCTCATTCACCGCTTCTTTGGTCGCAATCAGTAGACCAATGCTTTGTGGATCTTCGGAAACATGATCGTTTACAACTGTGAATTTCGTTTGATTTTTCGTTGCTAATTGGATGTATTGATTCTGGATCTCCAGAGGTAGGGTTCCGTTTATCAGAATAAATGCTTCTGGTCGTTTCTCGAGTTCTTTTAGGAACTTTTCTTTATTTGTCGGCTCATTCATTTCAGCAACGGTCATACTGAGGTAGCAACGTTCACGAAAGGTACCTAGGTATTTATGCTGTTCTTCTGGGTTGACCAAGGGCGTGCCATACATTCCTTTGTCCAAATGATTTTTCAATTCATCTGATGCCATCCAATTTCCTCCTTTGTTGTTTTAAGTCATTATAACATAGAGGGTGTGACTGAAGCGTTTTGATCTGAGAAGTAAGCTAGAAAATCAAAAAATTGTTTTTCATATTTTGTAATTTTCTAGCTTAGTGTTGAAGGTTAGCTTTTGGATCACGATTTAACCAGGTTGTGAGAAAGTCGTTTAGCTCTAAGCATTAAGGCAGAAATTGAGAAATAACTTCCCACATTTTTAAGGTCAGAAACAAAAAGGAATTTTATTTTTGTCCCGTACACGTACTCTCAAATTTGCATAGCTTGTTCTTATTTCATTAAAAAACGGTTGCTTTTGTTCAATGTTTCACTTAGAATAAGAATGAGAATCATTCTCAGTTAGTGAGGTAAAGGAAAATGCGCGTGGGACGCTTGATGGTTTTGTTAGTTATTTTAAGTATATGTTCGCTATTTATTGGCGTGTCTCGAGTTGAATTCATGGAGATTATCCGATTTGAAGGACAGAGTATGCAATTGTTGTTGGCGACACGTTTTCCGCGAACGATTTGTTTAGTACTGGTAGGGGCAACGAGTAGTATTTGTGGGTTGATCATGCAACATCTGACTCAAAATAAATTTGTCTCACCAACGACAGCTGGCACGATGGATAGTGCAAGATTGGGTATCTTAGTGGTGATGCTCTTTTTACCGAATGCTTCTTTGTGGATTCGTTCAGCAACTGCATTTTTATTTGCTTTTGCAGGTACGCTTTTATTTTTATCTTTTGCACGATTTTTTCCACAAAAAAATCAGTTGATGTTACCATTGATCGGCGTGATGCTAGGAAATATTATCGGGGCTGCTGCAACATTTTTCGCCTATCAGTTTCAGTTAGTACAAAACATGTCTTCATGGCTACAAGGAAATTTTGCAACAGTCATGCGGGGAAATTATGAATTACTGTATGTAACGATTCCTTTATTACTTATATTGTCTTTTTTTGCCTATCAATTTACGATCGTAGGCTTAGGTGAATCGTTCGCAGTGAATTTAGGGATGAATTATCGCAACATGCAACTATTAGGGATTGGCCTAGTTTCTTTAGCCAGTGCGATCACTTTGATCATGGTTGGGACGATTCCTTTCTTAGGAGTGATCATTCCAAATATCACAGCAAAGCTCTATGGGGATCAGGTACATAAAACATTAGGGATCACAGCCATTTTTGGTAGTATTTTTTTGCTTATCTGCGACATGATCGCTCGTCTTGTGATTTTTCCTTATGAAATCCCAGTCAGCGTCATCGTAGGTATCATAGGTGGTTTGATTTTCCTTTACTTGTTAGTAAGGGGGCGCAAGCATGGGTAAAAAGATCACTGGTCTATTTTTTATTTTGTCGCTACTCGTGATTGGCGTGACGATCGGCTATTTGACAATCAACACGTATGGTAATTGGGCTTTTGCATGGGCCTTACGAAGCAAAAAAATCATGGCGTTCATTTTAGTGGCATTTGCGACAAGCAGTGCGACCGTTAGTTTCCAAACGATTACCCAAAATCAATTTTTGACACCTTCTGTGTTAGGGCTCGATTCCCTCTATGTACTTGTTCAAACCCTCCTCTTTTTCTTGATTGGTGGGGTGACGATGCTTCAGCAAACAGGTACAGGCTTTTTCTTAGTCAACGTGGCATTGATGGTTGGCTTAAGCCAGTTATTGTTTTTCTTTTTATTGCGAAAAGAAGCACCTAACTTATTCTTATTATTGATGACGGGGATGATTTTAGGGACACTTTTCAATAGTATCAGTACGTTTTTACAAGTGGTGATGGACCCGAATGAATATGATTTGTTGCAAGGGAAGTTGTTTGCTAGCTTCGGTAATGTCCAGACTGCCTATCTCCTACCTGCTGCATTGTTGATTGGCTGTTGTTGGGTGTTCCTTTTTTATAAAAGACATTTTCTGGATGTCTTTCATCTAGGGAAGGATCAAGCAACGAACCTTGGGATTGAGACAGAGCGTTTTCAATTTTCTATTCTTTGCTGTGTCAGCTTGTTGACAGGAACAGCCACTGCTTTGGTGGGACCAATCACTTTTCTTGGATTTATTGTTGCAAACGTCAGCTATCGTTTATTTGCAACGTATCGTCATAGTGTTTTACTACTAGGAAGTTTTTTGATTGCTTTCTTGTTTTTGACTGGGGGACAACTGATCGTTGAGCAAGTGTTTGGTTGGAACACGACGCTCAGTGTGGTTGTGGAGTTCACGGGTGGTATTTACTTTATTACAAAATTGATTCGAGAAAGGAAGGAACTGGGATGATCAATTTGAATAGTGTCGAGAAGTCTTACCAAGGAAAAACGGTCGTCGAGGCCTTGCAACTGGAAATCTCGGATCAACAATTGACAGCCTTTATCGGTCCAAACGGCGCGGGAAAGTCAACCGTTCTTTCCATGATCAGTCGCTTGATTCCTAAAGATGCAGGTGAGATCTACTTGGATCATAATGAAGTAAAAGCTTGGAAGTCCAAAGAGATGGCAAAAAAACTAGCTATTTTGAAACAATCCAATGAGATCAGTATGAAAATCACAGTCGAGGAGCTTGTATCGTTCGGGCGTTTTCCTTATTCGAAAGGAAAGCTGACAACGAAAGACCATCAGATCATCGAAGAATCACTCCAGCATCTAGGATTGGAAGAACTGAAGGACCAAACGATCGACACGCTTTCTGGGGGGCAGTTGCAACGAGCGTATATTGCGATGGTTCTTGCGCAAGATACTGATTACATTTTGCTGGATGAACCACTCAATAATCTCGATATGAATTTTGCAGTACAAATCATGCAAATTTTAAAGCGCCTTGTACAAGAATTAGGAAAAACGATCATCATTGTGTTACACGATATCAATTTTGCGGCGAGTTATGCCGATGAGATCGTCGCAATGAAACAAGGAAAGTTATTTATACAAGGCAAAACGAACGATATTATTAAAAAAGAAGTACTAGATCAATTATACGAAATGGACATTCGAATCTGTGAAATCGAAGGACGCAGATTTTGTCTTTATTTCTAAAAACTACGAAGGAGCATCAAAATGAAGAAAATAGTTTTAGGATTTTTAGTCATGGCATCTTTAGGATTAGCAGCATGTGGAAATAACGAAGCACAAACGAGGGAAACAACAGCATCAAGTACTATCGCAACGGATACAATGTTGACAGTCAAAGATAGCAACGGGGAATCTGTGGAAGTGCAACAAAACCCTGAGAAAGTTGTAGTGTTCGACAATGGATCATTAGATACGCTTGATGCATTAGGTGTTGGAGACAAAGTCATAGGAGCGGCAACTAAAAATTTACCTGCTTACTTAGAAAAATATCAAGAAGTTGAATCTGCTGGAGGAATCAAAGAACCTGATTTGGAAAAAATCAATGAGATGCAACCAGATTTGATTATTATTTCAGGTCGTCAAAGTGATTATCAGGAACAGTTGAGCCAAATTGCCCCAACACTGTATTTAGCAATGGATGCAGAAAACCCATGGAAATCTATGCAAGAAAATGTGACAACATTGGCAAAGATTTTTGATAAAGAAAAAGAGGCAGAAGAAAAATTAACAGATTTAACTAAACAAATCGATGAAGTAAAAGAGAAAGCCAATGCGCTTGATCAAACTGCTTTAGTTACTTTAGTGAATGAAGGGCAACTTTCGGCATATGGTTCAGGTTCACGTTTCGGACTAGTTCATGATTTATTTGGCTTTAAACAAGCTGATGATCGAATCGAAGCGTCTACACATGGTCAAAGTGTTTCTTATGAATATGTTTTAGAGAAGAACCCAGGGATTTTATTTGTGATTGATCGTACCCAAGCAATTGGTGGAGATACAAGCAACGATAATGTAGCTGCAAATGAATTAGTAGCACAAACAGATGCCGGTAAAAATGATCAAGTAATTTCATTGCAATCAGATGTATGGTATTTGAGCGGTGGTGGACTTGAATCAATGAACTTGATGATTGAAGACGTCAAGCAAGCGCTAAAATAATTTTTCAATGAATATACAAGAAATGAACGAGTGCCTATCAACTAGATAAGTACTCGTTCATTTCTTATTCAATGGGTGATTGTTTGATCATTAGGAAAATCTAGTGTAAGGGTAAATTCATTATCGACTTCATAAGGATCGATTCGTGGGGTAGGGTCATGGAACAAGTGAGCAAGCCATTGTCGGAACATAAGATCGCCTCCTTTGATTTGACAAAAGGATACAAGGCGAACCTTAGAAAAAGCTTAAAGTATAGAATCAAGCGTGTGTTTCGGCTAATGTTTGATAATTGACGATTTTGACTTGACGATAAAAGTCAGCTGGTAGTTTTGACCAACGTTTCAAAAGTTGATAAAAATAACTATCTTCCGCTTTGATTTTGTACTCACTTAAGATCAATCCGAAGTAGTTTGGTTTTTTCTTTGCTAATTTGTGATAGATCGATAATGCTTTTTCTTTGTCTTCATCAACAAATAATGTTTTAACTTCAATATAAGATCCTTCGATGTTCTGTGTTTCTTCAATAAAGTAAATGCTTTTTATATACTCTGTCATAAGTAAGACCTCCAGCGCTTGTTTAGTTGTTAAGATAACAATAGCTAAAATTTGTTACTAAATCGTGAACAAAAAATTATTCTTTTTCAGTGATTATTTAAGTTTTTTCGTTTTTCTATAGTTGATCTGTTATTTTAAGGAGATATTAAGTTTTGTCTTGCTTCTTTCCGTGAATTTCGATACAGTAATTTAAACTAAAGGAAAAGGTAGGGGAGGCACATGGAATTATTGATCAATCGAAACTTAGTGTTTGCAGAAAATCGTGTCATAGAAACGGAACGTCTGATTTTAAGGCCAATCACATTGGAAGACGTAGAAGACATATTTGAATATGCCCATGATGTAGAAACGACCCGCTTTGTTTTCCCTCGACATCAGTCGATCGAAGATACAAAAATCAGTGTTGCGAATTTTTTTATGGCATCACCGCTTGGAAAATATGCTATTGAATGGAAAGAAAACCGCAAGATGATTGGTACGATTGATTTGCGGATACAAGAAGGATATGATACGGCTGAATTAGGTTACGCTTTAAATAAAAAGTATTGGGGACAAGGAATCATGCCGGAAGCTGGAAAAGCGCTTCTGAAATTGGGCTTTGAAAAAATGGATCTCGTAAGGATCTTTGCTTATCATAATACAAAAAATAGTAAATCGGGACGAGTGATGGACAAGTTAGGAATGAGAGAAGAAGCTATGATTCCTGATGCAAAACGAGAAAAAGGAGAAATCATTTCAATCGTTCTTAAAGGAATTACCAAAAAAGCTTGGTTGGAAGGTCACCCAAAAACAAGTTAGTTGCAACTTCGTACAAAAATCATTAAGCTAAAATTGAGGTGATTAAGATGGAATTTATCGTATCAAAAGAAGCGGAAGAACTGCTTCGTGGAAAAGTGAATGACAATGAACAATTATTGCTAGATGTTGAAGACGGAGATGGACCATTTGCGAATAGCCGGATCACTTGCCAAATCGATACTTCTTTTCGTCTGATTATTGTAGAAAAAGAAACATCGGCAGATCTAAGCTTATATTCTGAAGTAGTCGATACCCAAATGGGACCAATCAAAATCAAGAAAAGCGCACTTGTTTATTTGGATAACCCGACAACGTTAGCAGTAGAACCAACTTACAAGAGTCTGCAACTGAAAGGACCAGGGGGAATCATCAAAAATAACCTCCAAATCGTCACATCAACTATCTAAGATTTAGAAGGAAAAAGAATGGGAAATTTAGCAATCATTAGTGACTTACATGTGGACATCAATCAATTTGGCGAAGCTGAATTAATGCTCTTATGGGAAGTCTTACAACAAAAAAAGATTACTCGACTTCATCTGGCTGGGGATACCGCCAATAAAGTCGATCGCTGTGTCGCAGTTGTTGGCTTTTTTGCTGAGCGGCTACCAACGACTTTCCATTTTGGCAATCATGAGTTAGCTGATGTTACTGGCGAAGCAATGATCAGTCATTTTCCAGACGTCCATTTTTTGAATGAGCGCTATATTCCATTAAATGAGAAAACTGTGTTATTAGGCATCAATGGTTGGTATGATTACCAATTCTCAGAAGAAAAAGACGTGAGGAAAATCGTGCGGATGAAGCGTTTGTACTGGTATGACCGCTTGATTGAGCGAGATGGAACGGATCTAGAAGTGAATGATCGAGTATTGGAAGCAACACGATCATTATTGGATACTCTACACAAAAAGAAATTGAACGTGATTTTATCAACACATTTTGTTCCAAAACAAGAATTCATTGTTTACCAAAACGCGCCTTATGAACGTTGGAACCAACTCAATGCGTTCTTAGGTTCAGCTTCATTTGGAAAACTACTCGATCAATACGATAATCTTCAACAAGTCGTCTTTGGGCATACGCATCGACGGTTTGAGGATAAAGTACTCCAAGGGACGACCTATAGTTGTCGACCATTTGGCTATTATTACGAATGGCAATTAACACGAGATTTTATCGATGAATATCAATTGATTGATCGCTACAATCCAATGAAATTACGCGTATTATTACGAACACATCGTCCAGAATTTAAAGAATACCAGTTACAACATTTAAAAAAAGAGTTTGAACAAGCAGTAACAGTGATTGCTTACTGAAAATTTGAAGACCACCAAGTATCGATTTAGATGACACTTGGTGGTCTTTTATGTATTTTTTGGTTTTACTTCATCAATCATCCCCATTCATTTTTGATCTCCGCTACTTTATTCCGTCAATCCTACTCGGCAACTTCATCGATCATGTAATCTAATGCTACATCAGATAATAAGCTAGCAATTTCTTTTTTCAATTCACTTGTCTAAATTGATACTTAATCGTTCATTTGTCTTATTTGTGTCCATAATGATTCAATTCTCTCTTTGATTTACAAACTACGACCCTATCCTACCCTTATTTAAGGGGATATTATGGTAACAATTACAGTTCGTGTGACAGAAGATGAGAAAAAATTTTTGGATGAAATGGCTAAATTTGAAGGAAAAAGTCTCTCTGCATTACTTAAAACAACAATATTAAATGTTTTAGAAGATGCGTATGATGCAAAGATAGGAGATTTAGCCTATGAAGAGTATTTGAAAGATAAAAAATCAAATGATTTATCTGTTCTTTTAGAGGAGTATGAGATAGGTGTAAAAAAATGAGCTACTTGTAAGAACAACGCCTACCTTCGATAGACAAATAAGAAAACTAGACAAATTCGAAGCAACAACTATTTTAAGATGGTTACATAAACAGAACGAAGGCACAAAAAATCCTGGATATTCAGGTAAGCCACTTGTGGGGAACTACACAGTTAAATGGCGCTACAGAATAGGAAATTATCGCGTCATTGCAAAGATTGATGATGAAAAGTTGATTGTTTTAACATTAGAAGTAGGACATAGAAAAAATATATATCTATAGTAGAATCTGCTCCGAAGTGAACGGTTATACACTTCGGTTTTTTGTATTCAAATATGTTTTAAAAGTCAAATCAAAAAGCACCTTATTCAAAAAGGAATGAGGTGCTTTTGTATTGATTTATCTACCCGAGATTTTATTCTTATTTTTGATAATGATAAAACTTATCACGCCAATCACGAAGAGTACCAAGCCAAAAAGTAAAGTATGAGTGATGCCGATTGGATAAGGTGCTACCTGTACTTGATTAAAAACAAGTATTGAAAGATATCCGATAAATATAGAAATTGGCATAAAGATGATTCAAAGGATATTAAGCCAATCAGAGGATGATTTTAGCTTTGAAATCAATAAAAACGGAAATCTAAGGAATTGCTTCCAAAGATTCCCGTTTTTATAGTACTCATTAATTTTATGCCATAAATAATGCTTTGTAGACAAATACTGCTACAACACCGGCACAAATTGGTGCAACGACTGGAACCCAAGCGTAATCCCATTGTGAAGAACCTTTGTGCTTCAATGGTAAAAGTGCATGGACCAAACGAGGTGCAAAGTCACGTGCTGGGTTCAATCCAGGACCTGTAGGGCCTCCTAGTGAAGCGACCAATGTCCAAACTAAGAAACCAAGAGCTAAGTGAGCTGTTCCTAAGTTATCTTGGAAGAAAGGTGCTTTTGTGATACCTAATGCGCCAAAGAATAAAACGAATGAACCGAAGAATTCGTTGACGAAACCATTGAACTTAGAACCAACACTGTTGATCGTTGAGAAAGTTCCTAAGACATGGTTTACATCTTCAGTTTGATCATAGTAAGGTTTATAACAAGCGACCACGATCAATTGTCCTAGAGCTGCTCCAAGTAATTGTGCAACGATATAAGGTACGACTTCTGCCCAAGGGAATAAACCATTCGAGGCTAAGGCGATCGTAAATGCCGGATTGATATGATTTCCGCTAATGCCACCAAAAATCATTGCTGGCATCATAACGCCAAAACCATAACCAACAGCAATCAGCATCCAGTCACTGCCATATCCTTTTGTTCCTTTTAAATCTACATTTGCGACAGCACCATTACCTAAAACAATCAATAATGCTGTACCAAGTAGTTCCGCCGCTAGACGGGTCATAAGTGAATAATCCATAATACCCTCCATAATTTTATTGAAATATAAAAAAGAAACAACAACACAGCGGGTGAAGTGTTCCGTAAGAGGTGTGCTTCTGTTGTCGTGATAAGTGCAAAATAAAAAACGACTTCTTTATAGAAAGAAATCCGAGCAACAGTCGACACATTGATAAAACCCTATGACACAAAACACCAACCCTAACTATAAATATATCAAAAATAAATAGTGGATTTTATCAAATATTGTCGCTATCAACAAACATTTTTTGAAAATTTCAGAAAAAATGAAACTGAAATGGAACGAATAATCGCACTATGTACTGTGAGTGAATCGTCTACAAAAAGAAGGGAATTACTTTAATTGAATGCCTCATTAGCTTGCCTGTTTTGGTGTTTCAATAAGGATTATATGCTACAATGAGGAAAATAGTCGATAAGGGGTGAAGTCGTTGTATTTGTCTTCTGAGTACTTAAAACGTTTTGACAAAGACTTATATTACAAAGTGCTCTTACTCGAAAGCTTTGAGGATCAGGTCGGGCACACAGCGGCACAACTTGCACAAAAGGTTCAACTAGACGCAAGAAGTGTAACCAGATATTTAGTTGAATTGATCAAAAATTATCAATTATTCAGTGGAAAAGAGCAATCTTTATTTACGAAGAATCATCGATCGGGTTATCATTTTTATGATTTTCTGGATCCTATTGAACGTGAACGCTTTTTGATTTACCTCGTGCAAAGTACGCTTAAATACCAGCTATTGCACGACATTTTTTTTGAAGAATTTCATACGCTCTATCAATTCTCACAAAAGCATTATATCAGTGAGTCAACTGCTCATCGGAAAATCAATGATTGGAAAGAACAATTTTCGAGGTATGGTATCCAACTCAAAAGAGGAAGCTATATTGCGTGTGGAGAAGAAGAAATTATTCGATTATACCTACATATGACTTTTTGGCAGTTATTTCGTGGCAAAGTTTGGCCTTTCGAAACTATTCCACAACAGGACGTCAAACAAATTGCTGACCAGATTTTAAAGTTTTTTGATATTCGGTTGAATGAGATCAAGAAACGGCGATTAGAGTATATGCTAGGTGCATTTTTCTTACGTAAATCCCAAAAACATTTTGTGGTTTTAAATAATAAAAAACGACAGTTGATTGAAAAAAATCCACTCTTTGAAGCATTTAGTCAGTGGATGGCGCCTTTTTTTCCAAACTATTTCCAAGGAAAAGAAGAATTAGGTGCACTATTTTTAGTGCTGATGACCAGAGAAGAATATTATCAATCGTCAGGCATCCGTCAGCAGATTTTTGCTTTTCACCGAAAACAACAAACAGCGCCTTTTATAGCTCTATTAGAAATGAAGAATGCGTTAGCAGCATACTGTGAAGAAAAGCAGTTGGCAGAGGAATCATTCACCAAAGAAGCAGAGAACTATTTGCTTAGTAGTCACCTGTTCGCGTACTTGTTTCCTCATGCGAAGGAAATGGTTGATGGGGAAGGTAGCAATTTTTCTAGACACTTCATTAGTGAAAATGAGTCATTGAAACAATGGTTGTTGGATTTTTTCAATCGAGCGACACAACGTGCAGACGAGTGGGTCTATGAGAATGCGACATTCTTGATGCGAAGGTATCTAACCGTGTTAAAAACGATGCGTGTTTTTGATCGACAATTACCAAAAGTCACTATTTTACTGATGACGGACTTTCCTCTTTTTGAAGAAGAATTACTAAAAGATAACCTAAGGCACTTTTTCAGAGAGGAGTATCAGTTGTACTTTTTACCAGCGGATTATCGAGGAAGAGAGGTCGATCTACTACTATCTACAAGCAAGATCCATCGCAAACCTTGGGCGGATCTAGACTATTTCATCGTCACAGATGAACTTGAACTCTCGGATTATATCCGTTTATTTGATAAAATCAAAGAAATCCAAATAAAGAAAGAGAGAAAAAATCATGACATTTGAAGAAGTATTGCCACAGTTAAAAACAGGTGCAAAGGTTATTAGAAAAGGTTGGAGTGGATTTGAATTGTATGTTGTTCTAGTATCCGATGATGAATTTGATGGTTGTCCAGTAACGCCTTATTTTCTGATCAAAACGAGCGACGAAGGATTTTCTAGCTTTGCGCCAACCGTTTGCGATATTCTGGCAGAAGATTGGATGATCGTTGAATGACGAATCATTATCCGGACTTAGCGAATCAAGTCGTCTTTGTGACAGGCGCCGCTCAAGGAATCGGTGCTGCACAAGCAGAAGCTTTTTTAAATCAAGGAGCGAAAGTATTTGGTGTGGATCTGAAATTAGGTAAGATGGAAGAACTAGCCATAAAATACCCTACGCATTTTATCTCATTTCTCGGTGATATTTCACAAAAAGAAGTGATTGAACAAGCGGTCACTACGTGTCATGAAAGAGCTGGTGCTATTTCTATCTTATTGAATACCGCAGGGATTCTTGATGGCTACAAGCCTTTATTAGAAACAGACGAAACACTTTGGGATCGGATCTATGAGGTCAACGTAAAAAGCCTCTTTCGATTAACAAAACAAGTGTTGCCTGATATGCTCGAAAAGCAAACGGGAACGATCATCAATATGGCTTCCATTGCAGGTATGGTGGCTGGCGGTGGTGGAATCGCGTATACGAGCGCCAAACACGCAATCATCGGCTTCACGAAACAGTTAGCTCTTGATTATGCTGCGCAAGGGATACGTGTAAAAGCCATCGCACCAGGTGCCATCCAAACACCGATGAATGCAGCTGATTTTGCAGGTGACGGAGAGATGGCCAAATGGGTCGCAGAAGAAACGCCTGTTAAGCGTTGGGCACAGCCGGAAGAAGTGGCAGAATTGACGTTATTTCTTGCGACGCCTCAAGCGAGTTATATCCATGGAGCAATCGTTCCAATCGATGGTGGATGGTTGCTTAAATAGCTGAAAGAAAAATAAGTGGGGGAAACGTATGAAAGTGATCGATTGGTTGATGCCTCTTGGAATGGTTAGTGCAGTTGCTTATTTTGTACATGTGTTTCTTGGGCAATACCTTTGGGGATCATATGATCCAATCACGACAGACATCAGTT
Source organism: Enterococcus spodopteracolus (assembly GCF_030441955.1). Taxonomy (NCBI): domain Bacteria; kingdom Bacillati; phylum Bacillota; class Bacilli; order Lactobacillales; family Enterococcaceae; genus Enterococcus; species Enterococcus spodopteracolus. Next base: position 182,320 of record NZ_JARJHD010000003.1, on the reverse strand, counting down.
CTTTAACCGCCGTTGGTGCGCCAAATACGAATTTATTGAATATGATCTTGCTTATCTATGGCATAGGCTTTTTACTGTTTGTCATTGGAATGGTCGTGAAAGCCTTTGAAAAGTATCATGGGATGACTCGAATCGGTTATCTGATCTTTCTTGCAATGGCAATCACCACAGTGGTAGGCTATAAACTATTTCCATTGACAGGCGATAAGGTGGATATGAATTACCAAAATATGATGCATATCGTTGTGACGATCCTTGTTGTATTTACTACTATATCTTCTTTATTCCTTATTGGGTTTGGTTATCTTAAACAAGAAAAACTACGTACGTTAGGAAAAATATGTATTGCAACCGCCATATTGATCACTTTCTTTGGCGCATTGAATCCAATTGGAATGGCACAAGAATGGCATATTTTAGGGTTGACGGAGCGAATGGCGATCTTTCCACTGCAAGCCTTTGTTTTCTTTCTGTCCTTCATCTATACGACGAATAATAAGCTGATAGTGAAAAAATGAAATGGTATAGCTAGATGATGATAGAAGTGTCTGGCTATGAGAATAAGCGATATTCGCCAAAAAGTAGTTGCTCTATTTGGCGGATATCGCTTATTTTTAAAGTCTGTCTTTTTTATCCTATTAATTTTTTAAACTAATTTTTGAATGTTGAATCGTAATCTTTTTCTTAAAGTAGTGCCAGCACAAGCCGCTCCAGTACTTTTGATCAACTCTGGCAACAAGAAGGGGAAGAACCCACTCAATAGAGCAGTTTGAACAGGCAAATGACTACTAAACGATAACCAAAGAGTTCCTACAGCTAAAGCAAGAAGAGAGCCGAATAGATTGGCACACCAAGCATGGAAAAAGCGAGAATTGGTCTTCTCAATCCACCAACCAATGACGAAAGACTGAAGAATAAAACCAAAAAGGTAGCCACCTGTTGGTCCAAATAAGATGCCCATTCCCCCAGTCATGCCAGAAAAGACGGGAAGTCCGATCAAGCCTAATAAGAGGTACAGACAAATTGCGAGAGTACCAGCACGTTTCCCAAGAAAAGTGGCGGTCAAGCCAATCGCAAAAGTCTGACCAGTAAGTGGAATCAATCCTAATGGAATAACAAATTGTGAAAGAATTGCAATGATTGCGGCAAATTCGGCAACGAGTATAAGTTCTTTTAATGATTTTGTCATCCGTTCTCCTTATGTTAACCTTTTTTATTTTTATGGTTAACGAAATTATAGAGGAAGAGAAAATAAATGTAAAGTCTCTTTATGGTATATTTTGAAAAAGCACATAAGAAGTAAGCGTACAAAAAAAATTTCCAAATGTGAGAAAAAGTATGAATAGCAAGTGTTTTGATACGTGATATAATTTTTATATAACATAATCAACTATATTTAAGCACATAGAAAAATGAGGATGATCATTCATGATCTTTCTACAGATAGGTGCCCAACCTAGTCAATGAACTGGTTTGTTGCTTGAAAAGGCCAGTGAACATTCATCGTTTTGCCATGGGTAACAAAAAGCTGTTTGACGAATGAATGTGCCAATAATCAACAACTGTGAAAGTGAGAAGTTAATATGTCTATCCACCATTGATAAAGGAAGAAATTAAGCAGTTGCTTGCTTAGAGGAAACATTTCATTGAAAAAGCAATGATGCAAGACAGTTTATGAATTTTGAAGCATCACACTGTAGAGGACATGTTCTTTTCCTCATCTAAACCAATTGGGAAGTGGCAGTTAAAAGCTGTATCTTCAGAGAACAATTGAGAATATCAAAAACTTCGCTGTTTTATCACCCAAGTAGCGAATACAAATTGATTTCTCTTGCTATTGTTCGAGTCATGGATGCACCTGAACCTGCTAAAGCCAACATAAAAAGATAGCACTCGACTCAACGCAATACGTATGTTTTTTTGAGTTCTATCTTTTTATGTATGTCCGAGCGAAGAAAAGACACGGGGACATTATTTCTTATTACTTAGATCTATCCATCTTTTTCACAATCTAAAAAAACCAGCTATCCAAAAGATAGCCGGCTTTTTTGTACCAAAGTTTGTTGAATTATAGGCTTTGGTTGTAGTATTCAACGACAAGTGCTTCGTCGATTTCTGGGTACAATTCGTCACGTTCTGGTAAACGAGTCAATGAACCTTCTAATTTTTCAGCATCAAAGCTTACGAATGCTGGACGTCCAACAGTTGCTTCAACTGCTTCTTTTACAGTTGAGATGTTTTGTGATTTTTCACGAACTGAAATCACTTGACCAACTGCAACGTGGTATGAAGGGATATCAACACGTTTGCCATCAACCATGATATGACCATGGTTAACTAATTGACGTGCTTGACGACGAGTAGTTGCAAGACCTAGACGATAAACAACATTGTCTAAACGTTGTTCTAGTAAGATCATGAAGTTAACCCCGTGTTTACCTTCTTTGATTTTGCTTGCTTTAACGAACAAGTTACGGAATTGACGTTCGTTCATACCGTACATATGACGTAATTTTTGTTTTTCAGTTAATTGCATACCGTATTCTGATTGTTTGCCACGGCTGTTTGGTCCATGTTGACCTGGAGCGTAAGGGCGACGTGCTAATTCTTTTCCTGTGCCAGATAATGAAATACCTAGGCGACGAGAAATTTTCCATGATGGTCCTGTATAACGAGACATTAAAATTTCCTCCAATAGATAACTATATTTTTTGGAGTAAAATAATCCGTTAAAAAATTCATAATCGTATAGTTTGTTCTTCAATCTTCACCTTTGCAGCCGCGGTTACGCAATTGAACCCGAAGCGGGGCAACAAACTAGGGACGAGTTATTATTTTTCTGCTGCATTATTTTACACGAATTACAGTATAAGCGATATGACCTATCAATGTCAAGAGAATAAGTAGCAAAAAAGCTTTACAAACCCCAGTTCTGTCTATAGAATAAGAGGGTATATGCCAAAAGCATGAAAATAATTGAACAAATCTTAAAGGAGAAAAGAGATGAACCCAGTATCACCGTTGTTTGAAAAGATTGAGGCATCAATCGAAAAGAAAGTTGATTTGATCGGAAATAGTTACGCCCGTTATGCCGTGCGTGCTTTATTAGCCAGTTTGTTCTTGACACTTGGAACTGCTGTTGCTTTTTCGATTGCGATCAAAGGTGAGCATATCGCTCATGGATTTGGAAAAATACTTTATGCGTTTATGTTTAGTTGGTCGTTAGTCATGATTTTATACATGAATGCTGAACTTGGTACCTCAAATATGCTTTATATGTCGGTCGGGGTCCAACGTAAGCGGTTAAAATTAGGTCTAGCTGCAAAAATTCTGTTTACTTGTATTTTATTTAACTTGATTGGTGGGGTATTATTTGGCTTTTTAATTTCCTTGACAACACCATTCCAAGATCTGCCAATGGATAATTATATGTTAGAGTCGATTGCGGTCAAATTGACGAAACCGACAACAACTATTTTGGTAGAAGCAATGTTTGCCAACATTGTAGTAAATACAGCGGTATTGATTAGTATGCGAATGAAAGATGATGCAGGGAAAGTCTTAGCGATTGTTTTCATTATTTTCATTTTTGCTTTTTTAGGCTATGAACACGTTATTGCCAACTTCCCGGCATTTACATTAGCTTATTTTGTTTCAGGTGGGCAGATGGATGCGATGACTGTTGGTAATGTGATCCACAATCTATCCTTTGCGTTGATTGGGAATTACGTTGGCGGTGGTTTAGTCATTGGGTTAGGTTATGCATGGTTGAATCAATCAAAATCATCCTATGTTGACTAGTTCGTTCCTTTAAAAATCGAAGGAGGCCATCCCTTGGAGACAATTGTTTTTCCAAATAATAAAGAAAAAGCTCAGCAGATGGAAGCTTACATGAAGCATCATTTCCGATTTGCGGGAGTTCCTAAGCCAGAAAGAGTGTTACTACAAAAGGCTCTTTTAAAAGAAAGCCAGAAGATACCTATTTCAGACTTACTTTTATTAGTAAAAGATTATTATATGCAGGAAGAACGTGAGTATCAGTATTTAGCGATCGATTTAGTCCAAAAGAACGTCAAACGTCTTTCTTTTGATAACTTAGTATGGTTACTTGAGCTTGTCTCACAGAAGGAATGGTGGGACAGTATCGATTCTTGGCAAAAAGTCTACAGCACGTGGGGAAAACTTCACCAAGAAGTTGATGCGGTTTTCAAATTATTTGAAGGTCAAGAAGACTTTTGGTTAAGACGAATTGCGATTACCCTGCAACTAGGGTTTAAAGAACAGACAGATGTCGCTCTACTCGAACGAGCGATTCATGCAGATCGTTCAACAAAGGAATTTTTTATTCAAAAGGCTATTGGTTGGGCGTTGCGGGACTATAGCAAAACAAATCCACTTTGGGTAAAAGAACAATTGACAAAAGAATTAAGTAAGCTTGCAACGAGAGAAGCAAGTAAGTATTTATAGAGAGGCGAGATAGAATGACACGCAAATTAATTGCTTTTGATATCGACGGCACGTTGTTAGATTCCAACAAACAGGCATTGGACAGTACGAGGGAAGCCTTGGAAAAACTGCGTAAAGATGGACATTTAGTGACGATTGCTACAGGGCGTAGTCGCTTTCACGCACAAGAAGTTATCCGTGATCTAGCATTTAGCAATTATATTCTATGTAACGGTGCAGCCGGATTTTTGGATCATGAACAAGTCTATAAAAATTTGCTGGATCAAGAACAATTACACCAATTTATTCAAGAAGCACAAGAAAAGGCTATCGATACAGCATTTGTTAGTTTAGATTCAATCAAACGCTTTTCATCTAATCGTATCGATATGATGGAAGATGCGATGCATTCATTTGGTGCACACTTACCAGAATTGGACGAATACTTTGTTGAAAAACAGGATGTGTATCAAGCATTAGCTTTCTTTGATCACTCTTATGACCAACAATTCAGTGCTTACGATCGTATCCGTTTTGTGCGCTGGCACGAAAATAGTGTCGATGTGGTGCCACACGATGGTTCCAAAGCGGTAACGATCATGAACCTAGCCAATCGAGTAGGGATTGCGCCAGAAGACGTCATCAGTTTTGGTGACGGACAAAATGATCGCGAAATGCTTCGTATGTCTGGTATTGGGGTGGCAATGGGGAATGCCGTACCAGAAGTCCAAGCGGAAGCAAAAATGGTGACAGATACGAATGATCAAGATGGTATTTGGAAGGCATTGAAAGAGTTAGCGTTGATTTAGGTCAAATAAATACTTCGACAATCCGCTTAACAAAACAGAGGACATGCAACAGAATTTTCTGATTGGATGTCCTCTGTGTTTATTTTCTTTCTTCTGTTAGGATACAGGAATTACTAAAGTGACTATTCTTTTCTAATTAAATTATGTAATAATTCTTTTACATATTGCTATCAATCCAAGCTGTATCATTTCCTACTCTGAAGTATAAATATAATGATTTAGATACATTTCCTAAATTCCAACCGCCTTTAACGCCACCGTATGCAGAATATCCAGATTGTTCTTTTGCTCGGAATATACCTTGAGAAATAAGAGAAAAATTACCAAGTCCAGCCCAATTTACGTTGTAAATTCTATCAATTTGGTCATAATTTCCTTGTAGATTGGTATAGTCAGCTGTGAAAACAAGCTCAAAACCAGAGTAGAAACCATGAATTGCTGTACCTTTACAACTTGAATAGCCGGAACCACTAGTCCAACTTCCTCCTTCTCTCCAAGTAGAAATACCAATAATAGGATTTTTAGATTCTTCAATTTCTTTGCTAATATTTTCAATAATAATATCTTTATTTAGTTCGATACCATTTTCATCATAAAATGTTGCATCTGTAAAATCTACACGAATACTTTCCAAATCTCCTATTGACTTGCTTGCATTTGATTTCAGAGTTTCAAATACATATTTACTCATCCTTGTTGTATTTTTATCGAAAGCTAAAGGGTCTTGCTTTTGTTGGATATTTGTTTCTAAAGGAGTTGAATTTTTATTAATTTCAATAGCTGATACTAGAGGCGTACCAGTACTTCCCCCCAACTGATAAAATAGTTGTTGCTAAACCAATCTGTATAAACTTTTTTAAAAAACATAGTGTTACTTCCTTAATAGTATGTTATTATATTCTTATATATTTTATCATTAGTGAACTTTTTAGAAAACGTTTTCTTTAGATGGTGAATGTTTTCTTATTCTGGAGGTGATATCATGGGGGACATTGTTGTACACGTTGTTTTAGTTTTTTAATTTCTGTTTTGGTTTATGCTCTTCACAGGTTTAGCACTATGTATTGTTTACTTAGTAAAAAAATAAAAAAATAAATTTTGGTCAATTTACATAGTTAGAGAATAAAGTTATAAAAAGCTGTTGCTAGTTAGTTCCAAATGACCTTTCCTAATATTCTAGAAAAGAGCTTCTTTTACAACCTCTTTCCTTTCTTTACTAAAACACTTATAATATAAGATACGTTAGAAGAGAAGAGGAAATCGTGTGCGGGTATTGTTTATTGGTGATGTAGTAGGTGCGATGGGTAGAGAAATGATCACAGAATATCTCCCTCGCTTGAAGAAAAAATATCGTCCACAAATGACGATCGTGAATGGTGAGAATGCGGCTTCAGGTCGTGGGATCACAGAGAAAATCTATAAGAAGTTTCTGCAAGATGGCGTAGATGTCGTGACGATGGGGAATCATACGTGGGACAATCGTGATATTTTTGAATTTATCGATGATGCGAAAAAAATGGTTCGTCCAGCAAATTTCCCAGAAGGAACCCCTGGGCAAGGAATCGTTTTTGTCAAAGTCAATCACTTGGAACTGGCTGTCATCAATATGCAAGCTCGTTCATTTATGGTTGATTTAGATGATCCATTTCGTAAAATGACCGAGTTAGTCGAAGAAGCTCGGAAAAGAACACCAATCATTTTTGTTGATTTTCATGGAGAAACGACGAGTGAAAAACAAGCAATGGGTTGGTTTTTAGATGGAAAAGTATCTGCTGTAGTCGGTACACACACGCACGTTCAAACAAACGATGCGCGAATTTTGCCACAAGGAACGGCGTATTTGACGGATGTCGGTATGACGGGTCCATATGATGGGATTTTAGGGATGCGCCGTGAACCAGTGATTGAAAAATTTTTAACGGCTTTACCAAAGCGTTTTGAAGTGGTGGAACAAGGTCGAGGTCTTTTAAGTGGTTGTATCTTGGACATCGACGACCAGACGGGACAGGCAAAAAATATCCAATTGATCCAAATCAACGATGACCGCCCTTACAGAGAATAGAAAGCGAGAGGGAATGTGCAGGACAAAACGACGATCCAATTAGAAGTCGACCAATTGGCGACTCTTTTAAAGAAGAATGAAACGATCACACGTTATCAAGAATTGGAACATAAAGTGAAACATAGTCGTTACTTGAATCAACAAACAGAAACGTTGAAGCAAGCGCAAAAAGATGCAGTACAATATGCGCAATATGGACAAAAAGAAGCAGAAAAAGAAGCGATCAAACGGATCGAAGTCTTAACACAATCAATCGACGGCTATCCTTTAGTGATTGCTTACCGCCGTCAACTGGTGGAAGCAAATGAGTTATTGCAACACTTGACTCAAATGATCCAAAATGAAATCAATGAGTATATAGAGGAGGAGCATAATGCCTCAAAAAACTAAGAACACTCCAATGATGGAACAATATCTAAGCATCAAGGCGCAATACCAAGATGCTTTTTTGTTCTATCGTCTCGGAGATTTTTATGAATTATTTTATGAAGATGCTGTCAAGGCAGCACAAATCTTAGAACTGACACTAACTAGTAGAAATCGTAATGCGGATGATCCAATCCCGATGTGTGGGGTACCGCATCATTCTGCACAAGGATATATCGACAGTTTGATCGAAAAAGGATACAAAGTAGCGATTTGTGAACAGGTAGAAGATCCTAAGACGACTAAAGGCATGGTCAAACGAGAAGTCGTACAATTAGTGACTCCTGGAACAGTGATGGACAGTAAAGGATTATCAGCCAAAGACAACAACTTTCTGACGGCGGTAGTCAATCAAGGTTCCGCTTTTGGGTTTGCTTATGCCGATTTAAGTACAGGCGAATTAAAAACGGCCCGCTTACTTGACGAAGAAGCTGTCTTGAACGAAACCTCTGCGTTACAAACAAAAGAATTGATTCTAGGTACAGAGATCAGTGAAACGTTATATGAGCAACTAAGTACAAGACTTGGCTTAGTCTTTTCAAAACAAGAAAGTGTAGAAGAAAATGCGGAATTCAATTTTCTAACGAGTGAGTTGACGGATGAATTAGAAAAGGAAGCGACTGGAAAGTTACTTACTTATTTAGCAGTCACGCAAAAAAGAAGTTTGGCACATATCCAAAAAGCGGTCGAATACCAACCAGATCATTTCTTGAAGATGGATTATTATTCTAAATTCAATTTAGAATTAAGCCAGTCGATCCGTACTGGAAAAAAACATGGCACGCTTCTGTGGTTATTAGATGAAACCAAAACAGCAATGGGGGGACGTTTGCTAAAACAATGGCTTGATCGTCCGCTGATCCAATCCCATCAAATCAATGCTCGGCAAGAAATGGTGGCATCGCTGATCAATAGTTATTTTGAACGTCTTGATTTACAGAGTGCGTTGACGAAAGTCTATGATTTAGAACGTTTAGCTGGACGTGTCGCATTTGGTAACGTCAATGGTCGAGATTTGATCCAGTTAAAAACATCGCTACAACAAGTACCGATGATTCGCGGGCTGATTGAAGGCATCGATCAAGGGCAATGGACAGAGTTATTAACAGATATGCAACCAATGGATTCATTAGTGGAACTGATCGAACAAGCGATCCAAGAAGATGCACCTTTACAAATCACTGAAGGAAACGTCATCAAAGATGGATTCAATGAACAGCTAGATACGTATCGTTCTGCGATGAGGAATGGCAAACAGTGGTTAGCGGAATTGGAAGCACGAGAACGTCAAAGTACAGGAATCAAAAATTTAAAAGTTGGGTTTAATCGAGTGTTTGGTTATTATATTGAAATCACGAAAGCGAATTTGATGAATGCTGAACTGGAAAAATATGAACGTAAACAAACGTTAGCTAATGCAGAACGATTTATCACACCTGAATTAAAAGAATTAGAAACACAGATTCTAGAAGCGGAAGAAAAATCAGTAGATCTAGAATACCAACTCTTTTTAGCTGTTAGAGAAGAAGTGAAAAAAGCAATCCAACCATTGCAAACCTTAGCAAAATCATTGAGTACTGTAGACGTCTTACAAAGTTTTGCAACGATCAGTGAGCGTTATCAATATGTTCGTCCAGAATTAACGAACAAAAAAACATTGGTGATCGAAGAAGGTCGTCATCCGGTTGTAGAAAAAGTGTTAGGGCATCAAGAATATATCCCAAATAGCGTGATCATGTCGGAAGAAGAAATGATCTTGTTGATCACTGGTCCTAATATGTCTGGTAAAAGTACGTATATGCGACAGTTAGCATTGACGGTATTGATGGCACAGATGGGTTGTTTTGTTCCGGCACAAAAAGCAGTGCTGCCGATTTTTGATCGGATCTTTACTCGAATCGGTGCAAGTGATGATTTGATTGCAGGACAAAGTACCTTTATGGTAGAAATGATGGAAGCCAACCAAGCGTTGCGCCATGCGACACCGAATAGTTTGATTTTATTTGATGAACTCGGTCGAGGAACAGCCACTTACGATGGTATGGCATTAGCACAAGCTATTATTGAGTATATCCATCAACACGTTAAAGCCAAGACATTGTTTTCTACGCACTATCATGAGTTGACAGTGCTTGATACGGAATTGCCGCAATTGAAAAATGTCCATGTTGGTGCAGTTGAAAAAGATGGCGATGTGGTATTTTTACACAAGATGATGGATGGTCCAGCAGATAAAAGCTACGGGATCCACGTCGCTAAAATTGCGGGTCTACCAGATGAATTATTGTCACGTGCCTCTGCGATCTTAGCCTTTTTAGAATCAGGAGAAACGACACACCATGTCTCGGCACTTGAAGCATCTGTCACGAAAAAAAGCGATTATCCAATGATCCAAACAACTCAACCAAGCCAGCAGGTCAATGAAGAGAGTCAACAACTATCTTTATTTGGTGAAGCAACGGAAGCTGAAACGCAAATCATTGCTGCATTGAAACAGTTGAACCTACTAGAAATGACGCCAATGGATGCGTTGAATAAATTGTACGAACTGCAAAAACAATTATAGGAAGAAGGTGCTGATCGATGGCGAAGATCCAAGAATTATCCGAACGCTTGGCCAATCAAATCGCCGCAGGAGAAGTCGTTGAACGACCTGCTTCTGTGGTGAAAGAACTTGTTGAAAATGCCATTGATGCCCATAGCTCTCAAATCGATATTCTCGTAGAAGAAGCCGGTTTACGAAAAATCCAAATCATCGATAATGGTGAAGGAATCTTAGCAGAAGACGTTGAAAATGCGTTCAAACGTCACGCGACGAGTAAAATCCATAACCGTGATGACTTGTTCCGCATTCGGACATTAGGGTTCCGCGGGGAAGCTCTTCCTAGTATTGCTTCTGTCTCTGAATTGACGATCGAGACAGCCAATCAAGATGAAACACAAGGGACCTATCTTGAATTAAAAGGTGGGGAAGTGTTGACACATCGGCCTGCTCCATTGAGACAAGGAACGAAAATCACAGTGAGTAATTTGTTTTTCAACACGCCTGCACGGTTAAAATACGTCAAGACATTACAAACGGAATTGGCGAATATAGGCGATATCGTCAATCGACTAGCGTTGAGCCATCCCGACATCGCCTTTCGTTTAATCCATGATGGCAACAAGATGTTAGCAACAGCTGGTAACGGAGAGTTGAAACAAACGATTGCCGGAATCTATGGTTTGGCGACAGCGAAAAAAATGTTGAAGGTTGAAGCAAAAGATCTAGACTTTGAAGTTTCTGGTTACATTTCTTTACCAGAAGTCACTCGTGCGAGTCGTAATTATCTTTCAACGATCATCAACGGTCGTTTTATCAAGAACTTTTCCTTGAACAAAGCAATCGTGGCAGGTTATGGTTCTAAACTGATGGTTGGTCGTTTTCCAATCGCTGTTTTAGAAGTCAAAATGGATCCGTTGCTTGTCGATGTGAATGTCCATCCAACGAAGCAAGAAGTCCGTCTATCGAAGGAAAAAGAATTGACTGAATTGATTGCACAAGCGATTCAACAAGCACTAAGTCAAGAAAATCTGATTCCTAGTGCAGCAGACAATTTGCGTTTCAAGAAAAAAATCGCCGATCAACCTAAAACGGAACAAATCGAAATCGATCTTTCTTATGCGTTTGAGGAACCACCAAAGAAACCCCAAAGTTTAAATTTTGATCGCCAGACAGGTACATTTTACGTGGAAGAAAATCCACAAAAATCAACCTGTCCTGTTGATAAGTCTGTGGAAAATGTTGAAAACTCCTCTGCATTTTCTGAAGATACGTTGAATTATCCAGAAAAAGAGGAAAAAACGGTGGATAACTCTGGTGAAAGTGTTGATAACTTTGTAGAAAAACCAGTGGATAACTTTCAGCAAAATCATTTATCCACTGTTGATAACTACTCAGTACAAGAAGAACGAACAGCATCAGTAGAAGAGAAAAGCATCGAGGAAGAACCCAGTTTTGAGCAAGAAGAAAGCAAGTTGCATCCCGAGTTTGACATGAGTCAAGATAGCCGAAGTTTGGAGAAAGCAATCAGTAAAGTGAAGCAGGAAGTACCAACGCAACGTTTCCCGCATCTTGAATATTTTGGCCAAATGCACGGGACCTATCTATTTGCTCAAAGCAATGAAGGCTTATACATCATTGACCAACATGCAGCACAAGAGCGGATCAAATATGAGTATTTCCGTGAAAAAATCGGGGATGTTTCAAATGATTTGCAAGAATTACTTGTCCCTTTTGTTTTAGATTATCCCAATAGTGATGCAATCAAGCTAAAAGAGAAGAAAGAACTATTGGAAGAAGCAGGCATTTATCTGGAAGAATTTGGTCAGAATAGTTTTATCGTTCGAGCGCATCCGACATGGTACCCAAGCGGGGAAGAAGAATCGATTATTCAAGGGATGATCGATATGTTGTTGGCGACTGGTGAAGTGAGTGTGAAGAAATTCAGAGAAGCCACAGCAATCATGATGAGCTGTAAACGCTCGATCAAAGCGAATCACTACTTGAACGAAGCACAAGCGAGGGTCTTATTAAAAGACTTAGCAAAATGTGAGAATCCGTTCAACTGTCCTCATGGTCGTCCGGTATTGATCCACTTTACGAATTCAGACATGGAACGAATGTTTAAACGAATCCAAGATCCGCATTGATCCGCGAGCTTCGGAAAGGAAGTTTTTGATGAAAATAGTATTGGTTTCACAGTCGCCTAGAAGAAAAGAATTACTCGGAAGATTAGTGCCAGTATTTTCAATCCAACCGGCAGATATCGATGAAACGCCTAAGCCAAATGAAGACCCAATTGCCTACGTCCAACGAATGGCAGCAGAAAAAGCGGCTGCTGTGCAAAAGGACAACGAAGAAACGTTAGTTATTGCTAGTGATACTACCGTAGTTCTAGGAAACGAAATCCTTGGTAAACCGGAAGATGATGAAGAGGCAAAACGGATGTTACGCAAATTCAGTGGTACGACACACGACGTCTACACAGCCGTTGTAATAACTGATGGGACTCAAGAAGAATGCATTCTTTCCCATGCATCAGTCACTTTTTATGAATTGATCGATGAAGAGATCGAGCGCTATCTAGCAACTGGCGATCACCGCGATAAAGCTGGGGCCTACGGCATTCAAAGTTACGCAGGGGCTTTCGTAGAGTCGATTTCTGGAGATTACTATAGTATTGTCGGCTTTCCGATCGGCGCAGTCAATCAGGCGTTGAAAAAATGGCCAGATCTTTTGTCCTAAAATTGTGGACATCTGTATCTAGGTGAATAAAATCAAAAACACATGATCCGAGTAGCAAGAAACGGATCATGTGTTTTTTCTGTTTACATTAGTTCATGACCTAGATTCAAGCGTATCGGCTAGAAGCTATAAAAAAACATGGTACACTTAATCTATCTGAAGGGAGTGGACGAGTTGATTACAACGGATAAGTTTTATCATGGTGAAACGAAAAAAGCGCCGTTCTTTGAAGGTTGGTATTTTAAGCATCAAATCGGCGATGAAGTCTACGCATTTATTCCGGGGTACTCCATTGGAGAACAAGGAGAAAAGTGCCCGTTTATCCAAGTGATCAATCATGAGTCTTCGGAAGTATTCCATTTTGATAGTGAAGTCTTTATGGCAAGCGAAGATCGTTTGTTTGTGAAAATCGGTGAGAACACATTTAGCGAGGAAGGAATCACACTCGCTTTACGTAGCCCCTCATTGACGATTGAAGGAAAGATTTCTTATGGAGAGTTTACTCCGTTAAAAAGGAGCCGCTATGCCCCAAGTATCATGGGACCTTTCTCTTATTTATCTTTTATGGAATGCTATCATGGAATTTTAAGCATGAAGCATTCATTAAAAGGATCGATGAGTTGGAACGGTCAACTCATCGATTTTACGAATGGAATAGGATATTTAGAAAAGGACTGGGGAAGTTCATTTCCTGCAACCTATTTATGGGTCCAATGCAATCAGTTTACTAGTTCAGATGCGCGTTTCTTCTTTTCCGCAGCTGAGATCCCGTTTTTAGGGTTCCGTTTTTTAGGAATCATTTCGGTTTTTCAAGTCGGCGAGGAAGAGTATCGCTTGTCCACCTATGATGGCGCCAAAATCTCGGAGATTTTTCGTGAAGAAAACCATCTGATCATTCGAATACAACAAAAAGATATTGAACTAGAAATGCAAGTGTTAGCAAAAGAAGGGCATGCGTTGATGGCACCACAACAAGGTCAAATGAGTCGGATCATCCGTGAAAAAGCGAGTACAGAGATGACCTTGATTGTCCGAAAAAACAAGCAAGAAATCTTTCATCAAAAGGGGAAGGCTGCTGGATTTGAAGAAGTGGGCAATCTACACGGGCACACATATTAAGGATCTTGACTATAAAAAAGAAATAGAGAGAGCAGTTATATCGCACCTTCAAAAATAAGCCTGAACCTCCAGAAATTAGAACAATTTTCGGAGGTTCAGGCTTATTTTTCGGAGCGATGCGACTTTAACACATTCGACTTATTCGACAATTGATTTATATTCACTGTAACCAGCAGCATCCATTTCTTCATAAGGGATAAACTTCAAGGCAGCAGAGTTGATGCAATAGCGTAAGCCACCTTTATCTGCGGGTCCATCATTAAAAACATGTCCAAGATGGGAGTCGGCTTCATTACTTCTTACTTCGACTCGGTGCATCCCATGAGAAAAATCCGCTTTTTCTTTGATGTCTTTTCTGCTGATGGGTTGGCTAAAAGCTGGCCAGCCACAGCCGGCATCATATTTCTCTGCAGAACTGAAAAGCGGTTCGCCACTGACAATATCGACATAGATCCCTTTTTCATAAAAGTCATCATACTCGCCGGTAAAAGGACGTTCCGTTGCATTTTCTTGTGTAACAGCGTAAGAAATTGGTGATAACGTTTCTTTTAAATTCTCTTCGTTTGTTTCGGTTGGTTTACTCATTGATAATGCCCCCTTTGTTTCCTAATCATACTGGCATATGAAATAGAAGCAAACAATCTGCTTTTGGGAGGGGGATAGCCAAGCGATTTAGCAGAATTTTAAAGAATAGGACTTACTTGCTGCCTAATTACGTCGAGCTACTTGGCTTTCTCACAACCTGATAAACAGTGTTCGAAAAGCTGACCTTCAACATTAAGCTAAAAAATTTGAAAATATGAGAAGCTATTTCAAATTTCCTATTCTTACTGTTCAGGTCAGGACGCTTTTCTTACAACCTAGATAAACGGTGTTCAAGAAGCAACACTTCGGTCACAAGCCAAAAAAATCAAAAATGAAACAGCCATTTTTGATTTTTTTGGCTTCTGCCTTAGTGTTAACCGCTTCCTTCACAACCTTCTTCTCCTTGCAAATTCTACGAAGCGGAATTTGTCGAGGCGGTGGATTGATTCAGTGTATTCGAAGCATTCGGTATTCTCTAAATAGACGAGTCCACGAACAATTACGACATAAGGATCGTCATGGAGGTCCATTGCTTCTGAAATACTATCGTCGATCGGTTCGACGGTGATTTCTTTTTGGGCATAGGCAATCGAGAGATCTAATTCATTCTCAAAATATTCATAAATCGAGTTACTTGCTTGCTCGCTAGTCAAAGTAGGAATGGTTTCTTTTAACAAATAGTCTCGATCTAAAATGACGACTTCGCCATTGATTTTCCTTTGGCGGACTAAATGCCAGACAGGTGTATCGATCGGCCAACCAGTAACTTTATGCAATTCTTTATCGACTACTGTTTCTTCAAGTGTTTGCACGATCGTTTCACTGGGGATATGTTGGTTTTCTTGAAGTTCTTTATAGCTTGTCAATCCAGCAATGGGAAAATCAAAGCGGTTACGGTCTAAAACGATTGAGCCTTTTCCTTGTTTCTTTTGGATATATCCTTCTGTTGTCAATAGATTGAGTGCTTTACGAATTGTTTCCCGTGAAACACCATAAATTTTGATCAATTGATTTTCACTGGGTAGTAAAGTATGAGGAGGATATTCTTTGTCTAAGATTTTCTTTTCTAAGTCTAAAAAAATTTCATTGAATTTGTTCATCGGTCCTCTCCTTTGGGCAATCGTTCGTTCTTCGCTTATAAACTATACTATAGCTATATGGAGATTTCAAACTGGAGTTGGATAGAAGGAAGATGTTTCTAGGGCAAGGATAATAACGATTACAAGTTATTTATGTTTTTAGCATAAAACGCTTGCAATTTATTGAGAAAAACATTATAGTGTGAGTACAAAGCAACTTGTATAAACAAGTAAAATGAAAGGGGTTTATGTTATGGGGAAATATCAAGCAGATGCCGAGAAGCTGTTAAAAGGAGTCGGCGGGAAAGAAAATATCGCTGCGGTTAGCCATTGTGCAACACGAATGCGCTTTGTTTTAAATGACCCTGCAAAAGCAAATGAAGCTGAGATCGAAGAGATTGACAGTGTAAAAGGAATGTTTACCAATGCCGGTCAATTCCAAGTGATTATCGGGAATGATGTCTCAACATTTTATAACGACTTTGTTGCGGTATCAGGAGTTGAAGGCGTTTCAAAAGAACAAAGTAAAGCTGCTGCGAAACAGAATCTTAATCCTTTGCAACGAGCAATTGCAGTTCTAGCTGAGATCTTCACACCATTGATTCCAGCAATCATTGTTGGGGGATTGATTTTAGGGTTCCGTAACGTGTTGGAAGGCATTCAGTTCGAGAGTTTAGGTGGAACGATTGCAGAAAGTTCAACATTCTGGAATGGTGTGAATTCATTCTTATGGCTACCTGGGGAAGCGATTTTCCATTTCCTACCTGTAGGGATCACTTGGAGTATTGCAAAGAAAATGGGAACGACACAGATTTTAGGAATTGTTTTAGGGATTACTTTGGTTTCACCGCAATTATTAAATGCCTATAGTGTCGCTTCAACTGCCGCTGCAGATATCCCATTTTGGGACTTTGGCTTTGCACAAGTACAAATGATTGGTTACCAAGCGCAAGTCATTCCAGCGATGCTTGCCGGATTCTTACTTGCTTATTTAGAGATTTTCTTCCGTAAGTATATCCCACAATCGATCTCAATGATTTTTGTCCCACTGTTTTCACTATTACCAACTGTTATCGCGGCTAATGTAGTCTTAGGTCCAGTCGGTTGGGCAATTGGTAACTGGATCTCATCAATCGTGAATACTGGATTGACTTCATCGATCAGTTGGTTATTCAGTGCGTTATTTGGTTTCTTGTATGCCCCACTGGTTATTACGGGATTACACCATATGACAAATGCAATCGATATGCAGTTGATTGCTGACTTTGGTTCAACCAATTTATGGCCAATGATCGCATTGTCAAATATTGCGCAAGGATCTGCCGTACTTGCAATCATCTTCTTGCATCGTGGCAATAAAAAAGAAGAACAAGTTTCTATCCCAGCGATGATTTCTTGTTATCTAGGGGTAACGGAACCCGCAATGTTTGGGATCAACTTGAAATATGTGTATCCATTTGTAGCTGCAATGATCGGTTCTGGTGTAGCAGGAATGTTTGCGAACTTGATGGATGTTCGAGCAAATGCGATTGGTGTTGGTGGTTTGCCAGGAATCTTAGCAATCCAAGCACAAACGTGGTTACCATTCACGATTGCAATGATCATCGCAATCATCGTACCCTTTGGTTTAACTGTAGTGTTTAGACGTAAAGGGATTTTGAACAAATTAGATCCAGTCAATCCAGAAGAAGTAAGTGTTTTACAAACTGCGGAAGGCGTATCTATTCCTACACAAAACTTTGAAACCGCAGGAACAACTGCTGTAGCCACTGCCAATGAAGAGTTATTCGCCGTTGCAGATGGACAAATCAAAGTAATTACAGATGTGAATGATCCAGTTTTCTCACAAAAAATGATGGGTGAAGGCTATGCGATCGTTCCTGACAATCAAAAAATCTATTCGCCAGTAAATGGTAAAGTAACTAGTGTATTTGAAACAAAACATGCAATCGGTATTCTAAGTGAAACCGGTATGGAAGTTCTTGTTCACATGGGACTTGATACTGTCGAATTAAAAGGTGCACCTTTCAATGTTCTTGTAAAAGAAGGCGATCAGGTCTCGCCAACTAAACAACTAGCAGAGATGGATCTCAGTGCTGTTGAACAAGCAGGTAAACAAACAGATGTCTTAGTTGTTCTAACGAATACGGACAAAGTGGCTGATTTCTCATTAAGTAAATCAGGTCAAGTACAACATGAAGAAATGATTGGTCAAGCATCTATCAATCGCTAATACACAGAGAAAATATGCTACGAGTTTGGGTCTTTATCAAAGACTTAAGCTCGTAGTTCTGTTTTTGGGAACACTTTTTTTAAATCGCAAAGTATGCTACAATGGATAGAAATATGGGAACGTATGTGTGCGAAAGAAAGAGGAAATTTCAATGTATGAATATCTAAGAGGCATCGTGACTTTTATCAGTCCGTATTATATCGTTGTAGAAACGCAAGGGGTGGGCTATCAAATTGCGTTAGGTAACCCTTATCGCTATAGTAGTAAGTTAGATAAAGAAGTAAAAATCTATGTTCATCAAGTTATTCGTGAAGATGCACATTTACTATACGGTTTTGATTCACTCGAAGAGAAACAATTGTTTTTACGATTAGTCAGTGTTTCAGGGATCGGACCGAAAAGTGCCTTAGCGATCATGGCGAGTGACGATCATTCCGGCTTGATCCAAGCGGTGGAAACTGGCGATGTGACTTACTTGACGAAGTTCCCAGGTGTAGGTAAAAAAACAGCACAACAAATGATCTTGGATCTAAAAGGCAAGTTTGGCGAGTTGAGTATCGATACGCCATTTTCTTTATTTGATGAAGCAACGGTGCAAGATGCAACTGCCTTGTCAGAGGCAATGGAAGCTTTAGTTGCTCTCGGCTACAGTGAGCGTGAAATCAAACGAGTAGAGAAACAACTCAAAGAAATCGACAATCAAACAACGGATGAGTATCTAAGGCAAGCATTGAAATTGATGATGAAAAAGTAAGGAGGATTCTTGATGACAGATGAATATCTTCTCTCACCAGAACCTGGTGAGAATGAATTGAGTTTAGAAAAATCTTTACGCCCTCAATTGCTTGCGCAATATATCGGTCAACATAAAGTCAAACAAGAATTGAGTATCTACATCGAAGCGGCACGTAATCGTGAAGAACCGCTAGACCACGTCTTGTTATACGGTCCTCCAGGTTTGGGGAAAACAACGATGGCTATGGTCATTGCAAATGAGATGCAAGTCAATATCCGTACGACAAGTGGACCAGCCATTGAGCGACCCGGAGATCTGGTGGCAATTTTGAATGAACTAGAAGCAGGGGATGTCTTGTTTATTGATGAGATCCATCGCTTACCTCGCGTGGCAGAAGAAATGCTTTATTCGGCGATGGAAGATTTTTATGTAGATATCATGGTAGGGCAAGGGCCGACCGCTCACCCCGTTCATTTTCCGTTACCACCTTTCACGTTGATCGGTGCAACGACTCGAGCAGGGATGCTGTCTGCACCTTTACGTGACCGTTTTGGGATCATTTCGCATATGGAATACTATGAAGAAGAAGATTTGAGAGAAATCGTTTTACGATCTGCCGATATTTTTCAAACGGAGATCATCACCGAAGGGGCTTTAGAAATCGCACGACGTTCCCGTGGGACCCCGCGGATCGCTAATCGCTTGTTAAAACGAGTGCGTGATTTTGCCCAAGTACAAGGAAATGGCAAGATCGATCAGTTGATTGCTGACCGCGCATTGACACTCTTACAGGTCGATCAAGCAGGATTGGATTATGTCGATCAGAAATTGCTACGTACGATGATCGAGCTGTATGGTGGGGGCCCAGTCGGTCTAAGCACATTATCCGTTAATATTGGAGAAGAGCGAGAAACAGTCGAAGATATGTATGAACCTTTTTTAATCCAAAAAGGCTTTTTGAAACGGACTCCTCGCGGGCGGATCGCTACCGCCTATGCGTATGAACACTTTGGCTATGACTACCAAGTGTGATCACTCTTTTCTATTGAAAGAGCAAATAGTAGAATATTGATTGAAGAGATGGGAGGGATCATTTTGGGAGACGCTTCACATACGAAACAAATGATCAAAAAAGTCTTGGTGTTGCTTTGCGAAACACAGCCTTTTCGCAAAATCAGTGTGCAACAGATCGCACACGAAGCAGGCATCAACCGACAAACATTTTATTATCATTTCACCGATAAGTATGATTTATTGCGTTGGGTGTACTATGAAGATTCATTGCATTACCTAAAAACAGAATCGCTTTCTCTCGATAATTGGGAAGAGCAAGCATTGCTGATGTTAAAAGCCATTGCCGAAAATAAACAGTTCTATTCAAGTACCGTTAGTTCAGAACAGGAGATTCTGCAAAAGCAATTTTCTGCGTTGATCCAACCCTCATTTATTAAAATATTTGAGCAAATGGATGAAGAAAAACAACTAACTTCCAAAGATAAATTATTTTATGCGCGTTTTTTCTCTTATGGCTGTAGTGGAGTCTTAGTCAATTGGATCACACAAGGTTATAAAGAAACACCCTTAGAAGTTGCCATGCAGTTCTTTCGTTTAGCCAAAGATACTGAATTGTATTCGTATCGGTTGTACGCACTAGAAGAAGAAATGGAGACAAGAGACGAATGACCTTTTTCATCGATTCCATCAAGTAGGAACAAAAAGGAGAGAATGTTATGACGAAAGTATTATTTGTTTGTTTGGGAAATATTTGTCGTTCACCCATGGCAGAAGGGTTATTAAAAAAGAAAGTGGCAGAAAAGGATTTGGCAGATTCTTTCGTCATTGATTCTGCTGCAACGAGTACTTATGAGGTAGGTAGTGCCCCTCATCCTGGTACCCAAGCGATATTGGCAAAAGAGCACGTGGATACACGTCAAATGATTGCCCGCCAAGTACGTCGAGAAGACTTCCAGAATTTTGATTGGATCATTGGCATGGATCAATCAAATGTTGCCGATTTGAGGCAATTAGCGCCTATTGAGGCCCAAGACAAAATCCAACTATTTTTGAGTCCGGTCATGGGTAAGGAAGCACAAAATGTCCCTGATCCATATTACACAAATAACTTTGAAGAAACCTATCGATTGATCAATGAAGGCTTGGAAAAATGGCTTGAATTATGGATGGAAGTGAAATAAAATAACAATTGTATTATTTTTATGTTTTAGATAAAAGTTGGTATAAATTAAACTATATTCTTGTTTTTTTAAGAAAAATTGGATAAAATAAGAGTAATTAAGTAACATATTCTTAGCTAGGGGAGGGGTACATTCAATGGATGAAGAAACAGTATCACCAATGAAGAAGCTGACAAAGTTAGTGACTAATACTTCGTTTCAACTTTTTGATTCATTTGTGAATGACACAGAAGAAAAAGCTGAGAATGTACGGTTACAAGGTGAGTTCATTCTAGAACTCCAGAAAGCTGCAGCTCAGAATAGTTTAGTGATTCTACAAGTGCGCGAGAAACCATTAAGCAATAAGTACGAAACCTTTTCCGGTTGGGTAGCAACGAAAACAGTTGAACACGAGCGAGTGATGATCCGCTTGCAAAACCAAGAGCAACAAATCCGAATCGTCCCAATTGAACAAATCGAAAAAATCACTAGTCTTTCACCTACGGGAGACCAAGAGCGATTATCTAAATAAGAATAAAAGCTATGAAAAAGTAGATTGCTTTTTCATAGCTTTTTTATATGTTTTCCTTACTAGAGAGAGCGGATCTAAAGATTCTCAAAGAACTTGATTTGTTGGATAGGTATGAATAAAAAAAGGACCTGCTAGCCGGGGAGCTAGCAGGAAAGGAGTTAAAAATGAAAAAGTGTTGTTAGGGTTGTTTGTTGGTATACTTATATATTAAAGGTGAGTTGTGAATATTTTGTGACGAAAGTTTACCAAAGTTGTTAATTTTTTTATAGAAAAAGTTAAACATCTCTTTGTTTTGTTAGCTAACAATCAAGTCAGACTTTTTTTCATTTTTGAAGAAACTCCAGAGTAATCCGATGATAAAGCCAATCAATGCTGGTGTGATCCAGCCCATTCCTAATGAGAAGAATGGAAGATAGGAATCAGCGAATGTTAAAATTCCTTTGACGAAACTTGTTTGCTTAATTGAATCAGGACAAGCATTCAGTCCATCCACGATGGAAGCGAGTAATGTGAAATATGTGGTCATTCGATAAACAGAAGTACGTTGTTTAAATAATGGGCCAAACAACACAAGTAAGATCAAGGTCATTGCCAACGGATAAATAAACATCAAGACCGGTAAAGAAATCTGAATAATATTCGTCAAGCCCACGTTTGCAACTAAACATGCCAATAAACTTGTTCCGGTTACAAAGAATAGATAGCTTCTTTTAGGAAACAATTCAGTGAATGTTTCTGCGAATGCAGTAATCAGTCCGATACCTGTTTTTAAACAAGCAAGAATCACGATAAAGGCTAATAGGATACTCCCGTAAGTTCCTAGATAGTGATCAGCAATTTGTGCCAAAGCGATACCACCATTCGCACTCATAGGGAATGTTCCTAAACTCATTGTTCCTGCATAAGAAAGTAGGGTATAGATGATCCCCATCAAAACGATGCTGATCGCGCCTGATTTGATCGTATCTCTTGCAATATCAGAAGGCTTTGTGACACCCATGCCACGAATCGTTGTGACGATAATGATCCCAAAAGCTAAGGCAGCTAACGCATCCAACGTGTTGTATCCTTGTGTAAAACCAGTGAAGAATGCTTGGTTTTGGTAGTGAGGTTGTACAGGCGCATCCGCCACTGAGCCAAGTGGGTTGATAAAAGCAAGTAATAGCAAGATGCCTAGTAATACTAAAAATGCGGGATTCAAAAATTTACCAACATAATCCAAGATTTTAGTTGGACGTTTGGATAACCACCAAGCAGCTAAAAAGAATAAGAAACTAAAAATAGCTAAAAATAATGTTTGATTTTCTGCTGGAATAAAAGGTGCTAAGCCAATTTCAAAAGAAGTAGTTGCCAAACGTGGTAAGGCAAAAAATGGACCAATGACTAAATAAAGTAAGACAGTAAAAATAAGTGCATAAGTTTTATTGATTCGTTGTGCTAATTCGTAGACACCAGAGGTCTTTGAAACACCGATCGCAATAACACCTAAGAATGGTAAACCGATCCCTGTAACTAAAAAGCCAAGATTTGCCCAGAAGATATCCGCACCAGCTTCTTGCCCCATATGGACAGGAAATATAAGATTACCAGCTCCAAAAAATAGGCCAAATAGCATGGAACCGATGAATAGATTTTCTTTGAATGATAATTTTTTTGACATAGAAAACTCCTTTACTTTTTTGTATTTTGTTAAAAGTAACAAATTATGTGATGAATTGCAACAATTTTCTGAAAATTATCGAATTCTCTAGAATGATGCTACACATTGACGAAATGACTGCTAACCCTGTGATAGCAATAAGTAGCGTGTTTTCACTGCCTCGAAAAAATGTTAGTCAAAAGATTACTCCAATATCTGAATCTTCTTAATTGAAGAAGTTTCTCACAACCACATGTTACGTGAGGTTGCGCAAAAGTTCAACCGATAAAGCGATCGGAACAAAAACAATAAATAAAAAGAAGAACCGCAACTTTTTGAGTAGGATGACCTTGCTCAATCAAGTTGCGGTAGTTTGAATACTAAGGGTGATTTGATACTTTATTGGTTATTCAAAATGCGTGACAAGAACTCTTTCGTACGTGTTTCCTTTGGATGAACGAAGATATCTTCAGGACTTCCTTCTTCCGCAATCACACCTTTATCCATGAAGATCACTCGGTCAGATACCTCTTTCGCAAATTCCATTTCATGGGTTACGATGATCATTGTCAATCCAGTATGGGCTAGATCTTTGATCGTATTCAAAACTTCACCAACCATTTCAGGATCAAGGGCAGAAGTTGGCTCATCGAAGAGCATCACATCAGGGTTCATTGATAGAGCACGAGCGATAGCGACCCGTTGTTTTTGACCACCAGATAGTTGAGAAGGGCGAGCTTCGATGTATTGTCTCATACCGACTTTTTCTAGGTTTTCGATTGCCACTTTACGGGCATGCTCTTTCTCTCTTTTTAAGACAGTAGTTTGTCCAGAAATACAATTTTCTAAAACATTCATATTATTGAAAAGATTGAAAGATTGGAAAACCATACCGACATTTGTCCGATACTTTGGTAAATTATATTTTGGTGCTAAGACGTTTTCGTTGTTGTAAATGATCTCGCCGCCTGATGGTTTTTCTAGTAAATTGATACAACGTAAGAATGTTGATTTACCTGAACCAGAGGAACCGATGATGGTTACGACTTCCCCTTTATTGACGGTCATGCTAATATCTTTCAGCACTTCATTGTCGCCGAATTTTTTACTTAAATGATTGATTTTGATGATATTCTCACTCATAGGACTGCCTCCTTATTCCTGTAGGTTCGCGTTGTTGACTTCTTCAATTTTTGTATACGCAGTAGGTCCGTCGATTTTCTTCTCAATCACACGTAAGATTCTTGTGATCGTGAAGGTCATGATCAAGTAGATGATCCCAACGATCGTGAATGTTTGGAAGAATTGGAAGTTGGCACCAGAGGCAGAGTTCCCTTGGAAGAATAGATCTGCTACACCAATGACACTTAATACGGCGGTGTCTTTGATATTGATGACAAACTCATTTCCAGTAGCCGGTAAAATATTTCTCAATACTTGCGGAATCACTACTTTACGCATCGTTTGACTGTGTGTCATGCCGATCGCTTGGGCTGCTTCAAATTGTCCGCCATCTACTGCAAAAATCCCACCACGTACAATCTCAGTCATATATGCACCAGTGTTAATCGAAACGATGAACAACGCAGCAATCGTGCGATCCAGAGAAATACCAAAGGCTAGAGCCAATCCATAGAAGATGACCATGGCTTGAACCATCATTGGTGTACCACGGAAGACTTCGATATAAACAGATAACAAGAAATTAGCTACTTTTTGGAAGAAGCGTGTCACTTTATTATCAGATTCTGGAATTGAGCGAAAGACGCCAATCAATAAACCCAATGTTGTTCCTACAACTGTACCGATCAATGCGATAAATAGTGTCAAACCAGCTCCTCGTAAGAACATGTTGCCATATTGATCCCAGATCGTCTTGAAATCATGGAGCAAGCCAGTTTCTTCTGCATCTCCATCCGTTGACGCAGGTTGGTCTTCAATGGCTTGGTCCATGATAGCAATACGATCATCATGAGAAATGCCACTTAATATTTGGTTGACTTGTTGGAGATCAGGATCACCTTTACGCATCCCTACAGCAATCTGGACATCCTCGGGATTTGTTTGAAAGCCATTTGCTTCATCTAGTTCGAGCATTTTCAAGGCTGGGTTAACGCTTGTGGCTGTTACGCCTTCTGGACGTTCGCTGACGTAACCGTCAATCATGCCAGAAGCTAGTGCTGTTCGCATGGCTGAAAAGTTATCCATTGCTTGTTGCTTGTCCACTCCTGGGATCTGATCGATCACGTTATAGTGGAATGTATTCAATTGTGCAGTGATTTTTGCGCCAGAAAGATCTTCTAAACTAGTCGCATTCGCAAACTTACCATCTTTTTGTACGACGATCACAAGTTCTGATTCATAGTATGGATCAGTAAAGTCGATTTCCTTTTTGCGTTCTGCCGTTGGACTCATGCCGGCAATGATTGCATCGATCTTTCCGGATTGAAGGGCAGGCGGTAAACCGTCCCATTTCGTTTGGACAATGACTAGTTCTTTACCTAAACCTTCAGCTACCTTTTTGGCAATTTGAACATCATATCCGCCAGCAAAGCTATTTTGTCCTTGAATTGGATAGGCATTGTTTGCATCTGTTTGTTGAGACCAGTTAAAGGGCGCATAACCAGCTTCCATTCCGACACGAAATTGATCGCTCGGTGTTTTATCATCTGCATGAGCCAAAGTGGTCAAGCTAAAGATCGATAGAATAAACGTAAAAATTAGAGTGAGTGTAACTGAATTTTTTTTCATCTGTCTTCTCCTTTTTGTTTGTTCACGTACGTGGTCCTTCAGACATATACTGATAAGACCAACGTTCGCTCAGCTTCTTTGGCTGGTAACCAAAGCGCTTTGACACGAGTGGTCGAATACATGCATTGCAGTTGCTTATCAAGGAGAAATAAAAAACGACCACTTTGTAGGTACAAAAGGGCCGCTAAATTTCACAGAGTGATAAACCTCTCACAAAACATAGCGCAACTTAGCATCACTGCTAAGACAGTCCGTAAGCTGTTAACTTACGTCCCAACATACTTTTTAAGCAAAAAAAAGTACATTTCGGCGATCCTCCCTAGCCCTGCTTCCACATGTTTGCTCCACTCCACAGGTTTAATGATTCTCGCGACCTCTACCTCATTGATTGAGGCATCTCGTATTCAGTTATTTATACAAAAAATAGTCTACGATAGAGTAGCCACTTTGTCAATGAGAAACTACATTTTTGCAGAAAAAAGTTGATAAATAAAGAAAAATACTGTTTATTTAATTTCTTTCATGAAAAAAGGAAAAGAGAATGTTTTCAAAAAAAGAATAATTATACATTTTATGCAAAACTTAAATGATAGTAAAATAACGAAAAACAGACTGCAAAATCACGCAGTCTGTTTTCTTTTTTATCTAAAAATATTTTAAGCTGTAGCTTTCTTAGGTTCACGACCAAGAATGGCTTGTAAAATAACTGTTACCCCATAAATAGCTAAAACGAGATAGATCAAACTAGAGTATTGTGTGATCCCCCAGCCCCATGTGCGATAAACAACTAATGTAATTGCTAGAACAATTGCTGCCAATACATTGAAAAAGGCAAACGCCCATAGATTTCCATTTTCTTTACGTACTAAATAGAAGATAGAGAAATAAATACTTAATGCTAACCAAGCGATACATGCTAAAATAACGCCCCAATAAATTAAGAATGCAACCATATTGATTCACCTCATTTCATACTAAAAATATACAGATCATTGGTATTGTAGCACGTTTTCATTGTTTTGTCAGTGATGTTTGTGAGTATTTTCTCAAAAAAAATCTCTGAATTTTCATTCGATTGAGGGTATGTTTCATTTTATTTCGATTATAATAGAAGAGAGGTGAGTGATAAATGTTGGAACAAACAATTGAAGAAGCAGCGACAGCGATAATTGAAAGTCAAAAACTGACCTTTCTAACAGGGGCAGGTGTGTCCACACCTTCTGGAATACCTGATTACCGTTCACTAACAGGTGTTTATCAAGGGCTGGATCGTCCAGAATATTTATTGAGTCATCAAGCGATCGATGAAGAACCACAAAAATTTTATTCGTTTCTCAAACATCTTTATCATCCCGAAGCACGCCCGAATATCATCCATCGAGAAATCGTAGAGTTGGCTAAAGAAAAAGAGGTATGGGTCGTTTCGCAAAATATCGATGGGTTACATGAGAAAGCTGGAAGTAAAAAACTAGTTAATTTTCATGGGAATCTGTATCATTGTTATTGTCGAAACTGCCATCAACCTGTTGACTGGCAAGATTATCTTACCAGTGATAAGCATCAACTGTGTGGTGGCCAAATTCGCCCAGATATTGTGTTATATGGAGAAGGGTTCCAGGATGAAGTATTAGAGCAAGCAGCTTTTGCTGTCAGTCAGGCCGACTTGATTGTGATTGTAGGGACAAGTTTCCAAGTCCATCCTTTTTGTGATTTGATCCAGTTTCGCTCACCACAAGCGAAACTATTAGTCATCAATCAGACCTCTGTCTATCTATCAGAGGCGTACCGATTTGTCCAAACAGATGGAACGAAGGTGTTCAAAAAAGTACAGGAGAGTGTAAAATGACAGCTAAAACAGAAAAAGAAAAAATGATTGCAGGCGAACTTTATTTTGCGGGTGATCCAGAATTATCAGCCGATAGAAAATTTGCTCGAAGTCAAAGCCAGATCATCAACCAAGCGGAAACAAGTGAACTTCGCAGTCAATTACTTAAAGAGACATTTGGTGCTACCGGCGAGAAGATTTATATGGAACCGACAATCAATTTTGATTACGGCTATAATATTTATGTAGGTGAGAATTTTTATGCGAACTTTAATTGTACATTCTTAGATGTCAGTACGATCAAAATTGGTGATAACTGCATGTTTGCCCCTAATGTTCAGCTTTATACTGCCACACATCCACTACATCCAGTGAAGCGAAATAGTGGGTTAGAATTTGCTAAACCAATCGAGATCGGCAATAATGTGTGGCTAGGTGGTGGAGTGATCATCACACCTGGAGTGACTTTAGGAGACAATGTCGTGGTCGGGGCGGGAGCAGTCGTGACCAAATCGTTCCCAGATAATGTAGTAATCGCAGGGAATCCGGCACGGATCATCAAACGCATCGATGAACCAATGCCTGAAGAGGCATTGGAAGAGTTGAGACAATCGATTGATCAAATCGATCACCAATTAGTAGAACTACTTGAAAAAAGAATGACTACCGTCACGAAGATCGGTGACGTCAAACAAGCAACTAACCAAGCGGTTTATGATAAAAAAAGAGAACAACAAGTGTTGGATAAAGTTGCTAGTTGGTTGAAAACACCAGAATACAGTGAGACGATCTTAGCTACTTATGCAGATATCATGAAGCACTCACGAAACTATCAAAAGAAACGAATGGAGTAGATAAATGATTGAAGGAGAAACTCGCCGAAAAGAAATTATTGAAACGCTAGTTGATGCAGAGAAACCTGTCAGTGCCAGTAAGTTTGCTACTCGTTTTGGTGTCAGCCGCCAAATCATTGTAGGAGACATTGCGTTGCTACGAGCGGCAGGAGAAGCGATCGTGGCGACGGCCAGAGGATATCTTTTGGAAGATGAACAAGCCAAAAATGGGTTCATCAGTAAAATCGCAGTACAACATCAGAGAGAACAAACAGAGGAAGAATTACAGTTGATCGTTGCTCATGGTGGCGAGATACTAGACGTTATCGTTGAGCATCCCTTGTATGGCGAACTGACAGGAATGCTTCATATCAAGACAGCAGAAGATATTCGTTCATTTATGAAACGTTATCGGAAAAGTCAGGCTTCGTTATTGTCTGAATTAACGGATGGGATCCATCTGCATACGATCCGTTACTCACATAAGGAAGTATTGCAACAAATCAAACAAGGCTTGGCAGAAGCAGGTATCTTGTTCGAAGGGAATCAATAATTTACTTTATGAGATTGAGATAGGAGTGTTTTTACTTCTATCTCAATCTCATTTTTTCTTTATTTATAAAATAATTGATTTATGCTATGGCAAAACTTTAACTATACTGAACAGAAATGCTACAAATACTTTTATTGAAAGAGGGAGAAAAATGCTTCGAGGAACAAATCAAAAAAATTCTTTGCTTTGGAGTAGCTGAAAGCAATTTGGAACAACAGTTGAATGATAGAGAACTCAGGAAAAAAACAAATCCATATGACCCATTGGTTTATATGGACGGGTTAGTCGACGATCTCATTCAACAACCTTTTGAGAATTTCTCTCTTCAACCTAAAGAGTTGATTGACCAAATAAAAGCAGGTAGCAAATATCCACTATGGGAAGAGATTCAAGCCATCATGATGGAGGACCCAAGGTTTCAATTGCAAAGCAAGTAAACGGTCCGTGTCAAGGAGCCTTCTCGCTGACTAAGTTAAAAATACGTATTCGAAAACGAATGGATAAAAAATAATAATTATTTGGAGGTCAACGATGTTAGATCAAACAACAACTGACTCAACGAATGAATTTAGAAAAAAATTGGATATATTAGCTTTGTCTTTATCACTACAAGAAAATATCAATAATTTTGGTTTAAATAAAGATTATCAATTATTATTCTCAACGTATATTCAAATGATTCGTGATGATCAAGATGATTTTTTTATTGAAAAGAGACAAAAAGAAAATATCATTGAATCGCTAAATCGGACAATAGATTTTTATGATTTTGAGAAAATAGAACAAGTTCAAATGATCTTGGAAAAATTGAGAAATAATGATCCAACAGATTTCATACTTATTCCCTCTTCATTTTATCCAGGGGAGTATGGAGAGATTTCGTCGCATACATGTGGATTAACAGTCTATAAAAAGAATAACTCTTTTGTAATTATGAAGGTGGATAAAGAGAAAGGATTCGATGATCAAACTGTTTCTTATTTTGAGATTCCTCCAACAAATATTTTGAAATTAAGTCAACTATTTCTTGATGAGCGATTTCATGAAGTTCGAAAACCCTATTTTGTATTGAACAGATTAGCAACTCTTTCCATCCAAAACGAATCGATCGGTATACCGGCCATCACGATGAAAGGACAAAAGAGTGGAAATTGTTCCGTTAGCGAAGTCGATGCTTCTTTAAAAACAATTTTATATAATTGTAGAAAAGATCTCTTTTCTTTAGATACGAGTGAGCAAGTGACGCCTAAATGGCATTCAGAACATGCTGAATCAATTTTGGAAATGCGTAATCGATTTCTGATTGCTTTAAAAGGAAAGAATCCAGAGCTAAATCGGCAGTTGGATTATATATACCTTTATTATTTATGTAAAAAAGGGCAGCTCAAAAGTGAATTTTTAAAAAATATTTATACTAAAAATCGTCGATGGCATCTACAAATTCAGTTTCTTTTTAAGGAAGATCCATATATTTCAGCAATATTCAATAATCCTGGACAACTCCCAACTATAGATGAGAACCTGATCCAAGAAAAATCCAACAATATCATTAAGTCACTGGGCATTCATTCTACGAGTAAGCTTGCAGAGTTTTCTGCTGATGATTTAATAGAATATCTTAATCGAAAAAAGTACATAACCAATATAATCAATGGTCGTTTACCATTTATCCAGGTTCCGATAGCTAAGGAAATGATCCAACGAATGATAGCTAGTTTAGAAAAGAAAAAACAGGAAGTACAAGGGGAATTACACCAACGCAAAGTATCAAAAGAAAGAAAGATAGAACAGAAACTGAGCGAACCTGTATCGATCCATGACCCGCAGAAAATGATTTCTCCAATAGAAAAAAATGTCGAGAACTTAAAACACATATTGATTTTTGGTGAAGATAAGAATAGAAAAGGCTTAATTGAAAAATTGGATCATTTAGATCATAGACAAAAAAAGATACCCTATGATCCGAAAGTCTACATAGAAATGATTTTTCATGCCTTAAAAAAGCGTTCATTTAATTCCATGGATTTAGAAAGAGCAATACAAGACAATCCTCTACTTAAAGAAATCATTCACGTAATAAGAGAAAGTACAGATTTGAACTTAAATGCTGTTTATCCAATGCAATTATTGGAAGAGAGCCAAAAATATGCACAAACAATGGAACCTGATAATCAAATCCTTGAAGAGATTGCAGATGCGGGGATCCAAAACCTATTGCTCCATCATTCTGAATTGATCCTGATTGAAGCGGTAAAAAAAAGAGAAGAGGTTGAGATATGGGTACCATTAGATTCGCTTCATCAGCAAATGGATCAAATAATGGACGGTTTTAGAAATGATGTGTTTGATCATGCTCTGCGAGTTTTGTATCTTCAAAGAAATCAACTACAAGGTAGACTTGTTTTTTGGAAAAATGAGCAAAGAGTAGTTGCGCCATGGGAGCGTGAGCCAGAATTATGGGCAAATCGTGTGCCAAAATCAGTTATCAAAAATAACACCTTTCCTATAGAGGTAACCAAAAAAGCAACTATCGATGTGCTTCCACCGTTAAATGAAGAGACAAAGAAATATGAACGGACATTCACTTCGCTAGATACGATCGAACCACAAAAAGCTAAGGTAGTAGTCAATGATAACCTTAAGGATTTCAAGAGTGTCGTTACCCAATTAAGCACGATAGTAAAAGAAGACCAAGTTATAGTGGCCAAAATTCGTTCAAATGAACAGAAGAGTGAATTGGACAATCTTAAAAGATGCTTATTTGGAAAAGAAACTTCACAAAATAAGGAAGGGGTTATAAAGGAATCCTTAGATGAGCTTAAGCTGTGCAAAAATGTAAGTACGCTATTTGAACAGATAGTGCCTGAAACCAGAGGCAAAATGAAGCTAGAGCCACTACAAAAACCAATAAAACGAGTGGTTGATCAAGCGACTGATCAATCAATTCAAAAAAAAGTCAAACGTATCAAATAAGAATGGTAGAAACGAATGATCGAAGCACGAACACTAGAAAGAAAGCTAAAAGTAAATCCCATTGCTTTAGTAGTATTGTGACTCGGTTCAATAATCTATTTAAAAAAGGGAGAAGCATTCCAGCAGAAAATGAGACAACCAAACAAACCAATCCAGAAAACGTTAGGATGGCTACATTGTTAACTGATTTCCGACCAACTAAATTTGGAAAGAATTTCGGGATACCCCAGAAAAAAACATACCAACAAAAAACAATGTCGGAACGTTGAGTAACCAAAATCCGAAGGACAAGATGACTGAAAGTGGTAATGATTTCAACAAATAAGCAGAGATGCTTGCATTGTTTTTTTCTTTAGAAAAAGAATAAAAGACTATGAAGACTATAGTAAAAAGTTTATAAGACAACAATAAGATAAGCAAAGCAAGAAAGATCGAGCAACGCTGATGTCTGTGCCAATGCAAGGTTTTTTGAAAATGAGAATTGAACAAGTAGGAAATCCCGAAACAGTCAATTATCGATGGAAAACTTAATGTAGCTGAGGTGAGCGCACAACTAAAAACGTGTAATCAAGTTCTTCTTCAACAAGATAAATAACTTCTACGAACATAAGCGAAATCCCTCTTGTAGAGAGAATAAAACAGAAGATGTTAGACAAACAAAAGAAGCTTGAGTTTGAAAAAAGAGTGACTATGCTCGCATTATTGTTAACTTTAGAGACAAAGGACAAAGAGTTTGTCCAGATAGCTGACTATAAATGATTGATATCCACGGACGTAAAATGCTGGAATCAGAGATGATCTTTTACGGTAGAAAAAATGAACAGAGAAAAGCAAATGAAGTTGCTTTTCTCTGTTCATTTTTGTGATTATCCATTATTACTCGATCACCAAGACGCCTTCTTTTAAGGCAAAAGGATTTTGGTCGTTGATATGGTCATAGAACATTACGCCATTGATATGGTCAATTTCATGTTGCACCACGATTGATTCGTAATTCTTTAAACGGATTTTTTGTTTCTCCCCATTTTTGTCATAATACGAAAGCGTGATTTTTGCATGGCGCACAACATACCCAGGAACTTCACGATCGACTGATAAACAGCCTTCACCTTCACCCAAGCAAGCATTCTGGACGGAATGGCTCAAGATTTTTGGGTTATACATGACCGTACTCAACGTCGGTTTTGTGATTTCTGGATCTGGATTTGGTACGTGGACCGCAATGATCCGTTTTGAAATATCAAGCTGGGGCGCAGCTAGGCCGACACCACCACGTAAATTTAATTCTTCTGCTTTGATTGGATCTTGACTATTTTTAAGAAATTCCAACATTTCTTCTCCTAATAAAAGATCTTCCTCACTGAGTGGAAGAGTGACTTCTTGCGCGACTTCACGTAATGTTGGATTGCCTTCTCGAATAATATCATCCATTGTGATCATGGAATATGTACCCCTTTCTTATCAAACACTCTCTTTTCGGTTAATAGTTTACCATAAATTTGAAAAAGTAGTAGCCTGATTGTTTAATCAACTAGATTTTCTTAAGGATTCTACACTTGATTTATTAGAAAGATTCAGGTAAAGTATAGCTGTATGTTTAAAGCATATGTCCTGTTACTTGGTTAAACGAATCACCAACGTTTTACTCAGTCACAGGGGAATAATTAAACGAGGTGAAAGAAATGGCAATTTCAAAAGAACGTAAAAACGAAATCATCAAAGATTACGCACGTCATGAAGGAGATACTGGTTCTCCAGAAGTACAAATCGCTGTATTAACTGAAGAAATCAACCACTTGAACGAACATGCACGTGTTCACAAAAAAGATCATCATTCATACCGTGGTTTGATGAAAAAAGTTGGTCATCGTCGTAACTTGTTAGCTTACTTACGTAAAACTGACGTTCAACGTTACCGTGAATTGATCCAACGTCTAGGCTTACGCCGTTAATTTTTAACAGAAAGTGGGGTTCGCGTGAATCTCACTTTTTTACTTTAAACTATCAAACATTTCTGTGAATCAGCTCGATGGACTCCTACTAACCAAATGAAAGGTGCAAAAGCTCGCTTTCGCGGTTTTCGTTTGTTTAGTAGCGTCTAGCGTTCACGAGAAAGAAAAGGAGTATTTATGTCAGAAAAACAAGTTTTTAAAACGACATGGGGCGGACGTCCCTTAGAGATCGAAGTTGGCCAATTAGCCAAACAAGCCAATGGAGCAGTATTAGTTCGTTATGGGGATACGGTCGTATTAAGTGCGGCAGTTGCTTCAAAAGAAGCGAAAGATACAGATTTCTTCCCATTGACGATCAATTATGAAGAAAAAATGTATGCAGCTGGTAAGATCCCAGGAGGATTTATCAAACGTGAAGGTCGTCCAAGTACGGAAGCAACCCTGACTGCTCGTTTGATCGACCGTCCGATCCGTCCAATGTTTGCAGAAGGTTTCCGTAATGAAGTCCAAGTCACAAATATCGTGATGAGTGTAGAAACAGATTGTTCCCCAGCAATGGCAGCAATGTTAGGTTCTTCCCTAGCTTTATCGATTTCAGATATCCCCTTCGATGGACCGATCGCAGGTGTTGAAGTTGGTCGTGTCAATGGTGAATACGTCTTGAACCCAACAGTTGAACAAGCAGAGACTACCGATATCGAATTAAGCGTAGCTGGTACAAAACAAGCAATCAACATGGTTGAAAGTGGCGCGAAAGAAGTTTCTGAAGAAGATATGCTGGGCGCATTATTATTTGGATTTGACGCAATCAAAGAATTAGTCGCATTCCAAGAAGAAATCGTTCAAGCTGTCGGCAAAGAAAAAATGGAAGTTTCTTTATTACAAGTCGATGCTGATTTGAAAAAAGAAATTTTTGATGCATCGTATGGCACGATGAAAGAAGCGGTCATGACAGAAGAAAAATTAGCTCGTGAAGAGAATATCGCCCAAGTAAAAGTCGATATTCGCGAAGCTTATGCAGAGAAATTTGCGGGTCATGAAGAGGAAGCGCAATTACTAAAAGAAGTAAAACAAATTACGGAAGATCTTGAAAAAGACGTCGTTCGTGAGTTGATCACGATTGACAAAATCCGTCCTGATGGTCGTAAATTAGATGAGATCCGTCCTTTAGCATCAGAAGTTGGCTTGTTGCCACGTGTTCATGGTTCTGGATTATTTACTCGTGGACAAACACAAGCACTATCATCATGTACATTGGCACCTTTAGGGGAACACCAAATCATTGATGGCTTAGGTGTAGAAGTCAGCAAACGATTCATCCATCACTATAACTTCCCACAATTTTCTGTGGGTTCAACTGGTCGTGCCGGATCACCAGGTCGTCGTGAAATCGGTCATGGTGCATTAGGTGAACGTGCATTAGCACAAGTGATTCCTTCAGAAGAAGAGTTTCCTTACACGATCCGTCTAGTGGCAGAAGTACTTGAATCGAATGGTTCATCTTCTCAAGCAAGTATCTGTGCAGGTACTTTAGCATTGATGGACGCAGGTGTGCCAATCAAAGCACCTGTAGCTGGTATTGCTATGGGATTAGTATCTGATGGTGAAAACTATACGATTTTAACAGACATCCAAGGTCTAGAAGACCATTTAGGCGACATGGACTTCAAAGTTGCCGGAACAAAAGATGGGATCACAGCACTACAAATGGATATCAAGATCCAAGGTATCACGGAACAAATCTTAAAAGAAGCATTGGCACAAGCAAAACAAGCACGTATGGAAATCTTAGAAGAATTGACTTCAACGATTGCTACACCACGTGAAGAGCTTAGCCAATATGCACCGAAAATCGAAATGATCCAAATCGATCCTGCGAAAATCAAAGATGTCATCGGTAAAGGTGGCGATACGATCAATGGAATCATTGATGAAACAGGCGTGAAGATCGATATCGATCAAGACGGTAAAGTAAGTATTGCTTCTTCTGATAAAGAAATGATCCAAAAAGCAATCAAGATCATCGAAGATTTGACAAAAGAAGTCAAAGTTGGCGAAGTCTACCTTGGTAAAGTTGTTCGTATCGAAAAATTCGGTGCATTTGTCAACTTGATCAAAGGGAAAGACGGCTTAGTCCATATTTCTCAATTAGCGAATGAACGTGTAAACAATGTAGAAGACGTTGTAAAACTAGGCGATGAAGTGTTGGTGAAAGTGACAGAGATCGACAAACAAGGCCGGGTGAATCTTTCAAGAAAAGCAATGTTGAACGAAGAGGACAAGAAGTAATTCTATCATTTTAAGATAAAAGTTTTTTAATAAGCGTACTACTACGAAAATAATTTTATATTTTCAAAAGTAGTACGCTTATTTTTTTAATCGTTAAAGAAAAGGCATAGAGGGTCAATTTAAATTTTCTTAAAAAACACTTAGTTATTTAAAGTGCAAAAGGAGGAATGGAAATGATCCATTTTTTATTCTCATTAATAGTAGGTGGCATATTAGGATTCGTTGCTGGAGCTGTTCTTAATGAAGATGTACCAGGAGGCGTCACTGGAAATATTATTATTGGTTTCTTTGGAAGTTGGTTAGGTGAATTTGTGTTAGGCGATCTAGGTCCATCTATCAGTGGCTTTTATCTTATCCCATCCTTGATCGGGGCACTCGTTTGTTTAGCTCTCTACTCATTTACTGCTGATTATTTAAGAAGGCATCGTTGACTTAGTTATTTTTATCGAATTGATTGACACCAAGGTTGAATCCTTGGATAATTAGGTGAAATTTAGGTCAATCATAGGATTGGAGAAATGAGGGGGAACAGTGACAACAAAGCATAACACAAAAAAAATCTCGATGGCAGGGTTACTAGTAGCCATGGGAGTTGTTTATGGAGATATTGGTACAAGTCCGCTTTATGTAATGAAAGCAATCGTAGAAGACAATGGCGGCTTGCGAGGGATCAACCCAGATTTTGTTATCGGAGCAGTCTCCTTGATTTTTTGGACTTTGACATTATTAACAACGATCAAATATGTCGTGATTGCATTAAATGCAGATAACCATGGGGAAGGTGGTATCTTTTCTTTATATACTTTGGTTAGAAAAGGCGGTAAATATCTGATCATACCTGCAATGATCGGTGGCGCAGCATTGTTAGCAGATGGCGTACTGACACCTGCTGTAACGGTTACGACCGCTATTGAAGGATTACGTGGGATTCCACAATTCTTTGACCGTTTCGGCAATGACCAGAACATCATCGTTATTATTACTTTAGTTATTATTTTTGTTTTATTCATGGTCCAACGATTTGGCACAGAAGTCGTTGGGAAAGCATTTGGACCGATTATGTTTTTATGGTTCACCTTTTTAGGTGCTATGGGCATGTTTAATTTCAGTCAAGACTGGACAGTGATCCGTGCCTTAAATCCTTATTATGCAATCCAGTTGCTATTTAGTCCTGATAATAAGCTAGGTTTATTCATTCTAGGAAATATCTTTTTGGCTACTACTGGGGCGGAGGCGCTTTATTCTGACCTAGGACATGTCGGAAAACGAAACATCCGTTTAAGCTGGCCGTATGTCAAAGTATGTTTGGTCTTGAATTATTTTGGGCAGGCAGCATGGCTGTTGAATGTCTATCAAAATCCAGAAACACAAGCAATCGAAAACTTGAATCCATTTTTCAAAATGATGCCGGCTAGTTTTACAGTCATCGGAGTAGGATTTGCAACGATTGCAGCTGTTATCGCTTCGCAAGCACTAATTACTGGATCATTTACTCTAGTTTCAGAAGCAATCAAATTGAAATTATTGCCTCGATTGAAAATCATGTATCCTGGAAGCAGCATCGGACAAATGTACATTCCGGCAGTGAATTTGATTCTATGGATTGCTTGTTCACTGGTTGTCGTTACCTTTAGAACCTCACATCATATGGAAGCTGCGTACGGACTGTCCATTACCGTAACGATGTTGATGACGACTGCCTTACTTTATTTCTATTTGCTCCAAACTGGCTATCCGAAGTGGTTGGCTCATACAATTACCTTTTTCTTTGGGGCAATCGAAGTCGTCTTCTTTATTTCAAGTATCGTGAAGTTCTTCCATGGCGGTTTTGTCGCTGTGTTGATTGCTTTAGTCATTCTAGCAGTCATGTTTGTTTGGGAACAAGGAAATATCATTCGTGAATCGGTCGCAGAAGAAGTGGCATTAAAAGAATATATTCCACAACTTCAAGCATTGAAAGAGGACAAGACCTTACCAATGTATCAAACTAATGTGGTTTTCTTAGTGCCGGATATGGCAGATGGGAAGGTCGGTCGCCAGTTTGTGTATTCCATTTTAGATAAACGACCAAAGCGGGCGAAGGCCTATTGGTTTGTCCATGTAGAAGTAACCGATGAACCCTATACGAAAGAATATCAAGTGGATATGATGGGGACCGATTTCGTTATTCAAGTGAACCTATTCTTAGGATTCCGCGTGCAACAAGAAATCAATGTCTACGTTCGACAAATCATCCACGATTTAATGAAACAAGGACGTCTACCAAAACAACCACAGACGTATTCATTGACTCCAGGAAGAGAAGTCGGCGATTTCCAATTCATCTTGATCGACGAAGTAGTTTCCAATGTAACAACTCTTGGGAAATGGGAACGACAAATCATGCAAGCTAAACTTGCCATCAAGAAAATCGCTACGACGCCAGAAACATGGTTTGGTTTAGAATACAGTGAAGTCAAACATGAAACAGTACCTTTGCTGATTGGTGGAACAAGAAAAACATGGTTGAAAGAACGGAAAAAATAAGTAGATAAAGCGTTAGATTATGCTATACTAAAACTGAAAAGAGGGGTTGCAATAACAACTCTCTTTTGATAGCGTTGTTTAAAAAACAGCGGCATAGGTTTAGTTAATTGTTGTAAAAATAACCGTCTTAAGCCGAGGACGGTTATTTCTTTTTGTCGTTGTTAAGCAATGCTACAACCAACGTGACCAGAGCGACGGTAAACATACCAAAGCTGAGCATCAATTGGACTGTATCGAGTGCCGACAAAAGGCGTCTCCTTTCATAAGAGTTAGAAAGTATGGGCATACGCACCACCTCACTTGCGGAAGGATAGCCATTTTCATTGAACTGTACTGTCACATAATAGCATAGCACATGCGCACATTTTAAACCTTAATTAATAAATTTCTTGTTATTGAATAGCTGTTGAATGTTAGTGACACAAGTGAATAAATCCTTCCATTATTTAGAGTGATCTAGTGGGAGAAGCAGAAATCAAAAGCCTCCTAGTTATACTCTTTTTACGAAAAGTTGTACAATTAAAATGGAAAAGTGAGGCGAAACAAATGGTAGTAAATTTTGTCATATTATTTTTGATGATAGCAATCACTGCTTTTTTTGTTGCGAGTGAATTTGCTTTAGTAAAAATCAGACGTTCCCGTTTAGAGCAATTGGAAAAAGACGACGTGAAGAACGCTAAACTAGCGTTACATGTGACCCACCATTTAGACGATTATTTATCTGCAAGTCAGTTGGGTATCACATTAACAGGCTTGATCATTGGTTGGGTTGGCGAAGGTTCTGTGGCAGCATTATTGGAACCCTGGATCGGTCAACTTCCGATTGGACGGGGAATAAGTGCAACGATCTCTGTCGCATTAGGGTTCATTCTGGTGACATATGTCGACGTTGTGGTGGGAGAACTTTTGCCGAAAAGTTATAGTATCGTCAATACGGAACAAGTTGTGTTATTCGTAGTCAGACCCTTGCATTATTTTTATCTGGCGATGTTTCCTTTCATCTGGGTATTGAATCATTCGGCAGCAAGCTTAGGTAAATTGCTAGGCGTGAAGCTAGTATCAGAAGGTGAAGAAACACTCTCACAAGAAGAATTGACTTTAGTTGCCCTCAACTCTTACCAGCAAGGTGAGTTGACAAAGGATGAATACCAGTACTTAGAAAATGTCTTTGAGTTTGATGACACGCTGGCAAAAGACATTCAAGTCGATCGGACATCGATGCAAGTATTTGATGCGTCAGATACAGTCAAACAAGCCATCAAGGAATCGATTGAACGCGGGCATACGAGATATCCTGTCATACTGGAATCCAAAGATAATGTGTTAGGATACGTTACATTACCTGCGTTGATCAAACAATCTTTAGAGGATGACCAGATAACGGTGGAGTCTCTGATTGAAGAACCAATCGTGACAGCAGAAACTATCCCCATCAAAAAACTATTGACGATCATGCGAAGAAAAGGAAAACATATAGCGATCTTAAAGGATGAATATGGTGGAACAAGCGGTCTTGTTACGATTGAAGATATTTTAGAGGAAATCGTCGGCGAAATTCGAGACGAAACAGACGTGGATCAAGCTTTGATTGCGAAACAAGAAGATGGTAGCTATATTGTTTCAGGAAAATTGACCTTAGATGATTTTGAGCGCTACTTCAATGAGGATGTTCCAGAATTTGAAGAGACGAATTTCATCACTCTCGCTGGTTTTATGTCGAGCTATCAAAAAGATATCGAGGCAGGTACAGTGATTACGATCGGTCAATTTCAATTCACCGTTTTGGAATATGATCATGCGCATATCGACTATTTCAGCTTGATTATTTTACCAATGAATCCATAAAAAAAAGTGTTCTTCCAATAAGTATAGGAGGAACACTTTTTCTGAATCTAATAACTGATTTCAGCATCTTCAATTGAAAATTGCTGTTGTTCGGCATCTAACTGTTTCAAATGTTTTACAGCGCGGATATAAGAGTAGAGCAAGACGATTACAGAACCAGCCCAAGCAAGTGGTGAAGCGAGAGCGGCTCCTGGATAGCCCCAGATTCCAGTCAGAATAATTGCAGCAAAAGAACGCATGATCAGTTCCATCATCCCTGCAATCGTCGGTACTTTACTTTGACCAAGTCCTTGTAAAGTGTAACGTAAGATGAATAGGATAGCTAAGATCCAGTAAAGAGAGCCATTGATGTTGAAATACGTTTGCGCCAAATCAAAAACGACAGTTTCATTTGCGCTGACAAACAAGCTTACCAATGGTCGGCCAAGGAAAATAACAATTGCTCCGGCTAAGAAACTAAAGCCAATACTCATGACTAATGTTTGACGAACGCCTTTTAAGATACGTCCATATTGTTTCGCTCCATAGTTTTGTGCTGTAAAAGTCGCCATCGCAATCCCAAAGGACATCATAGGTTGAACAGCAAATTGATCGATTCGACCAGCTGCGGCTTGGGCAGCGACGACATCTGTACCTAAGCTGTTTAATGCAGATTGCAGGACGATTGCACCAATCGCAATGATCGAAGATTGGAAAGCCATTGGTAAAGCAACATTTAAATGTGTGCGGATCTCTTGTTTATCGAACGAAAAATCTTTTTTACGTAACTGAAGCATCGGAATCTTTTTCTTGATATAGACGATACATAATAGACTAGAAGCAATTTGCGCAATCACTGTTGCAATAGCAGCACCTTCTACTCCCATACCGAAGTTGATAATAAAGATCAAATCCAAGACAACGTTGATAATTACCGCAACGATCAAAAAGAGTAAAGGCGTTCGACTATCACCAAGTGCGCGAATAACATTTGACAATAAATTGAAGCTGACGGCAGCAAAGATTCCCCATAGGATGATCACGATGAATGTTTGTGCTTCATCAATGATATCTGCAGGTGTTTGCATCAACTGAAGCATCGGACGAATAAATACTAAGCTAAGGACGGTTAAAATCACAGTAATAATGACACTAATCATGACACTTGTAGCAAAACTTTTTTTCAAACCACGGAAGTCTTTCGCACCATATCGTTGTGCGGTAATAATGGCTAAACCAGCGGTTAGACCTTGAGCAAAGCCAATAATCAAGAAAGTTAATCCACCGGTAGCTCCTACAGCAGCTAGTGAGTTTTTCCCTAATGTCTGCCCAACGATGATCATATCAACCATGTTGTAAAACTGCTGAAAAACATTGCCTATCAATAAAGGGACAGTAAATAGCAAAATCAGTTTGGCTGGGCTTCCTTTTGTTAAATCGCGCATCTTGTAAACTCCTTATTTCTTTTAAAATTTAGTTAGTAGTATATAGTGTTTACCCTTGGAATACCAATTAGAATCTCATGATAAATAAATAGCTAAAATGCTTTATGTTTTCTGGAAATTTTCAGAGAAGGTCATCATAAAAGTAGCCAAGAAGTGAGTCTGCGATGAAAATCAAAGAGTCAACTACTTGGCTATCGTGCAAAACAAAGGGTTTATTTTAGTACTGTTTAATTTCACTTGGGAGAAGAATGGTTTCTCTGGTCCCATCATCATAGGCAAATACTTGCGCCGGATACTGTGGAGAATAAGGGAATGGCAAATCGATCCCCATCTCAACGGTACTGCCTGCTTGAGAAAAATGCAAGGTTACTTTCCCATGATTATTAATTAAATCAAAAGCTAAAATATTATCTAATGGAATAACACCCTTAAGGTCTAAATCAATAATGAACCAAATACTATCGATCAGTTCATCTGGTAAACTTGATACCACACCTAATGATGCGTATCGATTACGGTTATTATCAAAACTTTCAAACATCGGCTTAGCCTCCTTTGTCTAAAAAACCGAAATGACGAGAACAACATATTATTATCAGGATAAACGAGTTATACTTTTTTAACGTTGGTTCATTCTAATAAACATTTATACAAAATGCAACAATATTTGCATACTTTTTTTTAAAGTATAAGAATTTTTTAAGAGGTCATGCAAAAACCTTATTATATAAGGTTTTTTAAGCTTGTAGGGAAATACAAATAAGGGGTAATAAATAGGAAACTACTGGTCTTTGAAATACTTTTTTAAGAGAGAAATAAAAAACGAAGCAATGACACTAGTCATCGCTTCGTTGATCAAAAGACGTTTATTCTTCAGTTGAACCAATCACTTCTGGTTCAGCTGCTTCACCAGTTGGTTCTTCTTCTTCTGTTGGTGCAACAACTGCGGCGATTTGTTCTTCTCCATCAGTAATGATCGTGTATGCGTCATTTTTCGGTAGATCCGCTACAGTGATCGAATCACCTAATGCTAAATCAGTGATATCCACTTCGATGTTTTCTGGTAATTGATCTGGTGTAGCAGAAACAATCACAGTATATAGGTTTTGAGCCAATACACCACCAGATTTCACACCAGTAGATTCACCGACAAGGACAACTTCTGTTTCGACTTCTGTTTCTTCTGTCATATTAACAGATAGGAATTCCACGTGTTCTAATTGGTTGGTAAATGTGTTTGATTGGATTTTATGAACAAGTGTGTTGACTTTTTTTCCTTCAATGTTCATTGTGATAACTGTGTTTGCGGCATTCTCACGCAATACTTTACTAAATGTCGCACTATCAAATGAGATTGGCGTGCTTTCTACATTGTAGCCATAAACGATTGCAGGAACTTTTCCTTCATGACGCAATTTGTTTCTCAACGAACGGGGACGTACTTCTCTTTTACTTACTTCTAATGATACTGACATAACCAAAATTCCTCCTTAAAATGTGACTGTCTGCTTTGGTGTCAGACAGATTTTATTTAAGTGAATGTCACATGGTCTCTTGCACATTATCAGGTAGCGCGAAAAAACGCAAAAAGGCAGATGCGCGCATCTGCCCTTAAAAAGTCAGAATTCAACTTTTCTCCACCAGGTCATTACGCTGTGTATGAGAAATCCAATTCACTTTACTCTTTAACCGTAACGCGAATTTCTAAGTAAGTCAAGGAAACAACTTAGCGTTTCCATTTTGCAAGGTGTAAGTTTAAGGTTATAATGCGTATGTAGCTAGGAGAGGAAGCAGTTATGCGGTTAGATAAATTAATAGAAAAAGAATTAGAAACGTCACGTAAAGAAATGAAACGACTTTTTGCGATGAAACTCGTACGTATCGATGGTAAAGTGGAACAGAAACAGAATCGTAATGTGGATAGTTTGCTTCACTGTATCGAAGTGGATGGCGTAAAGCTACATACAAATGAAGTATACTTTATGCTGAATAAACCGAAAAGAGCAGTAACAGCGGTGACAGACATGCACAAAACGACTGTTATCGATTTGTTGGCTTCAGCCGACCGCACCCAGCCTTTGTATCCAGTGGGGCGATTAGATCGTGATACAACAGGGTTATCGCTAATCACTTCAAATGGACAATTAGGCTATGAAATGTTACTGCCTGAGAAGAAAGTGAAGAAAACATACGTAGCAGTCGTCAATGAACAAGTGACAGAAGATGATCAAGTTGCTTTTGAAAAAGGGATCATCTTTGATAGTGGCTATCAGTGTTTGCCAGCCCATCTAGAAGTCTTGGATATCCAACAAGGTCAAAGTATCGTACGCCTGACGATCCAAGAAGGAAAATTCCACCAAGTGAAAAAAATGTTTTTGGCTTATGGAAAAAAAGTGACTGCGTTACAACGTATCAGCATGGGCCCATTACAGTTAGATCCACATTTAGCTGAAGGTTCATATCGTTCATTGACGTTAGACGAACTAAAAAAACTGAAAAAATATTTTAAATAGAAGAAAATAGGAGAATCAGATGAAATATCATACATTATTATTTGACGTAGACGATACGTT
This sequence comes from Enterococcus spodopteracolus, assembly GCF_030441955.1. Classification (NCBI taxonomy): domain Bacteria; kingdom Bacillati; phylum Bacillota; class Bacilli; order Lactobacillales; family Enterococcaceae; genus Enterococcus; species Enterococcus spodopteracolus. Next base: position 137,649 of record NZ_JARJHD010000003.1, on the reverse strand, counting down.
GTTAGATTTTCAACAAACAGAAACAGAAGCCTTGCACCAACTCTTTGCGGAACAAGGCATTGAACTGACACCAGAGATCAGAACAAGTTATAAAGCATTGAATCATCATTTATGGCGAGAATTTGAAAAGGGGCAGATGACAAGAGATGAAGTGACAGGCAACCGCTTTGGTCTGTTGTTCCAACAGTTCGGCAAGACCGTAGATAGCCAAGCGATGGATCAACGGTATCGACATTATTTGAATCAGGGCCATCATTGGATTCCTGGAAGCCATGAATTACTGGAAGCAGTGTCAAGTGAAGCAGAACTTTATATAGTGACGAATGGAGTTTCTCAAACCCAACATCAACGATTAACAGATGCTCGGATGATTCATTATTTTCGAGAAATTTTTGTCTCAGAAGCGATTGGCGCACAAAAGCCAATGAAGGCTTTTTTTGATCACGTGTTTGCTAATATTCCTGAGTTGGACAAAGAACGAACGGTTATTATCGGTGATTCACTGACTTCTGATATCAAAGGTGGAAATGAAGCAGGGATCGATACGATCTGGTTCAATAAAAATAAGTTGCCTGAAATACCAGAGATCCAACCAACCTATCGGATTGATTCTTTAGAAGAACTTTACCCGCTCTTGGAAATCTCACCTCATTAATTTTCAGAAAAATAGTGCATTTTCCTTTTTTTTCGCTATAATAGATTAGAATGAAAAAACGGATATGAAAGAGGTTTTAGTCAATGACAAAAAGCAAGCCAATTATCATTGGTGTGACGGGCGGATCGGGAAGCGGAAAGACAAGCGTCAGCCGAGGGATTTTTAGTCACTTTCCAGACCACTCCATCATGATGCTTGAACAAGATTCTTACTATAAAGATCAAAGTCATCTTAGCTTTGAAGAACGGTTGAATACAAACTACGATCATCCTTTTGCCTTTGATAATGAACTGCTGATCCAGCACGTTGAAAAACTACTGAACTATGAAGCCATTGAAAAACCAGTCTATGATTATGTTGCCCATACGAGAAGTCAAGCAACAATCATCCAAGAACCAAAAGAAGTGATTATTTTGGAAGGTATCTTGATTTTAGAAGACGAGCGTTTACGTGATTTGATGGATATCAAGATCTATGTAGATACAGACGATGACATTCGGATCATTCGCCGGATCAAACGTGATATGGAAGAGCGCGGCCGTACCTTAGATTCTGTGATCGAACAATATTTAACAGTCGTTAAGCCGATGTATCATCAGTTTATTGAACCAACAAAACGTTACGCTGATATTATCGTCCCAGAAGGTGGCGAAAATCACGTAGCTATCGACTTGATCACAACGAAAGTTGCTAGTTTTTTGAATCATCAGTAAAAAGATGAGAACAGATGTTAGAACTGAAGTAGCTGTTATGCCTATCTTCTAAAACCAAATAAACGGTGTTTTATAAGTAACTTCTGTGGGTAACAAGCCATAAAGGAAGTGCTCAAATCCGAGAAATAAGCGTGAAAAACCGAAAATTTCCTTTGAATTTTTGGGGTTTTACGCTTATTTCTGAAGGAGCTACTTCACGTTGTTTATTCGGGATTAGGAGGCACCAGAGGATCAAGCTTCTGTTGCTCGAAGTTACATACGACAATTTTGTAGTTGTTCGTTACTTGTTCTTTTATAAAACATAGAAAAATGAAAAGTGTAGGAGAAGCATATGGCTGAGAAGAAAACATGGGTACATAGAACCATCCAAGTCGCACCACTCGTTGGATTAAGTATTTTTTTCATATTGATCATGTATGGCTATCGACATGGCATCTTTCAATCAGCAGATTCTTTGCAACAATTCATGCAACAGTTTGGGAGCTATGCGATCATTTTATTTATTCTTATCCAAATCATCCAAGTGATCATTCCGATTCTGCCAGGAGGGATTTCTTCTGTTGCAGGGATGTTGATGTTTGGAAATGTCTTTGGGTTGCTGTATAGTTGTATTGGCTTGATTATTGGTGAAGCAATCGGCTTTTTATTTGTGCGTTATTATGGTACGAGTTTTGTCCGTTTTATCTTATCACCAAAAAAATTCCGGAAATTTGAACAGCTAGTCATTGAAAAAACAAACAATATCAAAAAGGTATTGATCGTTACCTTACTTTTACCTTTTGCGCCAGATGATTTGATTTGTCTCGTTGCTGGATTGACGAAGCTTTCATTTAGAGAATACATGCAAATTGTTATTCTTTTAAAACCTTGGTCGGTCGCTGTATATAGTATGATCATGTTGTTTTTATTCCAGCAAGCACAAGGGCATTTTTAGTTCATTGAATGGAGGAAGTAAAATGTTGGAGAAAGTAGTAGTAACTGAAAAAGAACTCGATGAACTCGTGACAGTGATCCATGAAATATGGCCCGAAGCCTTTACGCCGATTATCGGTCAAAAGCAAGTCGCTTATATGTTGGAGACGTATCAATCGAAAAAACAGATCGGAAAAGAATGTGCAGCAGGGGTCAACTATTTCTTATTGAAGCTAGAGGGGAGAACGATTGGCTATACTGCTTATGAAAAAATGGGTTCTTCGATCTATTTAAGTAAACTCTATATTCTTCGAGAAGTACGAGGGAAAGGTTTGACCTCTGAAGTCTTTCATTGGTACGAACAACTAGCAAAAGAAACAGAAGCACAGGAGATTTTCTTGCGTGTCAATCAAGGAAATCAACAAGCAATCGCAGTCTATCAACATCAGGGATTTGTCATTGAGGGAGAATTGATCAGCGATATTGGCGAAGGATTTCAAATGGTTGATTATAAAATGAAAAAAAGACTCGCATAAAATGGTTGCTTGTGTTAAAGTATACGTTATGCGACGGGTCGAGAAGATCTCTGAACGTTAGAGGTCTAATTGATTTTGGCGGCACATGATCCACGGATCACCTACCGGATGTAGGCGTGCTGGACAAGACTTTTGTGGAGAAGGACTTGTCTGTCTGATTCTTTCAGGCACCAGTGAGTGGCGAACAGAAATGTTCAGCACTCAAAAAAAGCAGGGATTCCCAAATTTGCTAGTCAAATTTTGTGGAGTTCCTGCTTTTTTGTCTATCGGTTGGCTGCGGATCAGTGTGCTGCTTCCACAACCTCTATAGGGTGTTGGCTGCTTTGCTCCTATGGTATAATCAGTTTTGTACCTACAGACATGTGAGTATGCCTATAGAGATGATACGTTGACATGACAAGTAACTCATGTTTAACACGTAAGGAGTTTTTATATGATTGATAAAATCAAACGATTTGGGCGGAACTTTACCCAGACGACACCTTTTATTTTGAGTAATACGGTTATCTTGGTGCCGTATCTGTTATTTTTAAGTTTGAGTGATGGGAACCAATGGTTATCGATTTTACCCTTCACTTTGTTCTATACCTTTCGGATGACAGGTCTGTTTTTAGTTAGTAGTATTCGCTTTGGTTTGGATAGTTATACCTTGTTGATGATTTCTTTATTGATGGGTGGCGCAGGTTCGTTGATCGGGATTTTTGGCGTCCTTTATTTCCCGTTGTATTATCTGTCAAGTGTACTTTTAGGACTAAGTGCGGCATGGCTGATCCCCACAAATATCACAGTGAATTACCATGAAAAACAACAGGGATTCACGAACATGTCAGCAAATAAATTTCCATTTGCGATCCTGTTGTTGCTTGTTTTGTTTCGGGTGATCGAGCTTCCCGGGCCGACACAAGTCGTGATGACATTAGCGTTATATACATTGTTCTACATTATGGCATACCATACGATCAGTCATTATCCTCGCTATGAATTGGATTTTAAAGAGATGAAGTCGAATGTGGTAGCTACCAAAGAGTTGCTTTTATTTATTGGCTTTTTCGTTTTATTGTTTCTTTTGAGAAATGCTCGTTTGTTGATTGATCCTGCATTATTTGATGTAGCAATCTATGGATTTATGCTGTTGTTTCTATTTGCAGCTTTTTATCTGGGAAGGGCTAGAAAGCAGTGGAAATTACCCACTTGGTTAAATAGTTTTACTTTTCTGAATGGCATGTTAGGTAATTTTCTTTTTTTATTCGGGACACTTTATATCGGCCGCGTCTATGGTTTCGACTATTTAGGCGTATATATGTATTTACCTTATATTGCAGGCATGGTGTTAGCCAAAATCATTGGCAATCAAGCAATCCAGATTCCCACGATCGAACCAGTCCTCATTCAATTAGCTGGATTATTTAGTTCGTTGATGGTTCTGTTACTTCCGCAAATCGGCTTTGTGGTTGGCTTATTCTTATTAAGTTTTTGGCACGCGGTAGTAGGCAGTTGGTTGAATCGTACGTATTATGAGATCGATACAGAAATACCGATGGATAATCGTGTGATCAAAAAGTTTACGACACAAAATAAAGGAAGTGTGACCCATCAATTTTTATTGATGTCATTGCTGTTAGTGATGGCACGATGGTTGGACGAACCTGTGAGTGTATTGCTCCAATTGACTGGGAGTCTGAGCGTACCAAATGCGATGCTCCAATTGTTAGTTTACGTAAAATGGATAAATGTCAGTGTATTGATCCTTGGAGTAATCACTGTTTATCTTTTATGGAGGAAAGAACATGCAAAAAATATTCATTGATGGTGACGGCTCCCCAGTGAAAAATGACGTGATTGAAATTGCGGCATCTTTTCAATTAGAGGTGATGATCGTGACAAGTGTCGATCACTATACCAATAAAGAGTATCCAAGCGATGTACAGTTTGTATACGTCGATAAAGGGGCAGATAGTGCAGATTATAAAATCGTCGGACTGATCAAAAAAGGTGATTTTTTGATCACTCAAGATTATGGCTTAGCTTCATTGGTCTTACCTAAAGGTGTTCGAGTCTTTCATCAATCGGGAAAGGAATTTGATGCCACGAACATTGATGGATTATTAGAACAACGTTATCAGAGCAGTAAGTTGAGAAAAGCGGGCATTCGGACGAAAGGGCCGAAGCCTTTCACTCATGAAGATCACCAAAGGTTCAAAGAAGTGTTGATCCGAGCGCTTGAAGAAATTTGAATAGAATATAAAATAGGTGAACATTGTTTCTAACTAAACAGAAGCGGAGTTCATCTTTTTTATTGCTAAAATAAGTACGATATCTTTGATTGATTCTATAACAAAAGATATAATTATGAAGATTATTTAATTATATAATCATATATTTTTAACCAAAAAGAAGGGAGTGCAGAAAATGAAACATGTGAAGGCGTTGGTGGTAAAAGCAATCATGATCTGGGCGATTTTGTGGATCGTTTTAACGGGACTGTATGGTGTTAGTTTCATGGATTCAACGATTGTCGGAGTAATCATTGTTGTCATGATCTATGTAGTAGGTGATTTGTTGATTTTACGAAAAGTAGGAAATATCGCGGCTACAATTGCAGATGCTGGTTCAGCTGCAGCCATTCTATGGTTATATCTTTATTTTATGAACGATATGACGGATATTTGGATGAAGGCTTTAGTACCGGCGGTATTGATCGGGATTGCTGAATGGTTCTTCCATAAGTGGTTGCTCTCACAAAGAATCGTACCAGATGAACGAAAAATGAAATAATCAAACAAAAAAAGCTAACATTATCAAATAGATAGCGAGCAAAAGGCTACAGACTAAAAAACAGGAATAGTGCGTATCCTTAACTCTAATCATCCAGCAATGAGGTTGTGTCAAAAGTACACAGCTTAAAAAATAAACGAGAACATCCGAAAATAGTTTCATATTTTGGGATGTTTTCGCTTATTTTCGTCTTTTTTTATAATAGTTGATCAGTGTATCAATGGCTAAAAAGAGAATGACCACAGCTGCGATCGTATACGTGAATATACCTAATAGTGTAATAAAATTGATTTGATCGTCTGGTGCAGCTTGGACAAGCAACGAAGAGCCGACGATCAATGCGGCGAGTATCACACCAAATACTAAACGGTTCACCATACTTTCGATCCGGTTCATCAGTTGGTCTTGCTTTTTTAGTTCCAAATTGATTTTTCCTTGTCCAGAACGCCAATTTTCTAGAAGGTGATAGACTTGCTGCGGGATTTTCGGTACGGTTTTGATACCATCGAGTATATCTAAGCCCGCTTGCTTCAAGGTTTCTTCGACAGAGAGATGTGCCAAGAAATAACGTTGTGCAATGGGCGTGGCGACTTCCATCAAAGAAACTTCAGGATCAAGGACACGAATCACTCCTTCTAATGTGCTAAACGCTTTAAGCAATAACGTGATATCACGATCGATTTGTAAGTTGTTCTGGTGGCAAATCAAGACGATCTGCGCAAAGACTTCTTGCAAGTCGATTTCTTCAAGGGAGAGGTCTAAATATTGCGTCAAAAAGTTAGCGAGTTGTTGATGGAATTCACCTTCATCAAAAGGCCCTTCTTGTTGACATAAGTTGATGACGGCTTTTTCAATACGGTAAATATCTCGTGTATAAATCGCTAAAACGATTTCCATCAGCTTTTGTCTTAGCGAAGCGGAGAGACTACCCATCATACCGAAATCAATATAACTGATTGTATATGGTTGCAATGGTTCAGTGACAGTAGCAGTCGTTTTGAAAGAAATCGAGCCTAGTTGTTTTTGGTGTTCTTTTGTGTCTGTCGTTATATTTTCTGAAAGTTCTTCAACGCTTAAAGGACGGAACAATAAATTCCCAGGATGTGGATCGGCATGGAAAAAGCCATCGTCAAAGATTTGCTTCATAAAATGTTCGATCAATCGTTTAGCCACTTGTTGTTTCAATTGAGTATTCGTAAGTCTCTCAATGAGACGTTCATCTGTTTCTTCAAGATTCATCAATTGGTTGAAGTTCTTTCCAGACATTTCTTCCATCACAATGACTTTTTTTGTGCAAAGTGCCTCATAGATTTTAGGGGATCTAATTTCATACCAATGGTTGTTTAGGTCATAGAAACGTGCGCCATTTTGACTTTCTTTGTAGAAGTCCAATTCGTTTGTCAATGAACGTTTGACTTCTTGCAACACACCTTTTAAATCGATGACGCTTGTTTCAGGAATATATTTGATCAAAGGAATCGCCCGTTCGAATAACTGTAAATCCATCATGATTTCCTTCGCAATATTTGGATGTTGGACTTTTACAACGACTGCATCACCATTCTTTAACGTTGCACGATGGGCTTGACCCATAGAGGCAGAAGCGAAAGGTGCTTTATTGAAGCTAGTAAAAATCGTTTCTAAGGATGCGTCTAATTCCTGTTCAATCGTTTTTTTCGTCGTGACAAAGGGATCGCTTGGTACATTGTCTTGCAATGTTTTGAATGTCTTAGTAAACTCAGCAGAGAGTAAGTCATCACGTACAGAAAGCATTTGCCCAATTTTTATAAAGGTTGAGCCAAGTTCTTCAAAGGCTTTTTTTACTTGTTCAGGATTTTTTTGTTGGATCAGATTTGGCAGAACATTTTCTTTGATGAATACGTGAATGATTTCTGCTAAGCGGCTTCGAGAAGTAGTTTTGGTCATAACTATGCCTCCTTTCTCTTATCATAACGATAAAGAAAAAAAGCGACAACTATTCCGCTGTTTTTTTGAATAAAATGACATGTACTTCACCTTTTTTCAAATAAGCTGTTTGCATCTTTTGTTTTTGTGCTAAAATATGAAGTAAAAATGAATGATATCGAATACAGGAGGAAAATCTTTTGAAGATTACTTTATTATATGGTGGACGCAGTGCGGAACACGAAGTTTCGATTCTTTCAGCGTTTTCCGTTTTAAATGCTATTTATTATGCTTATTATCAAGTACAGCTCGTATTTATTAGTAAAGACGGCCAATGGGTCAAAGGCCCGTTGTTGACTGAAAAACCTACAAGTGAAGAAGAATTGCACTTGACGTGGGACCCAAGTGGGAAAATGACAGAAGGATTTACCGGCACTGTCATCAATCCAGGAGAGATCAAAGAAGAAGGAACCATCGTCTTCCCAGTTCTTCACGGTCCAAATGGCGAGGATGGCACGATTCAAGGATTCTTGGAAACCTTGAATATGCCTTATGTTGGTGCGGGTGTATTGACGAGTGCTTGTGCCATGGATAAGATCATGACAAAATATATTTTACAAGCAGCCGGTGTACCGCAAGTACCTTATGTTCCAGTTTTGAAGAATCAATGGAAAGAAAATCCTAAAAAGGTATTTGACCAATGTGAAGGCTCATTGCTTTATCCGATGTTCGTGAAACCAGCAAACATGGGGTCAAGCGTAGGGATCACTAAGGCTGAAAATCGAGAAGAATTACAGAATGCCTTAGCAACAGCTTACCAATATGATTCACGTGCCATCGTTGAACAAGGAATTGAAGCACGGGAGATCGAAGTCGCTGTTTTAGGAAATGAAGACGTCCGCACGACCTTGCCTGGTGAAGTGGTAAAAGACGTGGCATTTTACGATTATGATGCGAAGTACATCAATAATCGCATCGAGATGCAGATTCCAGCAGAAGTACCAGCAGAAGTCCATCAAAAAGCACAAGAGTACGCAAAATTAGCGTATACGATGTTAGGTGGAAGTGGCTTGAGCCGTTGTGATTTCTTCTTGACGAATAAAAATGAATTATTCCTTAATGAATTAAATTCAATGCCTGGCTTTACAGCATTCAGCATGTACCCATTGCTATGGGAAAATATGGGCTTGAAATACGGTGACTTGATTGAAGAGTTGATCCAATTAGGCTTGAACCGTTATAATCAAAGACAAAGTTTCTTTGACTAATTGAAACATAATCAGCACAAGTATGAATGTGTCGAAGTAGTATGTATATCAAAATAAAGGTTGTGGATGATCATCTGGTACTGATTGAAAGCGAAAGATTTTTACTATTCGACGCTATCAGTATTGGCGATTTCCACCACCTTTTTTGTTCCTATTCCTATAGGACTACTGGTCTAAATCGAAAGGACAGAGAATGGATGAACATAACAATACAAGAAATTGCTCAAGCAGTTGGAAGTCATCATGAGTCAACTCAATCAATCACAGGGGTAGAATTTGATAGCCGCAAAATCAAAGAAGGCGATTTATTCGTTCCTTTAGCTGGCGCAAGAGATGGGCATGAATTTATTGAACAAGCTATCGCAAATGGAGCAGTTGCTTCTTTTTGGAGTTGGGCAGCCGAAAAGGCACCAGAGGGGATCGAGATCATACCAGTTTCTGATCCTTTAAAAGCAATGCAAGAGTTCGCACAATACTATTTGAAAAAAGTTGGGGCGGATGTGGTGGCTGTTACCGGTAGTAATGGGAAGACGACCACAAAGGATCTAACAGCTTCTGTCTTAGCGCAAGGATATAAAACTTATAAAACACAAGGAAATTACAATAATAATATTGGCATGCCTTATACGATCTTGCATATGCCTCAAGATACTGAAATAATCGTTTTAGAAATGGGAATGGATCATGCCAATGAAATTACGGAACTCTCGTTACTGGCACAACCAAAAGTTGCAGCAATCACGATGATCGGTGAGGCTCATATCGAGAATTTAGGTTCACGCGAAGGCATCGCCAAAGCAAAAATGGAAATTGCTGACGGGTTGGTACCAGACGGATTATTGATCGTACCGAATAATGAACCATTATTAGAACCGTTGGTTGCTCCGTTGTCTCAAAAAATCAAGACGTTTGGAATCGAACAAGGCGATATTTCTGCACAACAAATCATCGAAGAAAAGCAACAAACGACATTTATCGTTGAAGGCAAATCATTCACGATCCCTTTACCTGGTAAGTATAATGTAACGAATGCACTGATTGCTTATGCGATCGGGCAGTTTTTCGAGTTGTCTCTGTCGGAAATCCGACGAGGTCTAGCAACTGTTTCCGTGACACAAAACCGAACAGAATGGTTGACAGCTGGAAACGGGGCAGCGATCTTAAGTGATGTTTATAATGCCAATCCTACAGCTATGGGATTAGTCTTAGATACTGTAGCAAGCCTCCCAGCAACGGGACGAAAACTTGCCGTTTTAGCTGATATGTTGGAGCTAGGCGCAGATTCATCCAACATGCACGCTTCAATGAGTGAACATATTTCTCCAGAAGTGTTTTCAATGATCTTTTTGCATGGAAAAGAGATGCAGGCGTTAAAAGATGCCTTGGCTCAGAAATATCCTGATTTGCCAGTTTATTATATCGAAGAAAATAAAGAGCAATTGATTGCAGCGGTGATTGCTGAGATCCAGCCAGATGACACGATTGTATTAAAAGGTAGTAATAGTATGGGCTTGATTGAAGTAGTCGAACGACTACAAGAAATGAAATAAAAACTGTAAACTTGCAGAAAACAATAAATTATGCTAGAATAACCTATTGCCGAAAGATGAAGAGAAATTGGACTGGCTTGAAGATGAATGTGAAGCCAGATGTCATAACAATGATAAAGCTGAACGCGACCCGTTTGGCTTTTCTAATGCCTAAACTTCGCAAAGTGATTTTTCGGTGGTGCCACAGGGGCTAAGAATGGATGGAAAACGTGCGTGGCCACTGTCAAAAGAAACAGACACTTTGACCGAACAAGAGACGGGGTAGCAATTTATCGCTACATCCTCAGTTAACAACCATATAGGAGGATTCATTTGAAATTTAAAGAACTAGAATTATCACCAGAATTATTAAAATCAGTAGAGCGTGCAGGATTTGAAGAAGCGACACCGATCCAATCAGAAACGATCCCACTTGCATTAGAAGGTAAAGATGTGATTGGACAAGCACAAACAGGAACAGGTAAAACTGCTGCGTTTGGCTTACCGATGTTAGAAAAAATCGATGCAAGTCGCCAAGAATTACAAGGATTAGTTATTGCACCAACACGTGAATTAGCAATCCAAACACAAGAAGAACTTTATCGTTTAGGACGTGACAAACGTGTCCGTGTCCAAGCTGTCTATGGTGGTGCCGATATTGGTCGCCAAATCCGGGGATTGAAAGATCGTCCACATATCGTTGTTGGTACACCAGGTCGTATGTTAGACCATATCAACCGTCACACATTGAAACTTGGAACTGTTGAAACATTAGTATTAGATGAAGCAGACGAAATGTTGAACATGGGCTTCTTAGAAGATATCGAAAGTATTATCTCTAAAGTACCAGACCAACGTCAAACACTATTGTTCTCAGCAACAATGCCACCAGCAATCAAAAATATCGGTGTGAAATTTATGAAAGATCCCACACACGTGAAAATCAAAACCAAAGAAATGACTGCTGACTTGATCGATCAGTACTACGTTCGTGCAAAAGAATATGAAAAATTCGATATCATGACTCGCTTATTAGACGTACAAACACCAGAGTTAACAATCGTTTTTGGTCGTACAAAACGCCGTGTGGATGAATTAGCACGTGGACTAGAAGCTCGCGGTTATCGTGCAGAAGGTATCCATGGTGACCTTTCTCAACAAAAACGTATGAGTGTGTTACGTTCATTCAAGAGTGGTCATTTAGATATTTTAGTTGCTACAGACGTAGCCGCTCGTGGATTAGATATCTCAGGAGTAACGCACGTATACAACTACGATATCCCTCAAGATCCAGAAAGCTATGTTCACCGTATCGGTCGTACAGGCCGTGCAGGTAAAGGCGGTATGTCAGTCACTTTTGTTACACCAAACGAAATGGGTTACTTGCATGTCATCGAAAACTTAACGAAAAAACGCATGACGACATTACGTCCACCAACTGAAAAAGAAGCATTCAAAGGACAACTAGGCGCTGCCGTTGAACAAATCGAAGAAAAACTTGAAGAGAATGGCTTAGATAAATATTTGCAAACTGCGGATAAATTATTAGAAGAATACTCTGCTCAAGATTTAGTCGCTTTATTATTAAAGACAACAGCCAAAGATCCATCAGATGCGACACCAGTGAAAATCACACCAGAACGTCCATTACCAATGCAGAAAAAAGGCTACAACAAAAATGGTAAACGTGGTGGCGGAAGTGGTGGCGGAAACAACCGCAATCGCCGTGACAATGGCAACTACCGAGGTAACAAAAATTCGAAAGGTAGCGGTAGCTACAGCAAAAACCATAACAAGCAAAAAGACAACGGTGGAAAACGTACAAATGACAAAAAACGTGGTTTCGTGATCCGCACGAACAACGACTAATCCACATGTAAAGTGGTGGTCTTAGAAGGACTATCCGAATAAGCCCGTCAAATCAAAAAATAGCTTACCTATTTTTTGGCCTTGACGGGCTTATTTTGAATTGTTTATTTGGAATTGATAGATAATAAAAAACAGACATAGCCTCTCTTTAGCGGGCCCTTTAGATAACTTTATTGGAAATGTTATTTAAAAAAATAAAATATTTGGTTTTTTAAGTAGTTAGAAGCAAATTATTGTTTTTTTTGTTTATAAAGTAAAAATAATTTCTTTTTTTGTTTGTGTTCCATGGTAAATTAGGATTAATACCAATAAAATGATTTTACAAACAAACAAGGGAAAAAATTATTTATATATCAGCTGTTTTTTCGAATTGTAAGTCTTATTTTTTTTGAAAAACATTCGTAAAAAAAAATGAAGTGACTTGGACAGTTTTCTTTGTATCAGAGATTTTTATCAGTCAATTCTCAATGGTTTTTAATTGGAGAAAAGGAAGAGATGGTTTTTCACTAAGAAACAACTTTCATTTTTGTTATTTCTAGACTTATTGGTGGTAAATTGTTTAAAATTTGGTAGAATTAGAGTGTTCTAAAATTTTTTGAAAAGAGAATCGTGTATGATAAAAGGGATTGGGATTGATGCAGTTGAACTGTCGAGGATTGCTAAGATCATTAAAGAAAAGCAAAACTTTATTGATCGTGTACTGACACCAAGTGAAATCGAAATATTTCGTTTGCTGCCATTTCATCGTCAGGTCGAGTTTTTAGGCGGTCGTTATGCATGTAAAGAAGCTTTTTCAAAGGCTTGGGGAACAGGGATCGGTAAAGTTACCTTTCAAGAGATCGAAATTTTAAAAAATGGATCAGGACAACCAATTGTAACGAAATCTCCACATGAAGGAGCAGTCTGGGTCAGCATCACACATACAGACGAGTTAGCTTTTGCACAGATTATTTTAGAAGACTAGAAAGAAGGAAGAACAATGGTTATTGCTTGGCATCGTCCGACAAAAGCAATTGTACATAAAAAGGCAATTACAGAAAATGTAGCAAATGAAATAGCTCGATTGAATGGGAAAGAATTGTTTGCTGTTGTCAAAGCAGATGGTTATGGTCATGGAGCAATCGAAACAGCAGAAGCTGCAAAAAAAGGTGGAGCTTCTGGTTTTTGCGTAGCTACTTTAGATGAGGGAATCGAGCTGAGAGAGGCAGGTTTCACACAACCTATTCTTGTATTGAATATGGTTCCGATCGATGCGTTAACACTTGCAGTCATCCACGATTTATCCATTACCGCGGGAACAAAAGAATGGTTGGAAGCTGCGGCTACTTATATAGCAGAACGACATTTAGAATATTTATTGAAATTGCATTTGAAAGTCGATACCGGAATGGGAAGAATTGGCTTTCTCAATAGTGCGGAAGTGAATGAGGCAGTGGAAATCATCAAGGATAGTCCCAATTTAGAATGGGAAGGGATCTATACTCATTTTTCTACAGCAGATCAAGCAGATACTACCTATTGGGAACATCAGAACCAAAAATTCAGTGAGATCATTGAAGGTCTACCTACTTTACCAAGATATGTCCACAGCAGTAATAGTGCTACTGCATTATGGCACGAAAAAGCTATAGGCAATATGATCCGCTATGGGGTAGCGATGTATGGCTTGAATCCATCCGGTCACGCGTTAGCGGAAGTGTATCCCCTACAACCAGCGCTTGAACTTGTATCTGAATTGATCCAAGTGAAAGAGTTATCAACAGGAGAAGGTGTAGGTTATGGGAAAACCTATACGACTTCAGCTTCAGAATGGATCGGAACTGTACCAATCGGCTACGCAGATGGTTGGTTACGAAAAATGCAAGGTTTCTCATTACTAGTGGAGGGAAATTATTGTGAGATCATTGGTCGTGTATGCATGGATCAATTGATGATCCGTCTACCCTATCAAATGCCAGTAGGAACTAAAGTTACATTGATAGGGAAAAATCAACAGGCTAAAATCACGATGCAAGATGTAGCAGATCAATTGGGTACGATCCATTACGAAGTCGCATGTGTGCTAGGGCCCCGTATACCTAGAGAATATCAAGAGTGAGGAGAGGCGTATGGTAAAAAGAGGAGATATTTATTTTGCTGATCTTTCTCCGGTGGTAGGATCAGAACAAGGTGGGACAAGACCGGTCTTAGTGATTCAGAACAATTTAGGTAATCATTTTAGTCCAACGGTCATCGTAGCAGCAATTACTGCGAAAATGGCGAAACCTAAATTGCCCACACATATAGGAATCAAAGCGACCGGAACAGGGATCGAAAGAGACTCAGTCATTTTACTTGAACAAATCAGAACGATTGATAAGTCCAGATTAAAAGAAAAAGTCTGTCATTTGGAACGATCGATCATGTTAGATGTCGATCGTGCATTGAAAATCAGTGTTGGTATCGAAGCGCTTGTCCCAGTGTCAAAATAAAAGACAAAAACAGCACGTTTATACATAAAAAATAGCACCGTGTGTTTAGTCAATCATTGCGCGATTCAGCGCTTGGCAACAACAAAAAAGAGGAACTTCAACGGTCTGGGACATTCGTCCTATCGCACCACCTAAAACCGAATAAACGGCGGGAACAGAAGTAACCTCTTCGAAAATTAGGCGCCATCCACAAAAATTTGAAAAATAATTTTCGTGGATGGTGCCTTATTTCTCGAAGCTAAACATTTCTATCCCGACCTCGGGCTGTCGTGCCTTTTTTTGTTTGTGTGGTTCAGTTTTGCCGGGTTTTCCAGTTCTATTGGAAGATTTAGTTTATAAAATAACGATATATATATTGGAAATAAGATTATATTTTTATGAGTAACCAATTTAGACATTTTTTTAGAAACTATGGTAAGCTTTTTATAACAGATTTATTTGACTACACATAAAAAAATTATCGGGATGCTACATTTGGTAGTGGACTAGTGGATAAAAGAAGATTAATTATTTATTAAGCAAAAGATGACAACATTCGGACAGTTTGATTTAACTGTCAAAAAATTAGTTGCTGGATTGAAAATAGGATTGAAAATCGTATGGTTTTCATGATAAAGTGATGCAGCTGAAACAAAAAAAGGTGATGAATATGAAATCAATAAAAAATACAATAAACTTATATTTACTTGATTGGAAACGAATTTTTAAAAATCCTGTTGCGACTCTTTTGATCATCGCAATTATGATCATTCCTTCATTATATGCTTGGTTCAATATCAAAGCATTATGGGACCCTTATGGCAATACAGGGGAATTACCGATTGCTGTTTATAGTGCAGACAAGCCGGCTGAGTTTGAAGGACAAGAAGTTGCCATCGGAAAAGAAGTACTGAACTCATTACATGAAAATAAAGATTTAGGTTGGCAGTTTGTTGACTCTAAAAAAGAATTAGAAGACGGTGTACGGTCTGGGGAATATTATGCTGGTATCTATTTGCCAGAGAATTTCTCGGAGGATTTATTAAGCTTTACGAGTGGTGATATCAAAAAGCCGGAAATTGAATATACAGTCAATGAAAAAATCAATGCCATTGCACCAAAAATCACAGATAAAGGTGCATCTACGATCCAATCACAAATCTCCAGTGAATTTATTCGGACGGCGAGCGAAACTTTACTAAAAGTCTTTAATGAAATTGGGTACGATATCGATACAAATCTGGTAAGTATCAATAAAGTAAAATCAATGATTTTATCAACAGATGAAAACTTAGATACGATCGATGGCTATACCCAACAAGTACTTGATCTACAAAAACAACTACCAGATATCAAAGACAAATTAGCGAAAGCAAATGAATTTGTTGATTATCTCCCAGAAGTGGATGAGATGGGACAAAAGGTCGTTGAATTGAACGATAAAATGCCAGAATTAAAGGAACAAGCCAAAATCATTCTTGACCTTCAACAAAAAATCCCAGAGATCCAAGATGCTGGACGACAAATTGCTGAAATCGACAACGATTTTTCATCAATCGAAGAAACGATGAATCAAGGAATCGAGGAAGCAAAACAAGGATTGACCATCATCCAACAAGTCCAAGACATCTTACCTGATGTGAAAAATTTAGAATCACAAGCGAAGAATCTCGCAGAGGATACCAAAACGGGCGCTGAACAATTAAAAGAAGCAGTACCAGGTATCACGACAAGCGTGAAGACGACGTTAGATTCGATTGGGCAAGTAGCGACCACAACAGGTTCATTAGCGAAAACAATCGAAAATGCTGTCAAAGATGGGCAATTGACAGATGATGAAAAAACGAATATCAATAACTTGTTAACTAATTTTATCAACAGTATTAATGAGCAACAACAAGCAACTGACAAGTTGATTTCATTTTTGGAAGATTTACAAGCCAACGCTGGTAATACAAAACTACAACCTATTATTGATACATTGAAGAGTGTTAAACCAGTATTAACTGATTTACAAAATCGTTTAACACGATTAAATGAAGCTGTTCAAGCAGGAGATGTTTCTCAAGTTACTAGCCTTTTAGAAGAAGTACAAGCTGCTGCTAATTCTGTCAACAGATTGATCAGTAGTATCAATGTAAATGAAGTCAGCACCACCGTTGAATCAATCTTGACTCAAGTGATCGATACGATCAGTACGGCGCAAGGTGCGTTGAGTAAAGCAGATCAAATCGACTTTGATTCGCTATTGAATTCAACCAAAGCAACCGTGACAAATGCGGTGGCGATCTTAGAGAAATATCAAAAAGAAATGCCTGCAATCGGTCAAGAGGTCCATGATGCAAATACGATGCTAAATGGTAATATGGAAACGATCGTAAATGGAATCAATAAGGGAGCTGACCTATACAATAACGACTTACCTGTATTAGAAGAGAAACTTGGTTTAGCTGCTGATTTTATCCAAAATGATTGGCCAACGATCAAAAATGAAATCAATACCACAATGACCACCGTCAACGATAAAATGCCAGAAGTCGAAACAGCAGTGAATGCTGCGGCAGACTTGATCACGAACGACTGGCCAAACATCAAAGCTGGTATCCAAAAAGCCGCAGACGCGATCCGTAAAGGAGAAGAAGAGGTTGATCTTGGGGAAGTCATCAAACTCTTGAAATTAGATGCGACAAAGGAAAGTGAATTCTTTACGATGCCTGTGGAACTGCAAACTAATTCGTTGTATCCAATCCCTAATAATGGATCAGCAAGTACACCGTTCTATACTGCGCTATGTTTGTGGGTAGGTGCGGTCTTACTTTCAAGTGTCGCTACAACAGATTATTATTTAGATAAAAAAGCGCGTAAAAACTATACAAAACGGGAACAGTTTGGCGCCCGCATGTTGACCTTCTTGACGATGGCAATCGCTCAAAGCTTGATCGTTACTTTAGGGAACATGTTCTTGCTTGGTGTGTATGTAGTGAATCCAGTCTACAGTGTACTGTTTGCTGTTTTGATTGCTTTGTCATTTATGATGATCGTCTATGTTTTAGCAGCACTGTTTGACAATGTCGGCAAAGGGATAGCCATCATTATTCTTGTCTTGTCCATATCTGGTGGTGGTGGGAACTATCCAATTCAAGTTTCAGGGAAATTTTTCCAAATGATCAATCCTTTCTTGCCATTCACTCATGCAGTCAACCTCTTACGTGAATCAGCTGGTGGTATCTATTGGCCAAATGCGCTACATGCGATTTTGATATTAGTCGGCATATTTATTGTCGTAGGGATCGTTGGTACAGTATCCTATCCATTTGTGAGTGAAAAAATGAAGAAATTCAAAGAAGCTGCGCATGAAAGTCGAATCTTCCACTAGAAACGTGATACCATCTATTTGTTTCTCGTAAAGATTTTAAGTCTCAGTTTTTAAGTGAAGACGAGTTTAGGATAACGTTATTTTCCTAAACTCGTCTTTTTTCTATACCAGAGAAAGCAAGTGGTTTAATTATGGAAATCACTCTAAAAATGAATTAAAAAAATATGGGGATTTTCTATCGATATTTTTTCTGAATTTTGTTGACATTTAAAGGTCAAGGGCGTACTATAACATCTTGTTTACTATAAAAAATGACACCTGTAATTCGTAGGGGAAAAGGTGTGTAAAGGAGCATAGAAATTGGATTACTTAAAAAGGTTGTTAGTAGGGAAGCCGTTGAAGTCGGCGGAAAACGACGAGCATAAATTAACAAGGTTTGCTGCGTTAGCACTACTATCTTCCGATGCGTTGTCATCGATTGCGTACGGAACAGAACAAATCGTTGTGGTATTAGTGGCGTTGTCTGCTGCTGCGATCTGGTATTCATTGCCAATTGCTGCATTTGTTATTATTTTATTGATTTCATTAACTCTTTCTTATCGGCAGATCATTCACGCATATCCACACGGGGGTGGGGCTTACGTTGTTAGTAGTGAGAACCTCGGTAAAAATGCTGGACTGATTTCGGGCGGGTCTTTATTAATCGATTATATGCTGACTGTTGCGGTTTCCGTCTCAGCCGGTGCAGAGGCGATTACTTCTGCTATACCAGCTCTATATGGGCATCAAGTAGCGATTTCAGTGACTATCGTCCTCTTGTTGATGATGTTGAACTTACGTGGACTGAGAGAGTCAGCTTCGTTTTTACTATTCCCAGTCTATACATTTATTCTCGTCATCTCCTTATTGATTGTCGTTGGTTTGTTTAATATCGTGACTGGGGCAGTACCATTACAAGCAACAGCATTGCCTGGTGCAGTTGTTCCTGGGGTTTCTGTCGCATTGATCTTACGGGCTTTTTCTTCTGGTTCTTCTTCATTGACAGGTGTAGAGGCAATCAGTAATGCGGTCCCGTTCTTCAAAAAGCCACGGGCGAAAAATGCAGCGATGACCTTGACGATGATGGCATTGATTTTAGGGTTCTTTTTTGTAGGGATCACGTTTATCAACTATTGGTATGGAATCGTTCCTGAAAAAGAAGTAACTGTTCTTTCACAAATCGGACAAGCTGTTTTTGGACATGGGATCTTGTATTATATCTTGCAATTTGCGACAGCCTTGATTTTGGCAGTGGCAGCAAATACAGGGTTTTCTGCCTTTCCAGTATTAGCCTATAACTTAGCAAAAGATAAATTTATGCCTCATATGTACCAAGATCGTGGTGATCGTTTAGGGTACTCAAATGGGATCATCACGCTTGCATTAGGGTCGATTGTGCTATTGTTTATTTTCAATGGCTCTACTGAACGATTGATTCCATTGTATTCCATTGGTGTATTTATCCCATTTGCATTATCGCAAACAGGAATGGTCATCAAATGGAAAAAAGAAGGCAAAAAGTGGTGGACGAAATCAATTGCGAATATTACGGGTGCATTTATCTCTTATGCTATCATCGCAATTTTATTTGTTTACCGCTTAGGGGATATTTGGCCGTTCTTCATCATCATGCCAATCGTCATGTTCGTCTTCTATAAAATCCATGATCATTATAAAAAAGTAGCAGAACAACTTCGATTAGAAGACGAAGTAAACTTACATGAGTATGAAGGAAATACGGTTTTGGTACTTGTAGGGAACGTTACGCGGGTAAATACCGGAGCGTTGAATTATGCGCGTTCGATCGGTGATTATGTTGTTGCTATGCATGTTTCATTAGATGAGGATATCGAAAAGGAAAAAGAGATCCAAGCAGAATTTAAAAAGCATTTTCCAGATGTTCGTCTTTCAATCGTGCATTCTTCTTATCGGTCGATCCAAAATCCGATTTTGCGTTATGTGGACATAGTCAGCAAAAATGCTGCAAAACAAAATTATACGACGACCGTATTGATTCCACAATTTGTCCCAAATCGCAGATGGCAGAATATCTTGCATAATCAGACAAGTCTGAGATTGCGTTTACGCCTTTCTTGGCGTGAAAATATCGTCGTAAGTACGTATAGTTATCATTTGAAAAAATAAGCATATGATAGTGAGTAACAACTTTTAAAGGTCGGGACAGAAGTGTTCAGCCTCGAGAAATAAGGCGCCATCCACGAAAATTGTTTTCCAATTTTTTGTGGGTGGCGCCTTATTTCCGAAGAGATTACTTCTGTTCCTGCCGTTTATTCGGTTTTAGGTGATGGTAGAGAAATGATGTTCTACTCCCTTTTTTATAGTTATGTGAAATTGGGTTGGGTATTCAATTTTACGACAAATGTATTCACGTTGTATTTATAGTATGATGATAATAGTTAGAATGGTGGGCGAAGACTAGGAAACAAGGGGATGTGATTGTTTTAACTGTACCTACTAAATTTGGCATAGAAGAAAATGTTGAGTACATTGCTATTAAGGGAGAAGACAATACAATCACATTGATAAAAAAAAATATTTTTGATGAAGCCTTTGAAAATGATGAAACAATTGATGTGAGTGCTGGATTTCCTAAGGATTCACTTGTGGGAAAGGAAATTATTTAATGGCATTTGATATTAATGGCTATACGCCTAAACAAGGAGATTTTGTGATTATTAATTTCAATCCCAGTAGAGGTAGAGAGATTAAAAAAGAAGGCCTGCAATTGTTGGCAGTGCGAACCATTTTAATGCAGTAACAGGAATGTGTGCGGTTTGTCCATTTACTGATACGAAATATAAAAAACATTTTGCATTAAATAGGAGGCATAAACTACAAGGATAGATCAATCACTTTCAAAGCAAAACATTTGATTTGATGGAAAAGCAGAGAAATATACGCTTTGTAGAGAAAGCCACTCTGGCTGAATTAGGTGAAGTGGCGCAAATCATTGATATGGGATTTGATTTTTCGTCATGATTGTCAGAGTAAGGAGCAACTCATTTATTTATAGTTTATATAGAACTGTACATACCAGAAGATTCAGTCAATGATTATTTATCAGAATTTTAAATAAAAAAACACCACCGAATCAAGAGTTTATCTCTTGAACTGGCGGTGTTTTCAACTATTTAAAAATAGAAATCCATTGGGTTCAATCTGAATTCTCGCTGTTCGTCATCTTGAATGCTTTGCCGCAGGGTCTAAACGGCGTTCGATGATTCCTAAGACCCAGTCGGTGATGATTGCCATGAAGGCTGTTGGTAAGGCTCCAGCTAAGATGATCGATGTACCATCTGTGGCATTGGTCCCACGAATGATGATATCTCCTAATCCGCCAGCTCCGACGAAGGCACCAATGGCGGTGATCCCGATAGCAACGACCAAAGCATTTCTAATGCCTGCCATAATGACTGACACAGACAGCGGTAGTTCCACCATAAAGAGACGTTGGCTGGCTGTCATTCCCATGCCTTTGCCGACATCAAGGATATTTTTATCGACTTGGATCATCCCAGTGTACGTGTTCTTGATGATCGGCAACAGCGAATACAAGAACACCGTGACGATCACGACATTGACCCCTAAACCTAAACCAATCATCAAAATCGAAATCATCGCTAAAGAAGGAATCGTTTGGATGATATTTGCAAAACGGATCACCCAATTGGCTAACTTACGTTTTCGTGAAATGAGAATACCAACGGGGATACCGACGATTGCTGCAAAAAGTACGCCATAGATCGAAATGAGAAAGTGACGTAGAAACTGTGAAAAGACATACGTACCATTCTCTTGAAAATAATAAATAAATTGTTCAAGCCAATTCATGTTTTCCATCATCGTCACTCCCCTCCAAAGTATTGGTTTTCTTTTAAAAAGCGTTCTGCGACGACAGAAGGCTCAACCAGATTATTGTCTGCTTCATAGTTTAATTGTTGCATTTTTTCTGTGCTGATCGTGTTGCTTAATTTTGTTAGTGCTTCTGCTAAACCTGGCGTATCTTTTAATAGTTGATTATCTACAACCGGTGCAGCGTCATAAGGTGGGAAAAAACTCAAGTCATCTTCTAGCATGACTAGATCATAACTAGCAATACGTCCGTCTGTCGAATAACCTAAAACGATATCCATTCTCCCAGCTTCTACAGCGTCATAGACTAGTCCAATCTGCATAGGCAAGATGGAATCAAATGAAAAGCCATATGTTTCTTTGAAGCCGTCATAGCCATCTCCTTTACGATTGATCCAGGAAGTATCCACACCAGCAACAAGTTCATCGGCGACATTTTTCAAGTCACTGACTTTTTTTAGATTGTATTTTTCCGCAGTATCTTTGCGGACAAGAAAAACGTAGGTGTTCTCGAAACCATAAGAAGGGAACCAGGTTTGATCATACCTTTTTTCAAATTCACGTTTTACGATATCAAATGCTTTTTCAGGATCTTTCTCAGGCGGTAAATTAAGGGTAGTAGTCAAATCTGTTCCTGTATAGCGAGCGGCAGAAATAGACGCGTCGCCGTTCATCATCGCTTGATGATTGATCGTCGTCGTTGCTAAGTTATTGATGATCGTTGTATTTTTTTCCGTATAGTGTTCAATCATCCCAGCAACGATACTGGCAATGATCTGAGCTTCAGAAGTGATTCCACCGGTGATAGAAATCGTATCTTCATCCGTATTACTTGCCAATCCTGGGAAGGAGCAACTTGCAAGTAATAAGACGGTCAATACGAGAACGACACTATTTCTGATTCGTTTCATTCGTCATTCTCCTCCCTCAATGCGATCGGAGTTAACCGATTCTCCAATAGTCCTAATAAGAAATCTGCAAGCAATGCTAAGATCGTTACAGGGATCGTTCCAGCGAAAATCAAATCGGGTTGATAATTATTCAAACCGCTAAAAATCAAATCGCCTAGCCCGCCTGCGCCGATATAAGAGGCAAGGGTTGCCCATGCAATCACATAGACTGCTGCTAAGCGGATACCTGCCATGATCGTCGGCATAGCGATCGGCAATTCGACAGAAAAAATCGATTGGCTATTTGTCATCCCCATGCCTTTTGCGACATCGCGGTAATTCCAATCCACATTTTTCATCCCAATATAGGTATTTCTTAAAATAGGTAAAAGGGAATAGATAAATAGGGCAATGATTGCAGGCAATTTACCGACACCGAATAAAGGAATCATAAGTGCTAATAGGGCAAGAGAAGGGACCGTTTGTAACGCACTGGACAGTCCAATGACAATCGTTGCGACTTTAGGAAAACGCGTCAAAAGAACGCCTAAAGGAACAGCAACGGCAATCCCGATGATCAATGCAATTGCTGAAATATAGAGATGTTCGAGACTTTTTGAGAGGATCTCAGCGCCATGTTGTTGAAAAAATTCGGCCATTGGTTAAACCTCCTTTGTTTCAGCTGGCGTACCAATTGCATCAGTAAGCGGTGGTTCTTCGCCCCAGATCACGTCATAGACGATGTCGACAAGAGATGCTCGAGTTAAAATACCAACGACTTTGTTTTGTTCATCAACTACTGGCACATATTTTAAACCACGTTTTAAGATTCGTTGTAAGGTATCACGTAAATAAGCAGATTGTTTTACATAAAAAACATCCTTGTTCAAGATATCGCCAACACTCGAGACTTTTCCACGTTTCTTATCGATTGTTTCAACATCGATAAATCCTTTTAAGGTATTTGAATTATCAGTCACTAAAAGCGTATCGACGCGTTTTTCACGCATCAATTTGATGGCTTCTTGCAATGATTTCTCTGGCGTGATCGTGATGGCTTGGTTCAGCATGACTTCGCCTACTTTTGTGGTATCTGGTTTGGCTTGAAGTAAGCGATCTTCACCGATCAATTCTTCGACAAATTCATTGGCAGGGTGGCGTAAAATATTTTGTGGCGTATCAAATTGAATGACTTTACCTTCACTCATGATCGCGATACGACTGGATAATTTGATTGCTTCATCCATATCATGTGTCACGAAGACGATGGTTTTTCCTAGACGTTCTTGTAGATCCTTGACTAAATCTTGTAAGGAATCTCTTGTGATAGGGTCTAATGCTCCAAAAGGTTCATCCATCAAAATGATGTCTTGATTTGCCGCTAATGCGCGAACGACACCGATACGCTGCTGTTGACCGCCAGATAATTCATGTGGGTAACGATCAAGCATTTCACGAGGAAGTTCCACCAGGTCGATCATTTTCTCTGCTGTTTTGTTTCGTTCTTCTTGGCTGACCTTTAATAATTTTTGGACAAGAGTGATATTTTCCCGAATCGTCATGTGAGGCATCAAACCGATACTTTGGATCACATAGCCGATTTGTCGTCGGAGTTCAACGGGGTTGATTTCTTGGATCGACTTTCCATCAATCAAAATCTGACCTTCTGTCGGATCCGTCATGCGGTTAAGCATCCGCATCGTAGTGGTTTTTCCGCTACCACTTGTACCGATAAAACAGATGAATTCGCCTTTTTCAAAAGAAATATTGACGTTCTCGACCGCGACTTTTCCGCCTTTATAAATTTTTGATACATTCTGAAATTCGATCATATTTGCACCTCTTCTTTTCTTTTCCATAAAGAATGTTCTTATAATAGTATGCCTAAAATAACTAAGGAATACAAATTTGATGATTTATTTACTATACTAATAACTAGACTAGTAGGCGTTTTTTGAGATTATAAATAAAATATAGCTGAAAAGATAACGTAACTAATCATAAATGAATGGAAGGATAAGATTTTTGCTTTTTGGCATTGTCAGCATAAAATGGTAAAATAAAAGGGCCAAAGAGAGAAAGTGAGTGACGATATGTTAACAACAGAAGATTTCGATTTTGAGTTACCCGAAGAACTGATTGCCCAAACACCATTAAAAGACCGGGATCATTCCCGATTGCTTGTAGTTGACCGTAAAACGGGTGAGATGATGGATAAACATTTCCATGAAATCATTGAGGAATTAAACCCTGGTGATGCGTTAGTGATGAATAATACACGCGTACTACCTGCGCGTTTATACGGTGAAAAAGTAGAGACGGGTGCCCATTTAGAAGTATTGCTTTTGACCAATACGGAAGGTGACACATGGGAAACACTGATTAAACCAGCCAAACGTGCCAAAGTAGGAACAAAAATCATTTTTGGTGACGGCCGTTTAAAAGCAGTTGTGAAAGAAGAGCTAGATCATGGTGGACGAATCATTGAATTTGCCTATGAGGGGATTTTCTTAGAGAATCTAGAAGCGCTTGGTGAAATGCCTTTACCTCCTTATATCAAAGAACGTTTAGAAGATCCAGATCGCTATCAAACTGTCTATGCAGAAGAGAATGGCTCAGCAGCTGCACCAACTGCTGGCTTACACTTCACGACAGAATTATTAGATGAAATCAAAGCAAAAGGCGTGGAGCTTGTGTATTTGACACTTCATGTTGGGCTAGGAACCTTCCGTCCAGTGAGTGTCGATAAAATCGAAGAGCACGAAATGCACAGTGAATTTTATCGTTTGACCGAAGAAGCTGCTGCTCGTTTGAATCAAGTTCGCCAAAACGGCGGAAAAATCGTAGCAGTAGGAACGACTTCGATCCGCACGTTAGAAACGATCGGTACGAAATTTGCTGGTGAGATCAAAGCAGATAGTGGTTGGACCGATATCTTTATTACGCCAGGGTATGATTTTAAGATAGTTGAAGCTTTTTCTACGAATTTCCACTTGCCGAAATCCACTTTAGTGATGCTAGTCAGTGCGTTTGCTGGTAGAGAATTAACATTATCAGCTTATCAGCATGCCATTGAGGAACGTTACCGTTTCTTCAGTTTTGGAGATGCGATGTTTGTAAAGTAACTTTTTAAGATAAAAAAGGCCCCGACTCTCGATTAGTCGGGGCTTTTGTGCTTCGGAAGGAAACAAATAAATAGAATTAGTGTAACTTTCCATAGAACATGCAAAGTACGGTGTTGAATTTCTTCTTGATAAACAAAAAATCTTGTTTTCTTTACATCTTCAACAGTTGAATCATCTCTTGTTCCTATTCAATTTTCAGATGTTCATGTTATTTAATTGTTACGTATCCCACTACTTCTTTTTTTGAACGATTTTCGTTTCAAACAGTCATACGCATTCACTATTTATAATGGTTACTTCACATGCTCGTTAAGGTGAAACTTGTACTTCTAACAACTTTATTTGCTTATACTACTCTATCGAGAAATTCTTCTATCTATTTGTCTTTTCCTCCTTCCTTATGGTTAAATCTTACCACATTTTGGTAACGTTTGCAATAAATATGTATTGATTATTTTAAAATATTTCTCTTCATATATATATGCGATATAGTTGAATTAATTAAAAAAATGATGTTATACTAAAATAGTGCGTTATACATAACGTATGATTTTTGAAGGAGGTATAGGATGGATAGTTACAAAAAAACAATAGAAGAAATAGCAGAAGAAACAAAAGTAGATATAGATCAAGGCTTGTCGATGACTGAAGCAAAAAAAAGAAGTCAACAACAAGGAAAAAATCAATTCGAAGAAGCCCCCAAAGAATCACTCTTCAAAAAATTTATACGAAGTCTTTCAGATTTCACCACGATTGTTTTGTTAGTTGCCGCAGTCATTTCATTTTACACCGCATTTGCAACTGAACATGGAGACCTTTTCGAAGGACTCTTGATCATTGCGATTGTTATCATCAATTCAGTTCTAGCGATTGTTCAAGAAGGAAATGCAGAAAAAGCATTAGAATCCCTACAAGATATGAATAAACAAACCGCTACGGTCCTCAGAGATGGTAAAGTAGAAAAAGTAGATGCTGAGAATCTAGTTGTCGGGGATGTGCTGGTATTAGAAGCAGGATCAGCAATTGCTGCAGATGCTCGCTTAGTTGAAACATCACAATTACGTGTAGAAGAATCAGCTCTAACCGGTGAAAGTGAGGCTGTCGAAAAAGACGCAGGTTACATAAGTCAAGAAGATGACTCTCTCGGTGACCAATTGAACATGGTCTTTAAAGGTTGTACCGTTGCTGCTGGTCGTGGGAAAGCGATCGTCACAGCGATTGGTATGCAGACCGAAATGGGAAAAATCGCCGGATTATTAAATGACCATACAATGCAGAAAACACCACTGCAAGTCCGTTTGAATCAATTAGGGAAGCGAATCAGTGTGATTGCATTAGCAGCTGCTGCCTTAGTCTTTTTGATTGGTGAACTTCAAGGGGAACCGTTACTTGAAATGTTCATGACTTCGATTTCCTTAGCTGTTGCCGCAGTACCAGAAACATTAACGGTTATCGTTACGTTGACACTTGCTTATGGTGTGCAGAAAATGGCGAAAAAACATGCGATTATTCGTCAGCTGCCAGCTGTTGAAACGCTCGGTACTGCGAATGTCATCTGTTCGGATAAAACCGGTACACTGACACAAAACCGGATGCGCGTCCGTCGTGTGTGGAGTAAAGAAGATGAAGTAACAGATGTCGAAGATTCAATGACAAATAGTGCTATGGAAATTTTAAAAATGGCTGCATTATGTACAGATGTGACGGTTGAAAAAGAGGACGATGAATTGATCGTCAAAGGTAATCCAACGGAAGCAGCAATTGTACGTGCAGTTGAGGAAAACTATCATACAAAAGAAGAATTAGAAGAAAAATACCCAAGGGTTGACGAACTTCCATTCGACTCTGATCGAAAAATGATGACGACTGTCCATAAAATGGGTGATAAGTATATCTCTATCACAAAAGGCGCATTTGATGTTTTAGCACCAAAATTTACGTCTGGAGATGTTGAACAAGCAGAAGTGGTCAACGATCGTTTTGGGAAACGTGCCTTGCGTGTAATTGCAGTAGGTTATCGAACGTATGACGAAAAACCACAAGAAATCACTTCAGAAGCTTTAGAAAAAGATCTGCGTTTGATTGGCTTGATTGGTATGATCGATCCGCCACGTCCTGAAAGTAAAGGTGCAATCAAGCGTGCGAAAAAAGCTGGTATCAAAACAGTGATGATCACTGGGGACCATGTCGTCACTGCCAGTGCGATTGCCAAAGAATTGGGAATTTTGACCAATAGTAACGAAGCTCTTTCAGGTGCGGAACTCCGTGCGTTATCTGATGAAGAATTAGATGATCGAGTAAAAGATTTATCCGTTTATGCTCGCGTAACCCCAGAAGATAAAATCCGAATCGTCAAATCATGGCAACGAACAGGTGCCGTGGTCGCAATGACAGGTGATGGTGTGAACGATGCGCCAGCATTGAAAGCGAGTGACGTTGGATGTGCGATGGGGATCACCGGTACAGATGTGGCGCAAAGTGCCGCTGACATGATTTTGACCGATGATAATTTCGCTACGATCGTAGATGCAGTTAGCCAAGGACGTTCCGTTTATCAAAATATTCGAAAAGCAATTAACTTCTTATTGAGCTGTAATATCTCTGAGATTTTTATCGTATTGATTGCGATGTTAGTTGGTTGGGGGGCACCATTTACAGCCGTTCAACTGTTGTTCGTAAACG
The DNA here is from genome assembly GCF_030441955.1 of Enterococcus spodopteracolus. Taxonomy (NCBI): domain Bacteria; kingdom Bacillati; phylum Bacillota; class Bacilli; order Lactobacillales; family Enterococcaceae; genus Enterococcus; species Enterococcus spodopteracolus. The sequence continues at coordinate 109,112 of NZ_JARJHD010000003.1, read as the reverse complement.
TTGTCGCTGATGGACTACCTGGATTTGCTTTAGGAAGAGAACCAGCAGAGGAAGGGATCATGAATGAAGCGCCAATTCCTAAAAATGAAGGGATTTTCGCTCGTGGTCTAATGAAGAAAATTGCCATCAATGCAGGGATATTTACGGTAGTTACTTTATTTGGTTATTACTTAGGAAGCTTCGTCGATACGATCAGCCCATGGGTTGATGCTAGTCAAGAAGTTGGCCAAACCGTCGCATTCCTAGTATTGGCTTACTCTTCGATCATCCATGTCTTTAATGTTCGTAGCAGTCAATCGATTTTCAAAGTGAACTTAGCAACGAATAAATCGTTAGTGGAAATGGCGATCCTTTCCCTTCTTATCACGTCAGCAGTCGCTTTATTACCATTCACGCAAGAATTATTTGGGTTAGTTCATATTAGTTTGAATCATTGGTTCTTAGTAGGAATCTTGTCGCTCATACCGATTGGGGTCAATGAATTGATCAAGTTCCACCAATTGCCAGATGAGGAAGAGACAGTAGAAGAACCAGAATCTGAAATGTAAAAAAATAAACACCAAAAAAGGATTGGAGATTTTCCAATCCTTTTTATTATGGTGAAAAAGCTGATTAAACTTGTTTTGGTAATTGTTCGTAAAAAGCAGCTTTAGTTGCAGTGATGTATGGATTCAACCATAGATAACCGATACCGACTGTGGCAATTGCTAAGATGTGCCATCCGATAAACGATAAGTCTAACCAGAATAATTTTCCTTTGTAGCCATCCATCAATTTACGGCTTGCAGTGATCGTATCAAGGATTTTTGGTTTTTCACCTGTTTCTGTTACGACATCATAGTAGATGAAATAACTTTGAGAATAGGCATACCCTTTGATGATCCCAGGAATGACTAAAAGCAATGCCCATAACGTAGTGAAAATTGTTGTCACTAGTGCTAACAATAGAACGCCACCGAAGAATACGCCTGAAAAACCTCGGAAAGCATCTTTGAATGGTTCGATCGTTGTTCGTTTCCCACGGATAATGTCTAAATAGGTCCAAGAAATCCCACTCATGAATAATGCACTGATGATCGTAGAAACGATCCCTCCACCTGAACTACTGCTACTTGAGCCATTCACCATTTCTTGTATTGAACTACTGTCTTGCATCGATGCAATCAGTAAAGCGGTAGGCAAAGCTAAAATAAGAATAATAGCAATTGTGATCAATGTTGGAATCAGATTCAACAAAATTGCTTGCCCCCAGCGCCCCTTTAAGCTATCCTTTGCTTGTTTTTTTAGTTCCCCAGAAGATACCATACACTCCACTCCTTTTTTTGATACCCTTAGTATATCAAAGAAGGGCCGAATTAGCTCAGGGATTACTCTTTCATTATTGAAAGGTTCGCAAAAAAAGCAGGTTAAAAAGAACTATAAAAAAAGAGAAGCTCTTGCAAAAAGTAGTTGAAAAGATTATGATGGTGGGAGTTGCAAACGCGATTCTATAAAAGAAAGTAGGGAATTGAATGACAGAACCTGCCATTCGTTATCGTTTAATAAAAAAAGAAAAACATACAGGCGCCCGCCTTGGTGAATTGATTACTCCCCATGGAACTTTTCCAACGCCGATGTTTATGCCTGTGGGTACACTAGCTACCGTTAAAACTATGTCGCCTGAAGAACTAAAAGAAATGGGTGCAGGCGTGATTTTGAGTAATACCTATCATTTATGGCTTCGTCCTGGAGAAGATTTGGTCGAAGAAGCAGGTGGCTTGCATAAATTTATGAATTGGGACCAGCCAATCTTGACTGATTCTGGTGGTTTCCAAGTCTTCTCATTAAGTGATATGCGTAACATCGTTGAAGAAGGTGTGCATTTCAAAAACCATTTGAACGGCTCAAAAATGTTCTTGTCTCCTGAAAAAGCCATCAACATCCAAAATAAATTAGGTTCTGATATCATGATGAGTTTTGATGAATGTCCTCCATTTGATGAGAGCTATGATTATGTGAAAAAATCAGTTGAACGAACTTCTCGTTGGGCAGAACGTGGATTGAAAGCTCATGCGAATCCAGATCGTCAAGGATTATTTGGTATCATCCAAGGAGCTGGTTTTGAAGATTTACGTAAACAAAGTGCGAAAGACTTAATCAGTATGGATTTCCCTGGGTATTCCATCGGAGGTTTATCTGTCGGTGAACCAAAAGCTGAGATGAACCGTGTCTTAGAATTTACGACGCCATTGATCCCAGATCATAAGCCACGTTATTTGATGGGGGTAGGAGCTGCGGATTCATTGATTGATGGCGTGATTCGTGGAGTCGATATGTTCGACTGTGTTCTACCAACCCGAATCGCTCGTAACGGAACATGTATGACATCGCAAGGACGATTAGTCGTAAAAAATGCGCAATATGCCCGGGACTTCCGTCCAATCGATGAAAAATGTGATTGCTATACTTGTAAAAATTATACGAGAGCATATATTCGTCACTTGATCAAATGTGATGAAACATTTGGCATCCGTTTAACGTCTTATCACAATCTATACTTCTTATTAAACTTGATGAAACAAGTTCGACAAGCGATTATGGATGATAACTTATTAGAGTTTCGTGCAGCCTTTTTCGAAGAGTATGGGTTCAATAAAGAAAACGCAAAAAGTTTCTAGCAGGATTTGTGAAATTTAGTTAAAAAACTAGTTTCTAGCGCCTTTTTCTGCTAAAGTGTTTAGTGTAGATATTTAGTTAGTGAGGTGAAAAAAATGGGTTCATTACCAATGTTAGTGATGTTCGTTGCCCTATTAGGGATGTGGTTCTTTATGTCACGTACACAAAAGAAACAACAACAAGAACGTCAAAACTTGCTTGATAGTATGAAAGCTGGCGATGAAGTAGTCACGATCGGTGGACTTCATGGCGTAGTCTCAGAAATCGACGAGACAAATCGTACAGTTGTTTTAGACTGCGAAGGGATCTTTTTAGAATACGATCGAGCAGCCATCAAAACGGTAAAACCAGGTACAGGCGCGATGACAAGCACACCAATCGCACCAGTAGAAGAACCGACAGAACCAGAAGTAATTGAAACTGTTGAAGTTCCAGAAACACCTGAAGAGAAAAAAGAAGAAAAAGAATTATAGACACCGGTTGTTTGCCACGCGTTGGCTAAATGTATACGGAGTTCGATCATTCTTTATCAAAAAGACTGTTGTCATTCCTATCTCGTATAGAGATAAGAAGGCGATCAGTCTTTTTTTGTGACTTTGCTAAATAAATCACATCTGCCATTATGGAGCGGTTACTCGATAATCTCTCTTGTGGAACGCTCTGTTTCTAAAGAAAAATATAACTGTGAAAAAAATCACAAAAAAAGTATTTACATCGAAAAAAAAGTGTTGTATGATGTGTATGTGAAATAATTAACAAATAACCATGACTCAGTAGGAGGAACATAATGGCTAAAATAATGGAAAAAGAAGAGACAAAAACTGTTGATGTACAAGCGATGATCGACGATTTAGCGACAAAAGCAAATGTTGCGTTGAAAGAAATGGAAAGTTTTGATCAAGAAAAAGTAGATCACATTGTGCATGAAATGGCAATGGCTGCATTAGATCAGCACATGCCTCTAGCAAAAATGGCTGTCGAAGAAACTGGCCGTGGAATCTATGAAGATAAAGCAATCAAAAATATGTATGCTTCAGAATATATTTGGAACAGTATCAAATATGACAAAACTGTCGGAGTAATCAATGAAGACACTCAAAAAGGATTGATTGAGATTGCTGAACCAGTCGGCGTCGTTTGTGGCGTAACACCAACAACAAACCCAACTTCAACAACGATCTTTAAATCAATGATCGCTTTGAAAACCAGAAACCCAATCGTTTTTGCTTTCCATCCAAGCGCTCAAAAATGTTCCGCTGAGGCAGCAAGAGTCGTTCGTGATGCAGCCATCGCAGCAGGTGCGCCAGAAAACTGTATCCAATGGATCGAGCATCCATCGATCGATGCGACTTCAATGTTGATGAACCACCCAGGAATTGCAATCGTATTAGCAACTGGTGGCGCAGGCATGGTAAAATCCGCTTATTCAACTGGTAAACCAGCTTTAGGTGTTGGACCGGGTAACGTTCCTGCATATATCGAAAAAACAGCAAAAGTAAAACGTGCAGTGAATGACTTGATCGTATCAAAAACATTCGATAACGGCATGATTTGTGCTTCTGAGCAAGCAGTTATCGTAGATAAAGAAATCTATGCAGCCGTAAAAGCAGAATTCCAAGCGCACCAAGTGTACTTCGTCAAACCAGCAGAGCTTTCAAAATTAGAAGATGCTGTCATGAATGAAGGTAAATACGCTGTAAATCCTGCAATCGTGGGACATTCAGCAATGGATATTGCAAAATTAGCAGGGATCAATGTACCAGAAGGAACCAAATTATTAGTGGCAGAATTAGAAGGCGTAGGGCCTGATTATCCACTTTCACGTGAGAAACTTTCACCGGTTTTAGCAATGGTCAAATCAAACAGTACAGAACATGCTTTCGAATTATGTGAAGGAATGTTGAACCTTGGTGGATTAGGGCATACAGCTGTCATCCATTCAGAAAACGAAGAGTTGCATGTTCAATTTGGACTACGCATGAAAGCTTGCCGTATCTTAGTCAACACACCATCAGCAGAAGGCGGAATCGGAAATATCTACAACGAAATGATTCCATCATTGACACTAGGTTGTGGTTCATACGGAAAGAATTCTGTTTCAAGAAACGTATCAGCAGTCAACTTAATCAACGTCAAAACTGTAGCGAAACGGAGAAATAACATGCAATGGTTCAAATTACCACCAAAAATCTTCTTTGAAAAGAATTCTTTGCTTTACTTGGAAAAAATGGAAAACGTTGAACGTGTCATGATCGTTTGTGACCCAGGTATGGTTCAATTCGGCTACTGTGACACTGTAAGAGAAGTATTAGCACGTCGTAAAAATGATGTGAAAATCGAGATCTTTTCAGATGTTGAACCAAACCCTTCAACAAACACAGTTTACGCTGGTACAAAAATGATGGCGGACTTCAAACCAGATACAGTGATCGCTCTTGGTGGTGGATCAGCAATGGATGCGGCGAAAGGCATGTGGATGTTCTATGAGCACCCAGATACTTCATTCTTTGGCGCAAAACAAAAATTCTTAGATATCCGTAAACGTACGTATAAGATCGACAAACCTGAAAAAACACAGTTTGTATGTATCCCAACAACATCAGGAACTGGTTCAGAAGTGACACCATTCGCAGTAATCACAGATAGCGAAACACATGTGAAATATCCATTAGCTGACTACGCATTGACACCAGATGTGGCAATCGTTGATCCACAATTTGTGATGTCAGTTCCCGCTTCTGTTACAGCGGATACAGGTATGGACGTCTTGACACATGCTATCGAATCTTATGTCTCTGTTATGGCCTCTGATTACACTCGTGGGTTGAGTTTACAAGCCATCAAATTAGTCTTTGACTACTTGGAAAAATCAGTGAAAACACCAGATATGGAATCACGCGAAAAAATGCATAATGCGTCAACAATGGCTGGTATGGCCTTTGCAAATGCCTTCTTAGGAATTTGTCACTCAGTTGCGCATAAAATCGGTGGAGAATACGGTATCCCTCATGGACGTACAAATGCGATCCTATTGCCGCATATCATCCGCTATAATGCGAAAGATCCACAAAAACATGCGATGTTCCCTAAATATGACTACTTCCGTGCAGATACAGACTACGCGGATATCGCGAAGTTCTTAGGTTTGAAAGGGAAAACAACAGCAGAGCTTGTAGAAGCATTAGCAACAGCTGTTAGCGACTTAGGAAAATCTGTAGGCATCGACATGAGCTTGAGAGCGCAAGGCGTGACGCAAGAAACATTAGACACAACAGTTGATCGCATGGCTGAATTAGCGTATGAAGATCAATGTACAACAGCCAATCCAAAAGAACCATTGATCAGTGAATTGAAACAAATCATTATCGACGCATATAATGCGTAAGTCATAACTAAAAGTTGTCCCAACAACGAATCAAGCATGAGAGAAGCTTCTCACTTGGTTCGTTGTTTTTTCTTTTTAAGATAATGTCTATCAAGCGATACACCAGAAGAATTTCCGGAAATAATTTTTGTAGAATCGCTCAACATGTTGTTAGAAGAGAAAAATGTCGTAGCTTTTTTTCTAATATCTAAAAAAGAAGTATTAGATAACTCGAATAATAGGTATTTTGATGAATATGCTATGCTACTATTTTTCTATAAAAAAGGAGATGAGATCTTGAAGAAATATATTGTTACTTTGTTGATTGTATGTGTCGTTTCTCTTGGATTATCCTTTCTTTTGGAACGAGAAATCTTACGGAACATTGGCATCGGCTTACTTTTGACCGGTATTGCGCTTTCCGGAACAGCAGTTTCAGGGGATCGAATGCGAGTGAATCAGGAAAATAGTGAGTTGGGTTTTCGTAAGAACTACTTTTTGTTTCCATTAATTGCTTGTTTGCCATTTTTTATGGTGTATACATTTTTATGAACTGTGGATTTTGAAACCATGACGAGTGGTAAACGTCATGGTTTTTCTTTTGATAGGGCTATTTTTTACAGGAACCCCATAAATAATCTCGTTATGTCAATTTTAGATAGTTTTTGTTCAAATGATGCTATTTTTTGAGAAAGCGTTTACTGATATATTAACAGCATAGAATGAGAGCGTTTAAAAAGGAGAGGGAAAATTGATTATTAAAGAGGAACTATTTGTACAGAAAGAAGTTGTGGAAGAAACAATCGATCGATTAGTGGAGAATTTGACGACGATCAACGATGATTCAGGGGAATTTTTATTGGATTTTGAGGGGTTAAAGGTGGATGACAAAAGTTGGTCTATTTGGAATTGGCCACAAGGTATAGGTCTATACGGTATCTACAAAAATTATCAGTTGACTAAAAATCCTCGTGCGACGGAAGTGGTGAAAGAATGGTTTGAAGAAAGGATGCAAGAAGGTGCACCGCCGAAGAACGTCAATACGATGGCACCAATCCTCACGATGGCGTATTTATATGAGGAGACGCAAGATTCACGCTACTTGCCTTACTTGAAGCAATGGGCGGAATGGGTCATAAATGATATGCCGCGGACAGAGGAAGACGGATTACAGCACGCGACATATGGACCAGAAAATAAGAATCAATTGTGGGATGACACCTTGATGATGACTGTACTACCATTAGCCAAAATCGGCAAGCTCCTAAATCGTCCAGAATACCTAGAAGAAGCCAGATACCAATTTATGATCCATATCAAATATTTGCTGGATAAACGTACAAGCCTTTGGTACCATGGATGGACCTTTGAAGGGAATCATAATTATGCGGAAGCATTTTGGGGGCGTGGAAATTGTTGGCTGACGATTGCGATTCCTGAAATCATCGCGATTCTGGAACTGAAAGAAGGTGATGCTTTCCGTAAATTGTTGATCGAAACGTTAGAAGCACAAGTGCAAACCTTAGCAGAATATCAATCAGAAAGCGGTTTATGGCATACCTTGATTGATGATCCAACTTCTTACTTAGAGTCATCTGCTACAGCAGGTTTTGCTTACGGTATTTTAAAAGCAGTGCATGAGCGCTATTTACCAAAGAAATATTTAGAAACCGCCTATCGTGCGATCCAAGGGTTGCTTGAGCAAGTAGATGAAACTGGCGAAGTTCAAAATGTTTCGGTAGGTACGGGGATGGGCGATGATTTAGAGTTTTACCGTACGATTGGCAAGACAGCGATGCCTTATGGCCAATCGTTACTTGTATTATGTCTGACAGAATTACTTGTGTCATATTGTTAATCGAAAGGAGAAAAAAATGAAAAAAACACTTGCTTTTGCTTTTTGTTTACTGGGAATCATCGGTTTGAGTGGTTGTAGTAGTCAGTCAAGTGTTGGTGTTGTCGCAAATGCAGAGGAAGAAGCAACGATCACTTTACGTTTTGCTTATGCCAGCAATAGTCAGCCAGTCATTGATGCAATGAACAAATTTGGAGAGTTAGTAGAAGAAAAAACAGCTGGCTCAGTCAAAGTAAAATATTTTCCTGATGGTCAATTGGGAGGAGAACGTGAATTGATCGAACTGACGCAATCAGGGGCGATTGATTTTACGAAAGTCAGTGCTTCTGCGTTAGAAAGTTTCTCTAAAGTCTATTCGATTTTTTCAGTTCCTTACTTGTTCAATGGTGAGCAACATTTCTTCGATGTTATGGAGAATGAAGCAATCATGCAACCAATCTATCAATCGACAACGGATTTAGGTTTTTCTGGACTCGCCTATTATGATTCAGGTCAACGTAGTTTTTACATGGTCGATGGACCGATCCATCTACTGGATGATCTAAAAGGGAAAAAAATCCGCGTGATGCAAAGTGAAACGGCCATTCGAATGGTGGAACTACTAGGTGGATCACCTGTACCGATGGGCAGTGACGAAGTATATACTTCGCTACAGTCAAACTTGATCAACGGATCAGAGAACAATGAATTTGTTTTGTATACAGCCGGGCATGGCGGTGTCGCAAAGTATTATTCCTATGATGAACATACACGAGTACCAGATATCATCATCATGAACGATGCGATCAAAGAACGTTTGACTGCGGAACAACAACAAGCAATCGAAGAAGCAGCAAAAGAATCAACGATTTTTGAAATCGAAGTATTCGCTCAAGCAATCGAAGAAGAAAAAAGAGTGGCAACGGAAGAATATAGCGTCCAGTTCAATGAAGTGGACAATACGCCATTTCGTGAAGCAGTCGCACCGTTGCATGATGAATTCAAAAATCATCCAGATTTTCAAACGCTGTACCGAATGATCCAAGAAGAAGGGGTGTAAACGATGAAAAAAGGAATCAGTCGGCTGTTAGAATTTCTAGGAGCATGTCTGTTGATTGGTATGATCATCATTGTCTTGTGGCAAATATTCTCGCGAACGATTTTGGGTAATCCAAATACTGTAACAGAAGAATTAGTGCGTTTTGGATTAGTCTGGTTTGCGATGCTATCTTCTGCTTATGTCGTTGGACAAAAAGGTCATTTAGCGGTCACTTTACTAAGTGAAAAATTAACTGGTAAGAAAGCCAATATATTGGAGATCATCGTTCAGTGTCTATTTTTAGCTTTTGCCGTAACGATCATGGTTTATGGTGGTTGGAATGCTGTCCCCTTGACAATGGGCCAACTCTCACCTTCGTTAGGGATTCCGATGGGCTATGTCTATTTATCGGTGCCGGTCTCAGGTATTTTGCTCATTATCTACAGTTTGATCAATTTGATTGAAGCAATGAATAGGAAGTCTGTCGTTCAGGAAAAGGGATAGGAGGAATTTGATGGTTTTAGAAGCAGGTGCAATTTTATTTTTTGTTTTTGTCTTTTTGTTGTTTGTTGGCATGCCAATTGCAATTAGCATCGCTTTTTCATCGATGCTCACGTTGTTATTAGTGATACCTTTTGATGTAGCAGCATTTAGTTCCGCACAAAAAATGGTCGGTAGTATCAACAGTTTCTCACTGATTGCTATTCCGTTTTTCGTCTTTTCAGGAATTATCATGAACCATGGAGGGATCGCCAAGAAGTTAGTTGATTTTGCCATGTTGTTTGTTGGACGGATTCCAGGCTCTTTAGCACATACGAATGTTTTAGGAAATGCGTTGTTCGGTTCGATCTCTAGTTCGGCGATTGCTGCTTCAACAGCGATTGGTGGAGTATTGATCCCACAACAAGTAGAGGAAGGTTATGATCGTAAATTTGCGACAGCAGTCAACATTGCTTCGGCACCTACAGGAATGGTGATTCCACCAAGTACTGCGTTCATCATGTACTCTTTAGTTGCTGGAGGTGCTTCAATCTCCGCATTATTCATGGGGGGCTATTTAGTCGGTGCCCTTTGGTCGTTAGGGATCATGGCGGTTGCATTTGTGGTTGCGAAAAAAAATAAGTACCCGACAGTACAGAAAGGGCAAGGGAAGCAAGTTGGTAAAGTGTTAAAAGAAGCAGTCCCAAGCTTAGCTTTGATCGTAATCATCATCGGTGGTATTTTGACTGGGGTCTTTACAGCTATCGAAGCATCAGCGATTGCAGTTTTGTATTCCTTGTTGATTTCTTTGTTCTACTATAAGACAGTGAAACTGAAAGACATACCAAAAATGTTGATCCAATCCGTCGCGATGTCGGGGACGATCATGTTTTTACTGGCGACTTCTTCCATGATGTCGTTTGCTATGGCATTTACAGGGATACCGCAAGCAATCAGCAGTCTGATCATTGGGGTCACTGATAATCGCTTCATTATTTTATTATTGATAAATATTATTTTGCTACTTGTTGGGATGTTTATGGATGTCGCTCCGGCTATTTTGATTTTTACTCCGATATTCTTACCTATCGCAACAAGTGTTGGAGTCGATCCTGTGCATTATGGGTTATTTTCAATCATGAATCTTTGTGTCGGATCCATTACTCCACCGGTTGGCACAGGTCTTTATGTAGGCGCAAGTGTCGGTGGCGTGAAAGCAGAATCGATGTTGAAGCCGTTGTTACCATTTTATGGCATCATATTAGCTGTTTTGTTTTTGATTACGTATTTTCCACAAATCGTGATGTGGTTACCGGATCTTTTAGGATAAAGGAGAATCGATGATGAAACTAAATCTAGTTGCTAGAGGACATGATTTGACCCATGTACGAAACGTAGATGACCTAGCAAAAAAAGCAAGCGGACAAGAAATTTCTACGCTACAATTAGCATTAAGTCGATCTTTTCCTGTTCTCGCGTCTAATGGACATGCAATCAATCCCGGCATGGGGCATTATATAAAACAGTCTTTAGCAAAAGAAGGAGTAAGCGTCGGTATCTTGAGCTGTTATATCAACATGATCCATCCTGATCTATCTGTTCGGAAAACAGTACTGAGACAATTTGAACGGTATCTCCAATATGCTGCTAGTTTTGGGGCGACGATGGTCGCAACCGAGACGGGGAGCGTGAGTGAAGCGGGTTATACAGAAGAGAACTTTTCAGATGAAGCCTTCTTACAGATCGTTGAAGCTATTGACCGATTAGTGCGGGCTGGAGAAAAGCATCGAATGATGGTAGGGATCGAACCAGGATTGAATCATCCGTTGTATTCAGTTGATCGTGTAGCAGAGTTAGTTGTAACAATCGATTCGGATTATCTAGGCATCATTTTAGACCCGACCAATTTGATCACTGCAGAAAGTCATCACCAACAAGTCGGATTAGTTGAAGAAGCCTTTGAACGTTTTGGAGAAAAAATTTGCGGATTACATCTAAAAGACTACCTCGTTTCTGATGAAGGGAAGATTATCCCGGCTGATTTAGGTACGGGACTGATTGATTATGAAGCAATCGTAAACATCGCGCAGAAGCATCGTCCGTATCTTTATATCGTTTTAGAAGAAACAAAAGACGATGCGCTAAAGCACGCTGTCTCGATACTGAATCACGTTATTAGATAAGAAAACGAAGGAATGTGCATTTGCTCACTATTGATCAATGCGAAAGGGGAGATAGGATGGAGAAAAAACACATCAATGGAAAAGAAGTCAACACGATGATCTCTGATCAATATGAGATTTATCACGTGAAAGATATCGTTAGCCAAAATAAAACGGTTTATCATCATCATGACTTCTATGAGATTCATGCTACTTTAGAAGGAGAAGCCATTTTTTATTTAGATGGTCGCCAATTTACGATCGAATCAGGAAATGTCTTATTGATCCACTCTAGAGATCTTCATCGGATCGTCCGACAATCAACCGACATATTTGAGCGGGTCTACATGTTTATCACTCCAGCCTTCTTGGAAAGTCGTTCCACTAAATGGTCCAATCTATCCGCCTGTTTTTGGCCGATCGGTGAACGCCGAAGCCGGATATTACATATCGAACCACAAGTATTAAAAGAAAAACTTTCTTTTATCGATCAAACGTTGGATCGTAAAGATTATGGGACAGATATTCGTTATGAACAAGCGCTAGTCGAATATTTGATTTTTCTCAATCGTATGGTACAGGTCGAAGAACATATTTCGGAAGAACATTTCACTGTGCCGAATGAACGGTTAGAAAAAATGCTCCAATTTGTCGCAAAGAATTTGAGTGAGCCCCTCTCCCTCAAACAAATGGAAAAAGAATTTTTCATCAGTAAATATCACGTGACTCGCGAATTCAAAAAACATACTGGTTTTACCTTTCATCAATACGTGATGAAGAAAAAACTACTTTATTCAAAACAATTATTAAGAGAGTATGGCAGCTCAAGTTCCGTTTATAGTAAATGTGGTTTCGCTTCTTATCCTCATTATTTACGTGCATTCAAAACCGAATTTGGCGTAACTCCCAAAGAATTTTTGAAAAAAGATCTGGCAGGAGAGTTTGTTCATTATACGCATTATGAAGAAGAAAACAAAGATTCCTTTTAAATTATCGTTCTTTCAGATATAATTTCCTATATAGAAATAGGAGAGTGGAATATGGAAAATAAAAAACCTTATGGGACCGTTTTAATCAAAGCTTCGCGTATTTTAGATTATCTAGCAGAACATCCAGACGCTTCATTACAAGAAATTGCAAAAGGGATCGACATGACGTCATCTACTACATTAAAAATTTTAGATACGTTATCCATGATTGGTTATGTAAATAAAAATCAAGAAAAAAATTATCGTTTAGGTGGGAAACTGGTCCGATATGCAAACAAAAATATTGATCAAATCGATTTGGTGGAGCGTACTTTACCATTCTTGGAAAAATTACAGCAAATAATTGATGAAACGATTCATCTAGGTATTTTAGACAACAACGAGATTCTCTATGTCAATAAGTTGGACCCTAAAAATCAAACGATCCGCATGTCTTCAAAAATCGGTATTACCAGACCTTTATATAGTTCAGCAATGGGAAAAGCCGTCTTAGCGCATTTTACGGAAGAGCAATATCAACAGTATATCGAACAATGTCCTCTGATTCCATTTACTGAATATACGATTACCAATCCATTAAAACTAAAAAAAGAGATCCAGCAAGTCAAACAAACAAAAGTTGCTTTCGATGATGAAGAAGTCGAAAAAGATATCTTTTGCATCGGTACCTCTTTAGTTCATGAGAACCAAGTGGTTGGAGCATTCAGTGTCAGTATGCCGAAGTATCGATTGAGTGAAGAAATCAAGAATCAAATCATTCAAACGATCCTGCAAACGAAAGAAGAAATCGAAAAAACTTTTGAAAAAAGCTAAAAAGCGTTTGCAATATTTTCTTCCTGCCGTATAATGAAGATGTAAATTTCTTTATTGTAAAATATAATTTCCAAATGAGAAATGGGTGGGAAGATGAAAAAAATGGATATCTTATCTCGTTTGAAACAAGCGGGAGTTATTGCAGTCGTACGAGGAGCAACAAATGAAGAAGCGCTGAATGCTTGTCACGCGATTATCAAAGGCGGACTAACAGGCATTGAATTGACCTTTACCGTGCCACAAGCAGATCGAGTAATCAAAGAACTAGTAGAAACCTACAAAGACCAACAGGATGTGGTAATCGGTGCAGGGACCGTGTTGGATGCTATTACTGCGCGTTTAGCGATTTTAGCAGGTGCTGAGTATATCGTCAGCCCCTGTTTTGATCAGGAAACCGCAGAACTATGCAATTTATACCAAATCCCTTATTTGCCAGGATGTATGACGATCGATGAAATCAAAACAGCGCTAAAAAGTGGCGTAGACATCGTCAAACTATTTCCTGGAAGTGCTTTCGGTCCAAGTATCATCTCTGCATTCAAAGCGCCGATGCCCCATGTCAATATCATGCCTACTGGTGGGGTCAGTTTAGAAAACATGCAAGAATGGTTTGAGGCAGGCGTGATCACTGTTGGTATTGGTGGGAACTTGTTGGCACCAGCAGCTCATGGAGATTTTGAGGAAGTGACAAAAGTCGCACAAAAATATGCGGCAAAAATGAAAGAAATTACGAGGTAACCGCTGATGGGAAGAGTAGTGACACTTGGAGAAATCATGTTACGTTTATCGACACAACAAGGATATCGGTTACAAGACAGTGATCATTTTTGCGCGCATTATGGCGGTGGGGAAGCGAATGTCGCGATCTCATTAGCCAATTATGGACATACGGTTTCGTTCATGTCAAAAGTCCCAGAACATTCACTGGGTCTGGCAGTCGAAAAACATTTACGAAGCTATGGAGTAGATACTCGTCTACTGCTAAAAGGCGGCCCTCGGCTCGGCACATATTATATGGAAACAGGCATCGGCGAACGTGCGGCTTCAGTCATTTATGATCGTGCCGGTTCCAGTTTCGCGGTGATGGATGGCTTGGAATGGTCATTAGAGGACTGTTTCAAGGGAGTCGATCTCTTCCATGTTTCAGGAATCACGCCGGCATTAACAGAAAATTGGCGATGGCTGACAAAAGAACTTATGGAAGCAGCCAAACAAGCAGGCTGTCAAATCAGTTTTGATATCAATTATCGGGGCAAGCTGTGGACACAACAAGAAGCGGGTAAAGTGTTAGAACAATTATTACCACTCGTGGATATTTGTTCAGCGGGTGAGATGGATGCGCTTTATTTGTTAGGGATAGCAAAAGCACCTGAAACGACAGTAAATCCACTTATCTATTATTACGAAAAAATGCAAGAAAGATTTCCCAACATCCAAACGTTTTACTCAACCAAACGTACGGTGCATTCAGCAAGTGAAAATGATCTACAAGGTACCTTATGGATGAATGGTCAATATTTTGAATCACCAGTTCACCAAATCACTTCGATCGTTGATCGTGTGGGTGGAGGAGATGCATTTGCTGGAGGATTGCTTCATGGAATTTTAGCAGAGATGCAACCACAAACAATCATTGATTTTGCGACAGCAGCCTCTGTGTTGAAACACACGATCCATGGAGATTGCAATCAATTCAATCAAGCAGAAGTTGCTAGTTTTATTACTAGCGATTCTGGAAAAATCATTCGATAAAGGAGAATCTATCAACATGCAAGAAATGGAAACACGTTATACACATAGCCCAGAGGATATTCGTCATTATTCAACAGAACAATTGAGAAATGAATTTTTAGTAGAGAAAGTATTTGTTCCAGGAAAAATCAGTCTTACTTATACACACAATGATCGTATGATCTTCGGCGGCGTAACACCAACCACTAGTCCATTAGAAATCAAACTAGATAAAGAACTAGGTGTTACTTATTTCTTAGAACGTCGCGAGCTTGGTGTTATCAACATTGGCGGACCTGGATTGATTGAAATCGATGGCGAAAAAGAAGAAATGAAGAAACAAGATGGCTATTACATCGGTAAAGAAACGGAGCATGTAGTCTTTTCCTCTGTAGATCCAGAAAATCCTGCAAAATTTTATATTAGTTCTGTGCCAGCACATCATAAATATCCAAATGTAAAAATCAGCATCGATCAAGTGAAGCCAATGGAAACCGGCGAAGGTGTCACATTGAATGAGCGTAAAATCTACCAATATATCCATCCAAACGTATGTGAAAGCTGTCAATTGCAGATGGGTTATACCATTTTAGAACCGGGTAGTTCTTGGAACACGATGCCTTGTCATACACATGAACGCCGGATGGAAGCTTATGTTTATTTTGATTATGCAAATGAAGATACTCGGGTGTTCCATATGATGGGTAAACCAGATGAAACAAAACATTTAGTTGTAGATAATGAACAAGCCGTGATTTCACCGAGTTGGTCGATCCACTCAGGTGTTGGTACAAGTAACTATTCCTTTATCTGGGCAATGTGCGGTGAAAATATCACGTACACAGATATGGACATGGTAGCAATGGATCAATTGAAATAAGAAAGGAAGATAAAAATGTCATTCAAGATGGATATGTTTCGCTTAGACAATAAAGTCGCTTTAATCACCGGTGCGGTATACGGAATCGGTTTTGAGATCGCTCGCTCATTAGCAGAAGCTGGAGCAACGATCGTCTTCAATAATTTAACTCAGGAATCAGTAGATGAAGGAATTGCCAACTACAAAGAAATTGGCATCGAAGCAAAAGGCTATGTTTGTGACGTGACGGATGAGTCAGCAGTACAAGCAATGGTCAAACAAATCAAATCAGAAGTTGGTCCAATCGATATTTTGGTCAACAATGCAGGAATCATCAAACGGACACCGATGATCGAAATGGATGCGGCAGATTTCCGTCAAGTTATCGACGTGGACCTAAATGCACCGTTTATCATGTCGAAAGCAGTTATCCCTGATATGATTGAAAAAGGTGGCGGGAAAATCATCAATATTTGTTCAATGATGAGTGAGCTTGGCCGTGAGACAGTAAGTGCCTATGCTGCTGCTAAAGGCGGATTGAAAATGTTGACGAAAAACATTGCTTCAGAATATGGACAATACAACATCCAATGTAATGGGATCGGACCAGGTTACATTGCGACTCCGCAAACAGCACCTTTAAGAGAAACACAAGGAAACGGGGAGCGTCATCCATTTGACCAATTTATCGTTGGGCGTACACCAGCCGCTCGTTGGGGCGCCCCGATCGACTTAGCTGGCCCATCTGTCTTCCTAGCATCACGTGCCTCTGATTTTGTTAACGGACATATCTTGTATGTAGATGGCGGTATCTTAGCTTATATTGGAAAACAACCATAATAAACAAAAAATGGCGAGTGCATACGATGCACTCGTCATTTTTATTTGCGTCGACCATATTTTGATATTGGGATGTCTCTGGCTTCACACCATTCTTTGACAGGGCCAGACAAAATCAAGGATTGTTTTGTTAAATCACTTGTTTTTGTTGCACCGACCATGGCATAGAGCATTCGTAGTTCTTCTTGCCACTGTGCCATAAGAGCAATCGTCTCCTCGATCCCGTGTGTCATGTAGTGCGTCAAGATTGTTCCGGAAATCCCTACAGCATTCGCACCAAGGCACAACGCTTTAAAGATATCATAAGCATTTCGTATGCCACCCGAAGCGATGATTTCGGCAGCTGTATTTGCTTCATTTGCTTCAAGTAAGGAGGACACAGTGGATTGCCCCCAATCCGTCAAATACGCCAATTCACGTTTTTTACGGCGAGCATTTTCGATTTGTGTGAAGCTCGTACCGCTACGCCCGCTGATATCAATCGTCTTGATACCTAGTTCAGATAATTCAATGATGGTCTCCCTTGTCATCCCAAAGCCCACTTCTTTTACGATTACTGGTACATCAAGGGTTTGTTGGATTTCTGTAATCAGTTCTTTCCATTGCGAAAAATCGCGATCTCCTTCAGGCATGACTAATTCTTGTGGTGCATTTAAATGGATCTGTAACGCATCCGCTTGGAAGAGCTGTACGGCTTCTTGGGCACGTGAGACGGAGGTGCCAGCACCAACATTCGCTAAAATCTTCCCTTCGGGATAGACATCGCGCATCACCGTATAAGAATCTGACAAGGAAGGATCTTTCAAGGCAGCACTGACAGAACCGGTAGCAACCATCAATCCAGCACTTTTAGCAATCTGTGCAAGGTCATGATTGATCTTTTTTGTTTTTTCGCTACCGCCAGTCATGGCATTGATATAGAAAGGACTAGAAAGAGTAAAACCTGCAACTTCAGTCTGCAAAGACACTTCATCAACCTTGCTTTGTGGAAGTGGCCGATGGACAAGTCGAACGAAGTCAAATTCATTTAGCTGTTTGTTGTGAAATGCTTTGGCTAATGATACATGTTCATCTTTTCGATTCATAATTTGGCCTCTTTCTGTTGATGGTAGACATGTAATGGAAGCGGGGTGATCTCAGCTTCTTCCCAAGCACTCATTAATGGAAGGATACCTGATTTTTGGTCGACGATCACGATGCCACAATCCCCACCCCCAGCGCCAGAAGATTTCGCCGCGCCTTCGAATTGTTCAGCTAAACAACATAGTTTATTTAATGCCGGTGTTTCAATCAACACGCCAGTGATGGCAGACAGATCACGCAATAATTCACGATTTTTACGAATCATTTCTTGGATCAAAGCCACGTCGTTTTCTTTAAAACCTTTGATCATCGTGTTGACGCAAAGCGTACTATCTTCAAGGAATTGTTGATACGCCGCCATTTTATCTTCACGAGAGCGATGTACTTGGTCCACTAAGTCGGAAGTAGAGGCAGGACTACCAGTCCAACCAATCAATAAACGGAGATCTTCCGGAGTGTGTAAGGATTCAATAGATAAACCAGGCCAATCGAGCGCTAATAATTCACTGATCGTTTTACTTGATTCTTGTTCTTTGAGCCATTGGTGGTCAAAAGTGGAGAAGGCGATCCAACCACTATAACAGCTAGCCGCAATATCGCCACAAGAACCATTGTCTTGGACAGCTAGATTAGCTAAAGCTGCAATTTTAAATATCTCAAGCTGAGATAAATGCAGTGCGTAAAATTGGTTCAATGCTCGAACAGTCGCTACCGCTACTGCGCCACTAGAACCTAGTCCATACTTTCTGCCATTTGAGCTATCTAATTCACTGGTTACCTTCAAATCATAAAATGAAAGAAGAATATTTTTTTCCTGTGCATATTTCTCAGTTAAACGTATAGCAGCAAGGATATAATGGAACGGGTTTTCACGGATATCTAGAACGAGTTCGCCTTTTCGTCTTGTCCAACGCACAGGCATCTCGCTATATTGTGCAGATTGGATACTCCCTACTTTCCGAGCAGCTTCTACTGTTACTGTGACGAATTGATCGACTGCCACGATAATTGCAGGATGCCCCGTTTCGACAACTGCGTATTCTCCAGCGATATAAAGTTTTCCAGGTGCAGATACTTCAACCATAACAATCTCCCTTTATTCAATAATCGTGATTCCTTGCCCAGCATGAGCAAGAATCACTTGCTGACGGCTAAATAATTCAATGAATTTTTCTTGAACTGCCGTTTGATTTTTCTTTTCAACTAACACTTTGACATTTGGCCCCGCATCCATGGTGAAATAGCAAGGGATTCCTGAAGCACGTAGTTCACGAACTGCTTGCATCGCCTTCAGACTATCCGGAGACCAGTAGGTGAAGGGTGGATTAGCCGCTAACGTGGTGCCGTGCATTTTTAACCCATTTCGCTCCATGATTTCACCCATTCTTTGGAACGATTTTTCAGCGATTGCTTGTTTCAGCTCCCGTAGATCTGTTTCGACTGAATCAAGCCACCCTTGATAAAAATGCGAAGTTTCCACTGTTCGACGCATCCCATCACGACTAGATACATCTTTTTGTTGATCATTGATCAATACAAATACCATGGCGAGTTCGTCTTCAAATCCATTAGAAGAGATTTGTTGCGCATATGAAGTTTGGTCATCATGCCCTTTTTCCCATTCCACGAAGCCACCAAAAATACTACGACAAGCAGAGCCAGAGCCGCGACGAGCCAATCTGGACAAGGCTTGTTTATCCAATTCGAGTCCTAGGGCTTCATTACAGGCGCCAGCTAACGCAGCTAGACCGCTTGCAGAGGAAGCTAACCCTGCGGCTGTTGGAACAAAGTTATGGCTGATCACTTTTGCGCGTTTGTTGGTATTCGCTTGTATGCGTACAAGATCAAGGAAGTGACTGATTTTTTTGGTGGCTGCTTCTGTTTGTAATTCATGATCTAAATAAAACAGATCATCTGTGAACGAATCTGAAAAAATCACTTCGGTTTCTGTATAGAAAGCATCGAGTGTGAGAGATAAACTGTTGTTCATCGGAAGAATCAATTCTTCATTTTTTTTGCCCCAATATTTGATCAAGGCGATATTTGTATAAGCACGGGCTTTACTACTAAGCATAGGTATGTACTCCTAATCCTTGAATCCAAGTTTCAGCTGCGCCTGCTTGTATTAGTGCGTGGCTGATTTCTTGAGCTTCTGTTTTTGTTTGTGCTAAGGCAATCATACATCCACCACGTCCGCCACCGGTCAATTTTGCACCTAAAGCGCCAGCAGCAAGTGCGGTAGCGATCAGAGTATCTAAAAAGTCATTACTGATCGTCAAACTTTTTAGAATGCGCTGGGCATCATTCATTGCTTCAGCTAGTTTTTCTGGTGAATTGTCGATAATTGCTTTTTTAGCTTGTTTCGTCAAGTATCCTAGTTGTTGGATTTTTTGTCCAGTTTTCTGCGCATCTTTCTCAAAAAGGTGTGCGACATCTTTCACCGCTGCACGTGTTTGTCCTTTGATTCCCGTATCAGCGACAATCAAGAAAGCATCGACATTCAACGCAAAATAATCAAAAGGATGGCCTTTTGTAAAATAAATCGGTTCGAATCCACTTGTTGCGGCAGCATCGATTCCACTGGGGTTTCCATGTGCGATTTTTTCAGAAACTTGCACATGTGCCAATAATTGTTCTCGTGATAATGGCAACTCATAGGCGGAATAAAAAGCTCGTGTGATCGCAGTGGCTACGGCTGCACTGGAACCCATCCCACGTTCTGCAGGGATGGTGCTTTCAATCGTTAAACGCAAGGTGTCTTGCACATGGTAGTGAGTTTTCAGACCAGCAATCAGCTGTTTGATATTATTCAACGCATGTGGTGCATCATGTAAATTTCCTATATAGTAGGAAGAAATAAGTTGATCTTTATTGAATGATTGGAGTGCTTCAAGTGTAGCTGTTACTTTTGTTGCATAAAACGGAAAGGCAATGGCAGGCTCGCCGTAAACGACAGCATGCTCACCCATTAAAATCAGTTTTCCACTCGATTCCCCTTGGCCATGAATTGCCATAATACAACTCCTTCTTTTCCTCTAAGAGTAGCTTTTTAACAAAAAATAAAGCGCCTATTACTATGTGCGCAATGTTTGTCCAAAAAAACAGTCCTTCTTTATTTTACTAAAACCAGTCAAGAAGTAAAATAAAGAATACGATTTCTCGATAAAAAACGTGATTTTCTTAATAAAATTTTGATTTTTCATAGGAAAGAATCTTGTTGATTTCGTTTGACACCACAAGATATTGGGGTTATATTTAGAAATATGAGAAAAAAACACTGTATTTAGTGGGAGAAGTGAGCTGGAGGGAAATGAGTGTGATTGTTTTAGCAGGAACGATAGGAGCAGGGAAATCAAGCTTAACAAAAATGATTGCTGACCATTTTAAGAGTCAGGCATTTTACGAATCAATCGATGACAACGAAGTATTGCCTTTGTTTTATGCAAACCCTGAACAATATGCGTTTTTATTGCAAATTTATTTTTTGAATAAGCGATTTGCAAGCATCAAGCAAGCGATGCAAGAGGATAACAATGTGTTAGATCGTTCGATCTATGAAGATTCATTATTATTTCATTTAAATGCAGATCTTGGTCGAGCGACAGCAACAGAAGTCCAAGTCTACGATGAATTATTGGCGAACATGATGGAAGAATTGCCCTATGCGGCATCGAAAAAACATCCCGATCTATTGGTTCATATTCGCGTATCTTTTTCAACCATGTTAGAACGGATCGAAAAAAGAGGACGGGCATATGAGCAACTTTCTTTTGATCCTAGTCTCTATGAGTATTATCAAGAATTGAATCGCCGTTATGATGAATGGTATGAAGCTTATAGTGAAAGTCCTAAGCTTCAAATCGACGGGGACTGCTTGAACTTTGTGGAAGATGAAGCAGCTAGAGTGCAAGTGTTACAAATGATTGAAGAAAAACTAACGGAGATCCGCGAAGAAATCAGCGTATAAAAAAATGTTCTGACTTAAATGGAACTTTGAATTGTCCAAATAAAAAATCACAAAAAAGAGGCAACCACAAATGAGTGATTGCCTCTTGCTTATTTCAATCGCTGTTTAGTCGAACAAAGGGGAGTGAGTGA
Organism: Enterococcus spodopteracolus; assembly: GCF_030441955.1. Lineage (NCBI taxonomy): Bacteria > Bacillati > Bacillota > Bacilli > Lactobacillales > Enterococcaceae > Enterococcus > Enterococcus spodopteracolus. The sequence goes on along the minus strand of NZ_JARJHD010000003.1, from coordinate 87,165 downwards.
TTTATTTAGGATAGAATAATGAGTGAGCAATTCCTGGTGCCCAGTTTGTATCACCGTAGTTCAAGTGAGACTGCCAAGTAATGTAAGTCACACCGTTGTGTACAACTTCTTCACCGGCTGTATAAGACACAGGTGAGAAGAAGCTTCCTACTGTCCATTGACGTCCAGTAACGACTTCACCGCCACCGTTTTCATCGCGATCAGTTGTGATTGTTAATGTGTTACTTGCATCTGAAACATCGCCTTCATTGCTGATTGCGCGAATGACAAATGAGTATTGCGTTTCAGGAGTTAGACCTTCTACTTCAAAAACAGTTTCAGCAGTTGAACCAATCAACTCGCCATTACGGAAGATATCATACTGTTTGATTCCTTTCGAGTGTGTTGAAGCTCCCCACATCAATGAAACGCTTGAGCTTGTTTGACCCATTGAATGTAAGTTTCTAGGTGCAGTCGGTTTTTCTTCTGCCGTTTCAGATAAAGTTGTTACAGATAAAGATGTTCTTTCAGAAACTAATCCTGTTTGGCCTACTGCCTCGATTTCGTATGTGTATGTAGTTTCCGCAGTTAAGTTTTGATCGCTGAAATCTGGTGAAGCTGTATTTCCTAATAATTGACCGTCACGGTAAACGTTGAATGATGAAGCATTTGCTTGTCCATCCCAAGTCAATTGAACAGTTGAAGAAGTCACGTCAGTTGCACGAACATTACGTGGTGCTGTAGGTGCTACTGGAATTACCGAGTCACCTTTCAAGTTTACGTCGATTACTTGATAGAATGCCATTGCTGTATCGTGGACATCCCAAACAGCTAAAACAACATGGTAACCAAGACGGTCGCTAGGAATATTCACTGAGTGTGATGGGTTGGTTGCAGCTTGAGCGCCACCATGGTTGATCGTTGTTAACAATTCAAAATCGCTACGATTTAATTGATCATTTGGATTCCAATCAGCTTTTGTGATGTAGTAATGCCATTTAGTTGTAGGGTGAGTTGCGGTATAGCGCCAAGTGAATGTGTTAGGACCTGTGTTTAAGTCTTGTTTTGTCCACATTGTCGCAGTTTGACGGTCCAAGTTGAAGTTGTTTCCAACAGCACCGCCTGCAGAAGCGATTTGTCCGTCAGCAGGACCTGCTGATGGAAATCCTTTTGGCGCTTCTAAAGATTGTGGTTCATAAATCACAGGACCGTATTTTGCTAATGCTGCATCATGATTGATTGAGCGATCGCGGCTTCCTTGGTATGAACGACTGATCGGTGATTGTACATAACCGTGAGCTGAAGTGTCTTGTCCTCCAATAGATAAACCTACTCCTACTAAAATGCTAGAGCATAGAACTGTTGCTAAAATTTGTTTTTTCATGTTTCCCTCCATAGATAAAATGATAATTTAGATAACTAATAAGGTCGATGAGTATGACTCGTTCGATGTGCTTCGTTGTTATCTTTATGTAATACTATCAGAGAATTTTACTATTGAATAATCTGTTTATACCAGATATTAGGTAAATTTGGGACTTGACACCAAATTGGAAAATAATTATTGGAAATATGAATAAATATTGCTTTTAGAGATGTTTTTGTTGTGTTTTTTATTGATTATTTGTTTTTTTATTCTGTATATAAAAAATAACAAACAATTTTTTTCTAAATGAGGTAGCTTAGCTGATCATTCATAGTTGTTTTTTCATGGTTATTCACATATATACCTTTTCGTTGGTTGTTTTAATCTCTTTTTATGGATGCAACCAGCAATTTTTTGCTCTTAGATTATGTTAGGCGTGTTTCACCTAATTATCGAAAAAAACGATTTAGAATCTCGTTAATTTAGATACAAGAATTTCGAGGTTGTTAAATAAATATCTCAAGCAATTCTCTCTATTTTTATGTAAATAAGATTTAGGCAACGTATATCAAAAGATGAGTTTCGTAATTAGTGTTATCTGAAATTAAGGTTAAAAAAAGAAGAGTTACGAATTAGTTTATAACGATGTGCAGGTGAAAACATAGTAGGAACATAGAAAATAAGATGTGCTGTAACGTTGTTTTTAAGGTTTTCAGCAACTTTTTTGGAATGAAGAAATGAATGATTTGATCAGATTTTATTTTTATTCTTTTAAAACGAAAGAAACAAAACGATATAAAACGATATAAAACGTAAATGAGGTAGTAGCAAAGGAGGCACGTATTCGATTGGTGAGAAGCAGAGCAACAAAAATGTCCAATTGCTGAGTTGCATGAGATGAATCACTGCTATGAGCAAATAGAAAAAAGTGGAAAAATGATTGACAAAAAGAAATGGATTTGGTATGATAATTAAGTTGAGAAATAAAAGCAGAAGCACCCGCTTCTCGCCTTAGTTGATACAGTCACTGGGCTAGATAGTTTTCATCTATATGTAGTATAGGTGGAGTACGTGCGGGTTCTATCAAAAGAACTCGTTTTTTTATTGCCGTTCATTCGGTAAGCTTTTCTTTCTCTCATAATATTTGGAGGTGAATGACCATAGCAAAGGATATGATGGTTAACGACGGCATTCGTGCACGTGAATTACGATTGATCGGTTCAGATGGTGAGCAATTAGGAGTTAAGTCAAAAGCAGAAGCATTGCAAATTGCAGAACAATCAAACTTGGATCTTGTGTTAGTTGCTCCAGGTGCGAAACCACCAGTAGCGCGAATCATGGACTACGGAAAATACCGTTTCGAGCAACAAAAGAAAGACCGCGAAGCGCGTAAAAAACAAAAAGTGATCAATGTAAAAGAAGTTCGTTTAAGTCCAACAATTGATTTGAATGACTTCAATACAAAACTTCGTAATGCACGTAAGTTCTTAGAGAAAGGCGATAAAGTGAAAGCTTCTATCCGTTTCAAAGGCCGTGCCATTACCCACAAAGAAATTGGTCAAAAAGTCTTGGATCGCTTAGCTGAAGAAACTGCTGATATTGCAACAGTGGAACAAAAAGCGAAAATGGACGGACGCAGCATGTTCTTGACGCTGGCACCGAAAAACGACAGTAAGTAATTTGAATGACTAACTGATTGTTGGACAGTCAATAGTCGGATAACGAAAGATTTTGAGGAGGAAATATAGTCATGCCAAAACAAAAAACACACCGCGGATCAGCAAAACGTTTCAAACGTACTGGTAAAGGCGGATTGAAACGCTTCCGTGCGTTTACAAGTCACCGTTTCCACGGCAAAACTAAAAAACAACGCCGTCAATTACGTAAAGCGCGCATGGTTTCTAGTGGCGATTTCAAACGTATTCGTCAACAACTAGCAAAAATGAAATAAGAACGTAAAATAACTGAAATTTAAAGATTTATTTTTATTAGGAGGAATTATACATGGCACGTGTAAAAGGTGGAACAGTAACTCGTAAACGTCGCAAAAAAATGCTGAAATTAGCAAAAGGTTACTACGGTTCAAAACACACTTTATTTAAAACAGCAAAAGAACAAGTAATGAATTCATACAACTACGCATATCGCGATCGTCGTCAAAAGAAACGCGACTTCCGCAAATTGTGGATCGCTCGTATCAACGCAGCGGCTCGTATGAATGGCTTAAGCTACTCAAAATTGATGCACGGTTTGAAATTAGCTGAAATCGACATCAACCGCAAAATGTTAGCTGACTTGGCTGTCCATGATGCAGCAGCATTTACTGCATTAGCTGACCAAGCAAAAGACGCTTTAGCTAAATAAGCAACTAGCGTAAAACCCACCTTTATTGTGTGGGTTTTTTATTTTGTTTCGGAAATTGTCCTAACATATTTGTACTCTCCTTGTATCTATCAAATAGTAAAAGACTTTTCTTTTTTTCAGCTGTGGGATCTTCATTATTGTATGATTTGATTTTAATACTAAATTTTAATTAGGATTTATCTTGAATAATCCAGTGGTTTTGATAAATTCCTTGTAGAATCAAGTAAAAAGATTCGCGTAGATTTGTTCCTGTTGATTCCTCGTAAATTTTCTTTATTGTCAATAAATATTACTTTCATGGTAAATTACATTTTTATTTAAAGGTATAAAAGGATTTTGATATCAATATAAAAAAATGATGAATAGTATAATTTGATTTGAGGGCATCCAATGATTTGAAATCTTGTAATAATGTTATAATAATATCCATAAGTAATCACTTAAATAACTGTTGGAAGGGAAGAACAAAATGAATCGAATAATCGATAGTATCTGTAAGCATAAAAAGATGATTGTGATAGTTTCTGTTTACGTAGTCATGGTCATCTTGAATTTTTTAACGCCATTGATTGCAGATGATATTGAATACATGTACAAAACAACCAGTTTTTCAACTATTCTCCATGACGAATATATGCAATATATGAATTGGACAGGTCGGTCAGTGGTCCATATCATTGCGCGTTTATTTTTATTGATGCCAAAAATCGTATTCAATTTTATGAATCCATTGATTTATGTTTTACTAACCATTTTGATCTATAAAATATCAACTAAAGATAATGAGAATTTTTATGTGTTTAAATATTTAATAATCAATTTGTTGATTTGGCTATTTGTCCCAACTTTCGGACAAACGATCTTATGGGAGACTGGAGCTTCGAATTATCTATGGGGTGGCATCATCATTATTAGTTTCCTTTCTATGTATCACCGCTATTATACAAAAGGTCGAGAACTACCATTCAGTCAACCATTGCAAATTATTATTATGACAGTTTTAGGGATACTTGCCGGATGGTGTAATGAAAATACATCTGGTGGAGCGATTCTTGTTGTTTTAGGATATATCTATTTTATCTATAAAGAGAAAAGACCGATCAAGGTATGGTTGCTTTCAGGTTTAGGTGGAGCAATCTTTGGATTATTAATGATGGTTGCGGCTCCTGGGAATGCGATACGAGCTACGTACTTTGACCGTAGTACATGGTCATTTGCTCGTAAGTTATATACTGGTGTTTTTGGGATTACACGAACTCTTTATGAAAACAGTTTGCAATTATTTGTTTTAGCGGCTATTTTAATTGCATTAGGTATTATTTTTAACCATCATAAAAACTGGTTCCGACTTTCATATTTATATATTCTTGCCGGACTAGCAACTATCTATGTGTTATCTCTTTCGCCAACTGGACTTAACTGGGGGCGGTCATTCTTTGGTGGCGCATTGTATATTATTATTGCGATGTTAATCGAATGGCCAAATAAATTAACGAAGACAATAGCTGGAAATTTTTATAGTGTGATCAGCTCAATTCTCATTGTTCAATTTTTATTTTCCTTTGTCTTAGGTGTGCAAGGGATCGTTCAGTCTTATCGTGATATCAACGAACAATATAGGTATGTAGAGAACCAGAAAAAGCAAGGGAATCTAAATCCTTTGCTCGCTGATTTCAATGCAAATGAAGGGATGCCCTATCCAGCATATTCTAGCGCACTGTCACACGTTGGAGCGAACATAGACTCTCAGATCAACCGTTCAAATGCTAAATATTTTGGCTTAGAGACGATTCGATTGGTTTCTAAAAATGCTTGGAATTCGATTTATAAAAATGGTGATCCAACGTTGATGAATATTTGGGATTATCAGGAATATCTAAAAGAATTAGAAGACTCAGATTATACAGTTCTGATTGCTGGTTCAGGTAAGTCCCAACAAATGAGTGAAGCTTTAGCAGTGAAAATAGCAAAACTTTTACCGGATCTTGATTTACAGAAGTTTACTCATAATTGGAATTTTACTGGTATTCGTCAAGAGAATCAGACTCCTATTCTTTCGCAAAATGAAAATTATAATGAAGTTAATCAAAAACTTACTGATAAGAACATCTCAATGCTTTCTAGTTTTACGCCTTATGAGGAGCAACAATTTTCTAGAATTAAAATCGACGGCGTCGAGGTATCAAGAAATAAAACAGGTGTCAACATTATTGTGCTATCCAAAAACGGTCAGATCATGGATGCGGTAAACATCGCTTCAAATGAACAAGGAGTGACCGTTTCAAGATAAATATAAGATTCGAAGCAAAATACATCTAAGCTTGCTTAGATGTGTTTTTTTATATCTATCAAACTTCAATAAAATTTCTGTTATGTACAAATAAATTGAAATAACCAAATAGATAAAGTGCATGATATTTTTTTGAAAAGAAAGGTGACCATAGCTCATTTTTTATCTTAGATAATGAATCTGTGTATATAGTTATCTGACTGAAATGTTTTTTGAAAAGACATTTCAGTAGCTCGTAATGAATCTTTTTTAATCATATGTACTTATTCTGTCGTTAACATTTAATGAAAGCGATTTCTCTGTAAGGTAGAATGAATCAACTGATATATCAGTGAGATGAAATAGAATGGAGTGAGTCTATGAGCGAAATGATTATTGGCATGTTGTTGATTTTGTCGTTCTTTTTTATGGTTTGGTATTGTGTCAAAGGACTTAATTTGATGGTTGGTTTAGCGATCATGGCGACAATTTGGATGGGATTGGCGCTGATTGGTAATTTTTTCTCACCGAATGCCGCAATGGAAGGACAGTCAGTCATTGATGTGTTGACCCATGTATATGCTACTGGTCCAGCGGAATATGCGAAATCGATTTTAGTGAATGTATTTTTTGGTGCTTTTTTTGGACGAGTATTGGTAGATAGTGGGATAGCAGCTACATTGATTCGAAAAGTCGTAGAGCTTGGCGGTGATAAACCGCGGATCACGATGAGCCTTTTATGTCTTGTAACGTCAATTATTTTTATGTCGATGACTGGGATTGGCCCAGTGATTTCAATTGCGGTGATCGTTTTACCGATTTTGATGTCGTTAGGAATTGCTGCACCTGTTGCTCTATTTGCATTCATGGGTTCGATTATGGCAGGGATCTTTGCAAATATTGTCAATTTCAAGCAATACCAAACGATCTATGCAGGGTTTAATGCTGCGGCTGAAAATTATACATACAATGATTACTTTCAAATCGGAATGATTGGCATGATCGTAAGTTTAGTGATCGTTCTACTTGTAGCTAATATATCAATGAACCCAAAGAAACGCTATGCAATGGCAGCTGAACTTCCGCGAGAAGGTGGGGAAGCGCCAATGATTTCTTGGTTGACAGTCGTTATCCCTGTGTTGGGAGTAGTGTTATTAGAAATTCCGATTATTCTTGGTTTCATGTTGGCAGGGATCTGGGCGTTGCTGTTTACTGGGAAATTACGTGGTGGATACAAGGATATCTGCCGACAATTCGCAAAATTATTTACAGATGGAGCAACAGATGTAGCACCGATGGTTGGCTTTTTGATGACTTTAGCAATGTTCAATAATTCGGCGGTATATGCTTCTTCTTATTTCTCTGCGATTTTGGGAGACTTTATTCCCCAGACACCTGTTGTGTTGGCAATTGCCTTTGCATGGTTGACGCCTCTAGGTTTTTTCCGTGGTCCGTTGAGTCTAGTCGGTTCGGGATCAGCGATTTTGGCAGTCGTTTTAGCAGTTAATCCGACAATGCCCGTGGCCTTCTTATTTCCGCTATTTGCGACGACGACCATTGCGCCACAGCATTTAGATATCACGCAATCCTGGATCGCATGGGGATTAGGGTATACAAAGGTTTCCTCTCGTGAATTCATGAAAAAATCGATTCCGACAGGGTGGGCGATCGGTGTGATCGTCTGTATCTTGACGTTGATCCTTTATGGTAATTTTCGATAGATATAGCAAGTAAAAAATTTGGAGGATGCAAAATGAAACGTGCAGTAAGAATGGGCATTGATGTAGGCGGTACCCATACAAAAGCAGTCGCAATCGACAATGCGACACATGAAATCATCGGTAAATCATCTGTTAAAACAACGCATCACCATCCAGAGGGTGTAGCTGCAGGGGTCGTACAATCGTTCCAAAATTGTTTGCAAGAAAATCAGATCAGCCCCGAGGATGTTGTTTTTGTCGCGCATTCTACAACTCAAGCAACGAATGCCTTGATTGAAGGAGATGTGGCAAAAGTAGGAGTGATCGGAATGGCTAAGGGAGGGTTCGAAGGTTTTTTGGCAAAAAGACAAACTCGATTAGCACCGATTGATTTAGGGAATAATCGAAAAATAGACATTGCAAATGTGTTCTTGCCAATCAAACAATTGACAAATGAACGAGTGTTAGAGACGATTGCTACACTTAAAAAAGAACAGGCGGAAGTTTTAGTTTCTTCCATGGCTTTTGGCGTAGATAATAGTGAACCAGAACAAGTCATCTATTCACTTGCTTCGGAACAAGGGATACCAACAACGATGGCTTCTGAAATCACAAAGCTTTATGGTTTGACGAGACGCACACGAACGGCAGCGATCAATGCCTCGATTTTGCCTAAAATGTTAGAAACAGCGACATTAACTGAACGTTCCGTTCGAGCTGCCGGTGTCAATGTTTCTTTGATGATTATGCGTGGTGATGGTGGTGTAATGGAAATTGCTGAAATGAAGAAGCGACCAGTATTAACGATGCTTTCAGGTCCAGCTGCCTCTGTCATGGGTTCTTTGATGTATTTACGTGCCTCGAATGGTGTGTATTTTGAAGTCGGAGGGACAACGACAAATATTGGTGTTATTAGAAATGGGCGCCCAGCCATCGATTACTCAGTGGTCGGCGGTCATGCGACCTATATTTCATCGTTAGATGTTCGTGTCTTAGGTGTGGCTGGTGGTTCAATGGTTCGGGCAGATCGCACAGGGATCCTTGACGTGGGACCACGTTCAGCCCATATTGCTGGATTGGATTATGCTGTATTCACACCGATTGAAAAAATCGATCAACCGAAAATCGTTTTTTTCTCACCCATTGAGGGAGATCCGGCTGATTATGTCAAAGTGATTTTGGCAGACGGAAAAGAGGTCACTATTACCAATACATGTGCAGCAAATGTTCTTGGGCTTGTCCAAGAAGAACACTTTTCTTATGGTGATCCACAAGCCGCAAGAAAAGCCATAGAAGCTTTAGCAGCTTATTGTCAGACTTCTGTGGAAGATATCGCTGAGCAAATCATGGCAAAAGCTTATGCCAAAATCGAACCAGTGATTTTGGAACTGGCAGAAAAATATCAATTGGAAAAAGAGCAAATCTCCTTGGTTGGGGTAGGAGGTGGAGCAGCGTCCTTGATTACTTATTTTAGTCAGAACATGGGTGTTAAGTATTCAATACCAGAAAATGCGGAAGTGATCTCATCTATCGGTGTGGCATTAGCGATGGTGAGAGATGTGGTAGAACGGATCATTCCTTCTCCAAGTAAAGAAGAGATTCGAGGATTGAAAAATGAAGCGATGAATAAAGCAATCGAATCTGGCGCTACACCAGAATCGATAGAAGTCCATGTTGAAATTGATCCACAGACGTCGAAAGTGACGGCAATTGCTACAGGTTCAACGGAAGTCAAAGCGACTGATTTAACAAAGCAGATCAGTGAAACAGAGGCGTTGACATTAGCTGCAGAAGATTTACGGATGTCTCTCAAAGATGTTCGTTTATTAGCGAATACTGACTACTTCTATGTGGTTGGGGAAAATAGTCCAGAACATTCAATCGGCGCATTACGGATCATCAACCAAAAAGGATTCATCAAAGTTCAAAGAGGGTATGCAAAATGTCTGAAAACTACAGCTGAACAGTATCTCTCCGCTGTCCAACAATTATGGGAAGAACTTGCGGTCTATCAGACTGAGCTGATTGCTCGACCGGAATTTTATCTATGTATCGGCGCGCGTGTCGCAGATTTTTCAGCGACAGAATTTGAACAACTACAACTCTTGATGGAGTTAGAAATCGCGATGTTGGATCCAGCGGAAGAAGTGATCGTGATTGCGGGAAATATCAAGCAAAAGTAAACTAGATGAGTTGATTTTAGAATTAATGACGATTTCTGATCAACAGTGGTGTGATTATCAATTTAAACGAGAGATTTTAGTAGGGAAACTCTCACTTTCTGAGCAACGAGCGTGGGGAGAACTGGCGAGACAATGTGGAGAAAGGTTAGCAGAAGTGATTTATCGAAAGTACCGTACAAAAAATATTCATGCGCTTTGTCGTACATTAAATGTCGCTATCTCCTATGGAGAAACAGCATGGCGGGATGATCGTTTGACACTCGCCACTTACGATGAAACAACGGGGATCTGTTTAATGACAGAACCAATCCAGAAGTTTGAACAGGAAAAGATCACTGCTCTCCCACTGGAACAAGTGGCTTCTTTGATTTTAGCTCATGAATTATATCATCATCTTGAAACATGCGATCCTACATTGTATACCCAACAGAAAACTGTAGAACTATGGCGATTTTTTGGGTATCGTCATCAGTCTAAGATCCGAACATTGAGTGAGATTGCAGCGATGAGCTTTTCGGAGAAGTTGAATAACGTAGGATTTTCACCATATGTGTTAGAAGTCGCTATGATTTGGCCGTATGATCCCCTACTCTGTGAGCGACTTGTTCAGTCATTGTAAATCTATTTGAATAAGGCAAAAGAAGGCGCAAACGTTCCTAAAAATTGCGGAGCGTTCCGCCTCTTTTGAATCATCCTTCAGAGGATGCTTCAAAATAATTCGGATAATGAAGGATCACTTGTTCTTGTTCCTCAATGATCATATGGAGGTGAAGGTTACAAAGAAAGCCCACTTCATCAAGTGCGTGTTCTTTCATGGCTCTCAATAAGATTTGATGTTCATCTAATACACGGCCCCAATCTAATTCAGAAATCGTCAAACGCAACCAACGGAAACGATCTAAGTGAGTGCTATAGCTTTCAAGCCAAGGCCATATTTCTTCTTTCCCCGCGACTTTGTAACACATTTGGTGAAAGGCTTTATCCAAAAGAAAAAAGGTTTTTTTGTCTTGTGCCAAGATGGCTTGATCCGTCTGTTCTAAAATCATCTCCAAACGTTGCTGAGCGGTATCGTTCATTTTAGCACTGCACTCTTGTAAAATTGGTTGTTCTAATTTTTCTCGCATGTAACGTGCCAAGTCTGCGGAACGTATGTCGATTTTTGAGATATATGTACCGGATTGAGGAATTGTTTTGATCAATTCCTGATTTCTAAGTTGGATCAATGCTTCTCGAATCGGCGTGCGTCCAATCGTTAGTTGTTCTTCTAAGATTCTGTCGGAAATCTTACTCCCTGGAGCTAATTCAGAATAGATGATTTGTTGTCTGATGGCTTCGTATGCTTGTTGTTGCAAATTGTTCCCCATAGAACACCCCTTTCAAAAAGTTATATCCAGTATAGCATATCCTTTACTGGGAACAGAATAAGGGAGGAAGCAATATGAACAGCGAACGGAAACACAAAAATAGAGCCGCAAACAATTGGTTTGTCGACTCTTTTCAATACATATCCATAGTGCGAACATCTCATCCTTTCACGAAAGCAACAGTCAATCTGGGCGAACTTCCTGTAGTTGTTTGACACGACCACCGATTTGATTGGCAAAGGTTTCTGATTCTTTTTTGTCTTTGAAGACAAGCAAGTTTTCCGGGTTTTTTTCACGTGTGCGACAGCCAGTTTTATCAATATAACCGTGTAGTACTTTCACGACATACATCATAATCACCTGCTTTTTTTCTTTCCATTATACAAATCGGGGGTTAAAAGGCAAGAATAAACACTTATTTTTTCTTTTCTTTTCTTTCTGTTGCAGAATCAGGGGCTGCGTCGATGTTTGCATAAGTTTTAAACAGACTATCCAAGCTAGGGTTGAAACGGCTTAGTTTGACTAAACGTTGATTTTCTGCCAGTAAGAAACAGTGCTGGCTTGTACCGGTCGTCCGTAAACGCTGATCGTCTGTGTCGTAAATCTCATAACGGAAATTCAAGCGTGTGCCTGTGTAACTTTCAATAATCGGTTGGATCAAAATTTTGTCCCCATAACGGATCATCTCTTTGTATTCGCAACTTACACCTAGTACAGGGATGATGATGCCTTGTTCTTCTATTTTCTTGTAACTAAAATCCAAGTGTTCTAACAACGCAACACGTGCTTCTTCGAACCAGCGGATATAGTTGCTGTGGTGAATGATACCCATTTGATCGGTTTCATAATAAAAAGGCTCTCTAAGGTAGCCAGTATATTTTTCCATTGTTATGCTCCTTCTTATCATTGACTAAAATAATGCATCCATTTTGGGATGTACTGACTGATTTGAGTCGGTAAAACGACATACTGCTCTTTTGCTAATTGGTCGCCGATAAAGCTATGCAAATAGACAGCAGCACTGATCGTTTGGTCATTTTTGGGAAACTGAGCTAAAAAACCAGCAATCATGCCAGCTAACGTATCGCCCATACCACCTGTTGCCATAGCTGGTGAACCTGCTGTATTGTAATAGATGCCATTTTGCCCATAGATCGTTGTTTGATGACTTTTTAAAACAAGAGATGCCCCTAATGCTTGTTGCTTCTGCTGATTATTCTCTTCAGATTGCTCATCTAAATGCAATCCACTGACGCGTTGCCATTCTATTTGATGGGGTGTGAGAACGGTATGCTCTGGGTAGGGAAGCTCCAGTGAATGCGTAGCAAGTAGTGTCAGGGCAGAACCATCAATGACTAACCATTGTTTTTCTGTTTGATTTGTCACGACAAATTGCAGAAGTTCAAGGCTTTGTTGGTTAGTTCCTAATCCCGGACCAATCAGTAAGACATCGGCCTCTTCAAAAGCCGAATGCCATGTTTCTTTGTTTGTCCAATCCCCCACCATTGCCTCTGGTAAATGACTATGGACGGCCACATGATTATTAGGATCTGTTACAACAGTTGTCAAGCCAGCCCCACTATGGACAGCTGCTAAAGCGCTCATGATGATCGCACCGCCAAACTGTTCATTTCCGCCAATCAGTACGACTTTTCCATACGTACCTTTATGGGATTTCACAGAACGAGGAGTAATGACTTGTTGGAGTAATCGTTCATTTAATTCCATGAGAAAACCTCCTTTATTTCATTATAGCCCATAATATTTAGAGAAAAAACTGTTTCGTTTATCTGTTGTCTGATTTTTTAAACAATTTGTCTGATTTATGTTATGATGAACTCGTAGACTGAATGAGTGGAGGAGTAACTTTATGACAATCAATTGGCAAAAAGAAGTCGAAGCACGTAAAGAAGACTTGCTTGAAGACTTAAAAAATCTTTTACGCGTAAGTAGTGAACGTGATGATTCACAAGCAACTTCAGATGCACCATTTGGACCTGGGCCTCGTGACGCATTGAAACACATGCTTGCTTATGGTGAACGTGATGGCTTCGTTGTAAAAAACGTGGACAATTACGCAGGACACATCGATCTAGGTGAAGGAGACGAAACCTTAGGAATCTTTGGGCATATGGATGTGGTGCCTGCTGGCGATGGTTGGGATACTGATCCTTACGAACCAGTGATCAAAGACGGAAAAATCTTTGCTCGTGGGTCAAGTGATGACAAAGGACCAAGTATGGCTGCCTACTATGCGATGAAAATCATCAAAGATCTAGATTTAGAATTATCGAAAAAAGTTCGCTTTGTCGTAGGTAGTGACGAAGAAAGTGGTTGGGCAGATATGGCTTACTACTTTGAACATGAAGAAGAACCTGATTTCGGTTTCTCACCAGATGCGGAATTCCCGATCATCAACGGAGAAAAAGGTAATGTTTCTTTCGCATTCCGTTTTAAAGGCGATAATGCCGGTGACTATGTATTGAAATCATTTACGTCAGGTTTACGTGAAAACATGGTGCCAGGAACAGCGACTGCAAAAATTGAAGTACCAAGCGCAGATGCAGCAGTTGCTTTAGAAAAGGCATTCTATGAATTTATTGAAGCAAACCCAATCAACGGTTCGATCGAAGCAGAGCATACATTTGTTACGCTCAACGTAGTCGGAAAAGGGGCACATGGCGCAAGCCCACAATCTGGGATCAATGCCGGCTCTTTCTTAGCGAGCTTCCTCGATGATTATGAATTTATTGGTGCAGCTAAACAATTCATCCATGTGGTAGCTACTTACGTCCATGAAGACTTTTATGGTGAGAAATTAGGCGTTGCCCACGAAGATGAAAAAATGGGTAAACTAACAATGAATGCTGGATTGTTTGCGTTTAAAGAAAATGGTTCAGAAGACGATAACTATATCAACATGAACTTCCGTTTTCCTAAAGGCACAACCACAGATGAACTAGAAAGTAAACTGAACAAAACAGTAGCAGACGAAGGTGCATCAGTTACTCGTGGTGCCCGTGTAATGGAACCACATTATGTACCAATGGATGATCCGTTGGTCGAAACATTATTACAAGTCTACGAAGATCATACCGGCGAAAAAGGCTACGAACAAATCATCGGTGGTGGGACATACGGACGCTTATTAAAACGCGGTGTTGCGTATGGCGCAATGTTCCCAGGCTACACTGATACAATGCACCAAGCAAATGAATTTATGAGTCTAGATGACTTGTTCCGTGCTACAGCGATTTATGCAGATGCTATCTATCGTTTGGCAAAATAAATCATCTTTATTCTTACTGCAACATTCATTGCAAAAGTCAGAAATAGTTGTACGCCTATCTTAGATATAACATGATAAAATCAATAGGTAACAAATGACAAAGACTTGAGTGATACCTGGCCTTCAGAGAATTGGGCTTCTCTGAAGGCTTTTTTGTGGACGGATCCGTTACCAACAAACAAGATGATAAGCTGAGTGTATTTGCGTGATTAAGTGGATATATGTAGTTTTTAGTACTTTTTTTATTTGTAAAGAGTAATATTATTTCATTTTATTAATGTTTACAAGCGACTATCCAACAGTAATTTTTCTCTTTATAGTGTGGAGGAAATACTTTTTTTATTTTCAAAAAAAAATTCGTTCATTTTTTCGACATTTATCCAATAGAATAATTACTAAAGGAGGGAATTACGATGGCACACGAAACATTGGAAGGGCTTAGAGAAAGAAAAGAACGTAAATTAGCATCAGTTAAAGAGCAAGCATTAAATGAAGTCGATAGAAGTAAAGAAGTATTACACAGTGGTGATTCTCAGACTATTGGGCAAAGCGAAAAAAATAAAGAGCGATAAATTTTCAAAAATCTAGAATATGAATAGAAGATACTTGAACGTCCCACCATCCTATTCGATTGATACTACTTTCTAGGTTTGTATGGTTACAGTGAATCTTAGAAATCAAACTTCTTCAAAAGAAAGGAGAGCGTGATGAGAGAAAAAGATCTAGAAAAGTTAAAAGAGAAAAGAAGACAAAAAATCGAGGATATCAAACAACGTTCTTTTACAGAAATCAATAAAATCAAAGAGAAAAATATGAAGAAATTTAAACCAGACAAAATGGATTTTAAAGAAAAAAGAGCGAATCATCAAAAAAATGAAGGCCGTGTACTATAAAATTTTAAATCTTTAGGAAGAGTTTTGCATAAGTCGTCAACAATGAAAAATCAGCCTCCACACCCAAATTTATTCAAGTTTTGGATATGGAGGTTCTTTGTGATGATTGTAAGTTTAAGATAAAACAGCTGCTGCAAGTGCCTGTTGTACGGCGATGATATTCTTATCTTTTCTAAATTGTAACGATTCAGCGGGCAATTCTGCGCTAGAGATCCAAATTTTCAATTCGGCATCTAAATCAAAATGCCCACTTGTTTCAATCGAAAAACGTGAAATCGAACGGTAAGGGATCGATTTATATTCGCTTTTTTTACCGGTCATTCCTTGTTTATCGACGATAATCATCCGACGGTCGGTAAAAATAATCAAATCACGTACTAATTTGAACGCTAACTCTACCTGTTCCATTGGAATCAGGATTTCTTGAACTTCTCTTGTGATATTGGTTGTATCTTTTTGGGTAGCATTTCCCATCAAGCCATCAAATAGTCCCATAAAAACACTCCTTTAGTCGTAGGATAAAATTATAGTGATACTCTATTTCATTGTAATAAAGGTTTTGAATGAACGATCAATTTATTCTTCAAAAGAACGAAAAAATTGAAGATGTAGGTCTGAGTGGGATAGATTCACGCTAAACAGATGGTTTGAGCTTTGACTTTATTAGTGTTACGGTTGTTATGTAATTAAGAATAGAGGAGGAAAACTATGGGGAAATATGATTTACCGCAAGTAGAAACTCATCTTTATATTAATGGCAAATGGCTTGAAGGCTCTGAAGGAACACTTGATGTCGTCAATCCAGCAACTGGGGAAACATTAGCAAGCGTTCAACAAGGTGGCGAAAAAGAGACAAAAGAAGCAATCAAAGCTGCCAATAAGGCATTCGTGGATTGGTCAAGAACAGCACCAAGCGAACGAGCAAAATTAATGAATAAAATGGCTGATCTTGTAGAAGAAGACAGTGAACGTTTAGCAAAAATCATGACGATGGAACAAGGGAAACCGCTCGCTCAAGCAACTGCAGAAATCCAAACAAATGTCGAGAACCTTCGCTGGAATGCAGCGCAAGGTCAACGGATCATGGGAGAAATCATTCCTTCACCTGAAGGGAAACAATGGCAAGCACGTAAACAACCAATCGGTGTCGTCGGTGCCATCACACCATGGAATTTTCCTTCTAACATGATCATTCGTAAAATCTCACCAGCAATCGCCGCAGGATGTACGGTTATTTTAAAACCAGCAAAATCAACACCTTTATCAGCACTTGCGCTGATGGAACTATTCCACAAAGCTGGCTTTCCAGATGGTGTCGTAAATATCGTCATGGGTGATTCCTCCACAATCGGGAAGATTTTATCTGAATCGGATGATATTCAAAAAATCACATTCACAGGCTCAACAGAAGTCGGACAAATTCTAAATGAACAAGCAGCACCTACCTTGAAAAAAGTATCCATGGAGCTAGGTGGACATGCGCCATTTATTATTTTTCCAGATGCTGATGTAGAATTAGCAGTCGATACATTGATCAAAACGAAATTTATCAACAATGGACAAGTATGTACGTCACCAAATCGAATTTTTATCCATAAAGAAATCAAAGAACAAGCAACAAAATTGATTGTGGAAAAAATCAGAGAAGTGACTGTTGGAAATGGATTAGACGATCCAACTACGGGGCCATTGATCAATGAAGAAGGCGTAAAAAAAGTTGAAGAACAACTAGAAGATGCAGTAGCTAAAGGAGCAGAAATTTTGGCTGGCGGTCATCGTCTAACGGACGGAGAATATGCAAATGGCTTCTTCTTTGAACCGACAGTATTAGATGGCGTGAAAAAGGAAATGGATATTTTCTACAATGAAACATTTGGACCAGTGATTCCAATCATTACGTTTGAAGACGAAGAACAAGTAATCAAAGATGCCAATGATACGATTTTTGGTTTAGCATCGTATTTCTTTGCGACAAATATCCATACGATCAACAATGTAAGCAATAAATTGCAATATGGCATGGTAGGCGTCAATGACACGGCCATTTCAAATTCTGCGACGCCATTTGGGGGAGTCAAACATTCAGGATTTGGCCGTGAGAACGGAACTTTTGGGGTAGAGGAATATGTCGAAGTGAAGTTTGTGACGATTGCATCAGAGAAATAAATGATAAGATAAAAAGAAGAGGGATGATTGCATAAAATCATCTCTCTTCTTTTTTATTTTGGTGATACTCATGATAAACATGATAGAGGTTCAGTTCGTACTCTTTCTTTGCATTTGTAACGACTGTATCTAAAATCATACCGGTAACTAGTGAAAGTAAAGCTAGGATCATCAATCCTGTACTTAATATGGCTGAAGGGACTTTAGTAATAAAGCTGGTCAACATAAACTCCCGAATGACAGGAATCCCAGTGAACAGACCAGCTAAAAAGAAAATGACTGTCCAGATATTGAAAAATAGGATAGGTTTATAATCTTTACACATTTTAATAATCATCATAATGACTTTAAAGCCATCAGAAAAGGTATTCAATTTTGATTCGCTACCTTCTGGGCGATCACGGTAATCAATAGGGAGCTCAACTAATTTGAATTTTTTATCTAAGGCATGAATGGTCAATTCCGTTTCGATTTGGAATCCCGCACTCATAATCGGAAAACTTTTGACAAAAATACGATTAAATCCGCGATAGCCAGTCATCACGTCTCTTATTTTTGTTTTATATAAACGAGTGATCGTATTTTTAACTAAATTATTGCCAAAATCATGGAAGGCGCGTTTATTTTCTTCAAAGTAAGTGCCATTAGAAAGACGATCGCCAATAACCATATCCGCTTCGCCAGAACGTAATTTTTCTAAAAGTCCATGTACGGCTTCGGCTGGATATGTATCATCTCCGTCTACCATCAAATAATAATCAGCATCAATGTCAAAAAACATTTGACGTATAACATTTCCTTTACCTTGACGAGGTTCTTTTTTTACAATAGCACCCGCTGCAACTGCTAAATCGTAGGTGTGATCCGTTGAGTTATTGTCGTATACATAAATATCTGCTTCTGGTAACTCTCGTTTAAAGTCGGCAATGACTGTGGGAATCGTTGCTTCTTCATTATAACAAGGAATCAGGACAGCAATTTTTTCTGTGTGATTCATTTTTCACTCTCCTAAATAAATTGAAAAAGTTTAAACTAAGCATAACCTATCATGTACGTTTATACCAGTTTTTACACAAAAAAAGAAGCCCTTATCCATAGGAAAGCCTATTTCTAAGAGAATCTTTTAAAAATGAAATCAAGCATCTGTTCCTTTTTTTCTAGAAATATCTAAAACAGTACCAGTATAGGCATCTGCTAAAAATTCATAATAGACGATTTCCCCATCTTCTATGCGAGAAATCCCACCACGATAAGCTTTTGAATGGATTGCAAATTTACGTGTCGGTTCTTTCTCAAAAGAGATCCAGGAACCTTCAATCGAGCCTTCGTCTAAAAATGCTTCTTTGATGGTAGCTAAGACTTCATCAGCGGACATCGTTTTGTTACGGTTGTACCATAGTGCAGTTGCCACGCCACTTAATAATCCTAAACCAAGTCCGACAGCTAAACCACCTTTGAAATAGGCCTGTTCACTTTCTTCATACATACTGCTTGCCCTCCTTTACAATTACACAAGTTTCTTTGGCTTTATTTTACCACACTATCGGATTTTCTTTGAAATAAATAACCGTTTTGAAATAAAATACGGTATAATGATCACGATAGATTTGTCCAGATGCTATTTTTTTAAGACAAATCAAAGCTGAGATTGAAAGGAGACAAGTCTGAATTATAGACGATCATTATTATGGATGAAAAAACATTTCAACGTATCAAAGAATTAACAGAATTACAAGGAACAAGCGGTTTTGAACAAGATATCCGCGCGTACATGGAACAACACATGGAGCCACTAGTTGATGAATTACAATTAGATGGATTAGGTGGGATCTTTGGATTGCGTCATCACCAAGAAGCGGATGCCCCTCGTGTGATGGTGGCAGCACACATGGACGAAGTTGGTTTTATGTTGACACAAATCCAAGATAACGGATTGTTCAAAGTGGTACCGCTAGGTGGTTGGAATCCTTATGTAGTATCGGCTCAACGCTTTACATTGAAGACATCAACAGGGGAAAATTACCCATGTATTTCTTCTTCCGTTCCACCACATTTATTACGTGGTACAAGTGGTCAAAAGTCAGTCGAAGTAACAGATATTTTATTTGATGCTGGTTTTGAATCAAAAGAAGAAGCAATGAGTTTTGGTGTCCTACCAGGAGATACGATCGTACCTTTTGCAGAAACGATCAAAACAGCAAATGGCAAAAATATCATCAGTAAGTCATGGGATAACCGTTACGGTTGTACGATGGTCTTGGAAGCATTAGAAGCCCTAGAAAAAGAAACATTAGGTCATACGCTGATCGCCGGTGCTAACGTCCAGGAAGAAGTTGGTTTACGTGGATCAAAAGCTTCAGTGAACAAATTCAAACCTGATCTATTCTTTGCGGTAGACTGCTCTGCAGCGGATGATACAGTAACGAAAAAAGGCACATTTGGTCATCTAGGAGAAGGCACCTTGATGCGTATCCAAGATCCAGGATTGATCATGTTGCCACGTTTACGTGAATATTTACTAGATATTGCTGAAACAAACAATATTCCATATCAATACTTTGTATCAAAAGGTGGTACCGACGCGGGTGCTGCTCATACACAAAATGAAGGAATCCCAAGTACCGTTATCGGTGTGGTTGGGCGCTATATCCATACGCATCAAACGATGTTTAGTATCCGTGACTTTGAAGCAGCCAGAGAAATGTTGATCCAAACATTGAAGGGCTTAGATAAATCAACGGTGAATACGATCGTTTACGGAAAATAAGTAATCAACGAGTGAAGGCTATCCGCTTTTGCTCGTTTTTTATTTTTTAGATATAGTTTGGTCAGTTTTTTGTAAAGGTGTATAATTTAAGTAGAATATAGAATAAGAAAGAAGTGTGAACCTATGATTACTCCTAAAAGTCTTGAAGAAGTAGCCGGTTATGTTGAAAAAGGCAATCATATCTTTTTCTTTACTGCCGATTGGTGTGGCGATTGTCGCTTCATCAAACCACAAATGCCAGAGATCGAGCGCAGCTTTTCAGATTGGACATTTGTCGAAATGGATCGTGATGCGTATATCGACTTAGCAGCAGAATGGAATATTTTCGGTATTCCAAGTTTTATTGTCATTAAAGATGGGAAAGAGCTAGGTCGTCTGGTCAATAAAGATCGTAAAACAAAAGAAGAAATCGAACAGTTTTTAACAAAAACGATTCAGCAGTGAGAAACGAGAGGAGTGGGAAAAATGGAACAAGCATATAAGAAAATCTTAGTTGGAATTGACGGAAGCGAGCAAGCGTTTGCTGCATTCAAAAAAGCCGTTGAGGTAGCTCGTAGAAATGACGGCACAGTATATGTGACGAATGTGATCGACCAACAATTTTATCAATTTATGGGGTATACGCCTATTGACCAATCCTTGATCGATCAACAGACTGAATCAGCAAAAGAATTGATTGAAGAATGTAAAAATTACGGAAAATCCGTTGATTACCAAAAAATAGAAGGTATTGTGGCTTACGGTTCGGTCAGAGAATCTATGGCAGTAAAACTACCAAAGAAATATCAAATCGACTTGATCATGATTGGTCAATCAGGGTTAAATGCCGTTGAACGTTTTATGACTGGTAGTGTGGCAAGCTATGTGATTCGACAAGCTCCGTGTGATGTCTTAGTCGTTTCAGAACCAAGAGAAGCATAGTTTTTGATTCAATAGGCAGATCCTTGAACAAAAAAAGACGAGGAAACGAAAGATGGTGCATTTCGTTTCCTCGTCTTTTTTTGTGATCCGTGCTTTCTTTTTATTCCGGCAAGGTTTCCTAAGAGAATTTATCATGCAAGAACCGCCTTTTTTTGTTAAGATAAAGCAAGAGAGTTTGGCGCTGGACTACGTTGGGTTTCCCGAAAGTACGATGTCTTCAGTTGCCATAAATAAAAAACAACTTCAACAAATGATATTGGAGGAAACAAAATGATTTTTGCTTATAATCGCGCACATGTGGGCGACACACTAATGGTGATCGTAGCCGACGATAAAGGAACAGAAAATACCGCTATTCGCAAATGGAATGTTGCGCAGATCAAAGATGAATCTGGCCAAATCGTTGCATGGAACTTTTTCCATATCTCAGATCATCTAACAATTGAAGGCAACGGGCAAGTAACGATTTCTGAAGAACAATTAGCTGAATTGAACCGTTTGATCAAGGAAGCTGGCTTTGGAGAAACACTCGAAAAAGACAATCAACCGAAAATCGTTGTTGGTTTTGTTAAAACTTGTGAACCTCATCCAGATTCAGACCACTTATCAGTAACTGAAACAGAAGTAGATGGTGGCGAAGTTTTACAAATCGTTTGTGGTGCACCAAATATCGAAGCAGGGCAAAAAGTAGTCGTTGCCAAACCAGGTGCAATGATGCCAGATGGTATGATGATTTGGCCTGGAGAATTAAGAGGGGTCAAAAGTGACGGAATGATTTGCTCTGCAAAGGAACTTCACGTACCTAACGCCCCAGAGAAAAAAGGCATCTTAGTTTTACCTGAAGATGCGATAGTTGGCGAAGCATTCAAAAACTAGCAATAATAAAAAAACGACTACCTCCACTGAGGTAGTCGTCTTTTTTATTAATTATTTGAGCCATTGGAACTATTTGAATTTCCTTTGTTTAATGCAGTATTATCAATTGTCAATTTGATATCTACAGTTTTTTCTTCTTCGCCACGGTAATAAGTGATCTTCACAGTGTCACCAACTTTTTTACCATAAAGCACAGACTGTAATTCAACACCAGATGAGACTTCTGTATCATCGATTTTTGTGATGACATCATATTGTTCTAAGCCAGCTTTTTCCGCAGGCGTTGCTGGTTGAACAGAACGAATGATCACGCCATTTGTTACAGAAGATGGTAATTTTAAGATCTGTTCCTGTTGTTGTGTAGAAACGGCTGAAAGATCGGTCATTGTGATACCCAGTGCAGGGCGTGTTACTTTTCCATCTCTTTCAAGTTGATTGATGATATTTACGACATCATTACTTGGAATCGCAAAGCCCATTCCTTCAACACTTACACTTGAAGAATCAGAAGTCGATGCAATTTTACTTGAATTGATACCAATGACTTGTCCTTCGATATTAACTAGTGGACCACCAGAGTTCCCCGGGTTGATCGCTGCATCTGTTTGGATCGCGTTGATATTGACCGTTTCATTAGATTCATTGGTACTTGTCACTTGGCGATTCAAGGAAGAAATGATCCCTGATGTTACGGAATTCGCGTATTGAGAACCTAGAGGAGAACCAATCGCAATCGCAGGTTCGCCGACTTTCAATGAAGCAGAATCGCCAAATGAAGCAACAGTGTCGACTTTGTCAGCACTGATTTTCAATACAGCTAAATCAGTGTAAGCATCTGTACCGACTAATTCTGCTTTCACTTTTGTTCCATCTTTTAATAAAACTTCTAACCCTTGTTGTCCATCGACCACGTGATTATTCGTCACGATATAAGCGGAACCGCCCTCTTTTTTATAGATCACACCGCTACCTTCACTGTAAGCTTGCAATTCGCCATCTTCGCCACTACTTTCTTGTTGTTGGCCAAATAATGAACCAAACGGGTCAGATGATGAACTTTGTTTTTGTAGGTTGATAACAGAAACAACTGCTCCTTGTACTTTATCTACTGCAGAAGTGATATCTGAATCTACATTGACTTTTACATTTTCGACAACTGTTTCGCCTGATGCATTTTGTGTCCCACTGCTAGAAGAAGTCGTTACTGAGTTACCACCTCCAGTTGCTGCATAAAAAATACCGAAAGTCAGTAATCCGCCAATCACGCCACCAACTACGCCAAGACCTAGCTTTCGCCAAATGCCATTAGATTTTCTTTTTTTCATTTTTGGTGTCACATCTCTTCTGTCCATGTGATCTGCCTCCATTTATTATTTTCTAGATAAGTTAAGTATAGACTTATTTACTAGATTTAGTCTACTTCCAGACTGTGAACTTTTTATGAAAAACATTAGGAAAAATAATTGTTTTCAGATGAAAAAATTAAATACAAACTTATACACAGAAATTGTGGAAAAGTATTTGTAAAAAATGCGTATAATTGTCCATAAAAGTTATCAACAACTTGTGGAAAAAGTGGAAAAATCTGTGCGAAACATATGTTTGCTTAAGAAATACTTATGAAATAAGTAATAAAACCACGATAAACTGTGGATAAACCTGTGGAAGATGTGTATAACTATGTGGGAAAACTTTTTTAAATCACTTTCTTGAATAAGCATCCTCAATTATAATAAGGAAGGAATAAATCGACATGGAAGAATGAGGAAAGGAAATAATTATGAATATAAAAATCATCTCAGTAGGAAAATTAAAAGAGAAATATCTGATTCAAGGAATCAATGAGTACGTTAAGCGTCTTAAAGCCTACGGAAAAATCGAACTAATAGAAGTACCTGACGAAAAAGCACCAGAAAATCTTAGCGAAGCTCAAATGCGCCAAGTCAAAGAAAAAGAAGGCGAGCGTATACTCGCAAAAATCAAAGATCATGAATTTGTCTACGCTTTAGCGATCCAAGGCGAAAATCCTACTAGTGAAGCCTTTGCCAAGCAAATTGATCAATTAGGCATCCAAGGGAAAAGCCAGCTCGTCTTTGTCATCGGTGGCTCGTTAGGATTAAGCGATGATGTCATGCAACGCAGCAATGCCCAAATCTCTTTCGGCAAAATGACCTACCCTCATCAACTGATGCGCCTGATCCTAGTTGAACAAATTTATCGTGCATTTCGGATCAATACTGGGGCTCCATACCACAAATGAAATAATTATCCATATCAAGATCGACTGTCAATAAATGGCGGTCTTTTTTGTTATTTTAACGATTGTTAGACTGAAACGATGTTTTATGATATCTTTTATTTTTCAACTGATTATTATATTAAAATGAAAATATATAGAAGGTATAAAATTAATTTTATAAGTTATTTTATTTGATCAAAGGGCTCAATTTTTTATGAAATAATAAAAATCGCTTTAATTGTTTTAAATATGAAAATAATTCAGATAAAATGCGTATTTAGTTTAAGCAGGCCAGTATCTAAAGAGCAAAGCTATCGTTTAGGAAAAAGAATATTGCAAGAAATCAACCATCAAATATCTAAGAAGGTGAATGACTGTCAATAGACAATGAAATGATCTATGAGAATCAAAAAGAAATTCGGAAAGTGGAACAGCAACAAGACGAATTAGCAAATGGGAAACCTAGGGTAGAAAACCAGCTTCTTCAATTAGAAAAAGAACTTCAAAGAGGTTTTCGCCAATTATCTGAATTGAATCATGAAGATATCCAACAAGGTATGGCCAATGCAAATTGGATGCAGAAGGAGTATGAAGCAAAGCAACAAGCATTTCAACAACGATTTCATCAGGCACATGAAGAACTTGGTTTTTCGTACAGGAAAACTTTACAAGGATTAGAAGTAAAAAGAGAAGAGTTGTTTGCAGAAAGGAGAACATTAGAGTGGAGTTAGTATATGTGAGTGGGGAATCATCAGAATTTATGTCAGCGTTAAAGAAGAACTTAGCAAGTAGTAAAGAAACGATCAATCAACTAAAGAGAGGAAGTCAAAAAGTCGTGTCAGCTGTTAACGGAAACGAATTATCTGGTGCAGCATATACAGCAGCAAAAGGATTATTTAGTGAATTGATCATTCCGACAATTATACGAACAACGAATGCGGTTGAAAAAATTGAACAGGAGCTACAAAGGTATAAAGTCGCAGATCAGATTGTAGCAATGGAAGGATAATTGGATGAAAACAAACTGAACCAACAACTGGCGGCGACACGAGTTATGAAAGCATCAGTAGACACGACTTATGCTTTTGTCCGATCCCAAGCACAAAGTAATCCGTTCATCGGCATTCTCGAAACATTGCTAAATGTCCAACGAGATCTAGATCGTATGTCAGAAAGCTTTCAACAAGATATTGATCAATTACAAAATAAACTAAAAAAATTACATAATTTCAATACTCAAACTAGTGGATTATTCAGTCATAGTTTGGATGAATTAAAACTGGCAATGCAGGGTGTATTAGTATTAAAGAATACGCGAGTGAGGACAGATGGTTCATATTTGTTACCACAAGGGATAAATAAAAAGTGGTTTACTTCTGATCAAATGGATATAGAAAATTATGATGAAGTTATTTCAGTACTTCAAACAACAGGGGGGACTCTGGCTAGTGAGAAAACAGAGAAACTATTTATACAAAAAGGAATACAGCATGGTCAAGATGCTTCCGACTATATCTGGAAAAACCGATATTCATTAGAATTACCAGACGGAAAGATTTTGGGAGAAGTTCCTGGAGCCACTCTAGCTGCAAGAGAATCGGCTGAGAATGCAATAAAAGGGGTATTTAAATATGGAGGTAAGGTAATAACAGAAGGAGCAGGATTATTAATTGGTGTAGGGATAGATATAGTTTCAGGTGATAGTGCTGAAGAGGCTTGGGGAAAAGGAATAATTACAGGATTAGCGAGTGCAGGAGTAGTAAGTGGTATAAAGCTTAGTACGGGAGCATTAGCTGCAGTTGGACTAATTTCTGCTCCTGTAAGTATTGGTATAGTAGGTTCTATAGCTGTAGGTATAGGTGTAGGTATTGCGAATGATATTTTAAGAGAAAAATTCAAATTTATTAGAGATTTTGAAGATAGTGTGGGACAAGCAGTAGTATCTGGATGGGGTGATTTCACTGCAGGGGTGAGTGGTTTTATTGGAGGCCTATCAGATGGAATATAACCGTAACATTATTGGTGGGAAAATATATAATATTGCATTTCAAAAAAATAAAATTATTCGTGGTTGGTTGTTATTAGTAACAGAAAACAATGAGGAATTTGTTGTTCGACAAAACTCTAATTTCTTAAGATTAGGCAACTATCATTTAAAAAGAGAAATATATAAATCTAATACTTCCTTAAAGAGTTTTTCTGTTGACTACAAAGAGACGGAAAAAGAGAATAAGAAAAAATCGAACAGTAATTACATAGGTAGTGCGATTGCTTTAGTATTATATCCAATAATAAGAAAAATAGTTCCAGTTGAATGGTTATGGGGTAATTCTGATCAATCTTTTAATTTTTCTATAGGTATAAAAAATCTATTGTTTTTTTGGCTAACTATAATAGTTTGCTTGTACTTTTGTTCATTCTTTAGAAAAAGAAATTTTCTTTTTAAAATGATGAATAATGGTTTTGATGTAA
This sequence comes from Enterococcus spodopteracolus, assembly GCF_030441955.1. Taxonomy (NCBI): domain Bacteria; kingdom Bacillati; phylum Bacillota; class Bacilli; order Lactobacillales; family Enterococcaceae; genus Enterococcus; species Enterococcus spodopteracolus. Next base: position 60,317 of record NZ_JARJHD010000003.1, on the reverse strand, counting down.
GTTTTTTAGGAAGGATAAATCTGATTAATAATTCTAAATATACAAAAAAAGTATGGACAATAAATAATCTAGTTGGTCTAGCTTTGATTATTTGTTTGACAATCATTTTTTTGTTTATAATACCTTTTTTAGTACAAGCAAGATTGCTAAGTTTGTTGAGTTTTTATATAGTTAAAATTATTTTGTTCAATGGTAAAGTTTGGTTCGTTAATAATGATGTGAAATATATAATGTTAGAAAGTGTATCTTGAGTAAATGATATGTAAATAGAAGATGGTTAGATTAGAAATTTATGCTTTGATAAAAAAAGAGTAATTCCAGGTTGGTGTCTATTGATTTCAGATAATAATGAAGAATATTTAATAAGACAAAACAATTTCATGGTAGGTTTAAAGCAATATAGGGTTAATAGAAAGATCTATCAAGCCAGTATTTCTTTGAGTGAATTCAGTATTTCTGGTTTAGAAATGGAAAAGGAAATTAAGAAAAAATCAGAAAAAAGTCATTTAGGAGTAGCCATGGGACTTCTTTTAAGTAACTTAGTAAGGAATTTTATTCCATAGAATTGGCCTTGGGGCAAAAGTAATTTGCCAATAGATATGTTGGAAGGAATCATCAATTTATTATTCTTCTGGTTAACATTAGTCATTTGTCTTTCTGTTGTCTCTTATTGGCGAAAAAATAGATTAAAAAAGGAATTAGAAAAAAGAGGTAGTTCTTTAAAACGTATAGGTAAGGGATATGCAATTACTCCATTGATCATTACACAAAAAAATTTAAAGTGGTGGTGAGAAGAATGAAGATGATTCATTGCGTAAAGGTATTAATAGTAGGGATAGGATTGCTTATATTTTATGGCATATTTACGCTAGTTCTTGCTTTTTTTGATACAAGAAAGATTATTATTTGTTCTTACAGTGTTTATTCTTGTAAGTACTATATATAATGGCAAAATATATTCAACAAAAAAAAGTGAAATATAAAATAATATTTGATAAAGATGATCGGTAAATATGTATATCCTTTTTTGTATTAAATTTCTTATGGAATAGAAGTCGGAAATACAGAGATTGAGCCTACTAATAGCAACAGCTATAATAACTAGAATGAAGAATACATATGAAACAAACTAATTTATTGCCTTTGGGTAGTGTTGTGTACATGAAAGAAGGAATTATGCCATTACTAATTGTTGCGCGACAACCGATTTTGAAGATGCAAGAGGAAATTTATTACTTAGATTATGCTGCAGTAAATCAACTAACTGGTTTAAATAATATTGAAGAAATAGCGTATTTTAATAACGAGGACATTCGCGAAATTTTATATCAAGAATATATAAGTAAAAATGAAAAAACAGTTTTAACAGCCTTAGAAGAATGGAAGCAAAATAATTTGGATATCCCTAAAGGTAAAGTTATTGATCTAAAACAAACTTCTAAGAAAAAAGAATACGGGGATTTAAGAAAAAAATCTTTCTTGGAAGAAGAAACATTTGGTTTTTAATTTTATATTGAGTTAATGAGAATGCTAGCAAGGATTATTAAGCCCATCAAATACAATTTAAAGATGAGGAGCAAGATCGTTTTGGTTGGTTTTTTATGAAAAAATCACAGAAATAAAATACTATAGAACTGTTTTGAAACTAATTAAGTAATAGCTTATAATGCTAAATTTTCCAGAATCAACTGAGAAACTTGAAGGAGGCTTTAGATGATAGGAAACAACTGTGCCCAAGAGATTAAAAGAATTAATGGCAGATATTATTTACTGGAATTAAATGATGGATTGTACATTGTTGATTATTTTAAGTTAATGAGGCTGAGAAACTTTTTTCCGTTTAGTACCTTTTACGACAACGCTCCAAAAAAAAGTTGGACTGCATATAAAGTAACTGGATCAGCAGAAATTTTTGAAGGTAAAAAAATACCTGAAATACAATTTTATGTTCCTGAATCTTATGGGATTTTCGGAGTTTTTGTAATTAGTCCTTTTCTTATATTTTTGGGCTATCTTGAATCAATATATTTAGCTCTATTGATTGGTAGTGTTCTTAGTACATATGGAATAATATCAACCTGTCGACTATTACATAACAATAAGAAAGTGAAAGAAATCGTTAAAGATACGACAATTGTACAGTTAGTACTTGTTGAAAATAAAAGGTCAAAAATTTATGTATTTCTGAGTAATTTTTTATCATGTGTATATGGTATATTTGTAGGTTACCTATTTATATCGGCAATTTTATCAGGTGACTTTTGGAAAGTTATTTTTGTTTCATTAGTATCACCTACAATTTCATTAATATTTGGAAAAATCATATCAAATTTTAGAGAAGTCCCAGATGTATCTTCTAAATATCAAATTGAAAAAAGAAGAAAATCACATGAAAGATTATCAATTGAAATGATTGTACATTTGAAACCATTATTCTAATCTATTACGGGAATAAACAGAAGAATGTTTGAAAAGAAAGAATATGACTACTAGAATTTCCAAAATTTAAGTTTATATAGAATATGTATTTATTTTTTAGTCGACCTTTAAGCATTTAGGAGCATAGGTGCTGTATCTTTGAGTATCTATCAAAAAATCCTACCAAATAAAGAAAAATTAGGGAATCCTTCATTGCTCCATAGGAATCTTGTAATAATTATTTGATAAGGTATCATCGTGGGGGATTGAGAAAGAGGATTCAGATGAAGAAAAATTATCAAGTGATTTGTCTATTGATCATGGCTTTTTTGTTTTTTATGCCTGTTCAAACTTTTGCCGTAGCAGGTGGGCATGGTGGTGGTTCAACCGGTGGTGGCTCTGGTGGCGGTTCGATAGGGGGAGGTTCCAATTCCTATTATCGGAGGAGTCGGACGACTAATAGTAACAGTACGTCAGAAGATTTTCTCTTTGTTGGCTTATCATTAGGAAGTATATTTGTTTTTTCTTTAGTTAAAAAAAAGAAAACGCACAGTACGGATATCCATGATTTGTTATCAAGAATGCCTGGAACAAAGCGTGAAAAGAAAAAATTGCTTTCTGAGATCAACACAATCTTTTATGCAATACAAAAATCTTGGGAAGAAGAGGCACCTGAAAAAGTAAAAAATTGTTATACTTCAAGATTACTTGAAGAACACCAGCAAGTATTACAAAAAAATAAAGATGAAGGTGTAAGAAATCATACAACGAAAATAGCCATTCAAGAATTGGCTAACTACCGACAGATCAATGATACTAGTTTCTCTATTCGAATCGATTTTAGTTGTTTCGATTACTTAGTCGATCGAAAGAACCAGCAGTTGATTTCAGGAGATAAGCGGGAAAGGCTTTATTTTTCGCAAGTATGGTATTTCAACTACTCTGAAAAAGAAAAAATTTGGCAAGCAGATTTTATTCAACCGATATTTTTAGATTGATAGCGTGTCTTTAGGCGAAGAACTAGCTCTTAGGATAAATCTATCACTAAATTCATTCTTTTTATAAAAAATATTTATAGGAGTCATCATTGCAATTTGTGCCTAAGATTATAATGATGTTTTTTATTTTTCCAAATCAAAATCGTTCGTTATTTTTTTAAGGGACACATAGATATGCGAAATAACAAGAATTTTCTGAAAATTAATCTTTTGTTTCTCTCATGAAGATGTTAGAATAGTTGTTAATCTATAAAGGGGTGATTGTTTGTTAGAGAAATTTTTGGACATGTCGTTAGTCCAACGTATTGGTTGCGGTATTTTAATTGGTATAATATTAGGTATTTTTTTACCGACCTGGGGATTTATTGCTTTATTGGGAACGTTGTTTGTTAGTTGTTTAAAAGCGATTGCGCCGCTGTTAGTGTTTTTCTTGACTGCAGCTTCAATTGCAAAACATAAAATGGGGAATGAAACATTCGTAAAGCCGATTTTAGGATTGTATTTAGGTGGGACTTTTTTAGCGGCTTTTGTGGCGGTGATCACTAGTTCGATTTTTACGGTACCGATCACTCTACAGGAAACTGTTTCGGAACAAGCGCCTCAAAATATTGGGACTGTTTTATCAACGATACTGACCAATGTCACGCAAAATCCGATTCAAGCAATTATTGACTCTAATTATTTAGGTGTGCTATTTTGGGCGGTATTATTAGGATTGGCATTGCGGACACGTACGGAAGCAACGAAAGAAGTTATCGATCAGATTTCGGTCGCATTGTCACAGGTGGTTCAATTGATTATTTCTTTCGCTCCGATCGGTATTTTGGGGTTAGTCTATGAATCAATTGCAACGACTGGTCTTTCTGGACTGACCGAGTATCTCCAATTAGTTCTTGTGTTAGTAGGTACGATGCTCTTTGTTGCTTTGATCATCTATCCATTACTTACTTTTTTGTTTATCAAAGAAAATCCCTATCCATTAATTTTCTTTTGTTTAAAAGAAAGTGCAATCTCTGCTTTCTTTACGCGTAGTTCTGCGGCGAACATTCCGATCAATATGATGTTGGCAGAAAAACTGAAATTAACAAAGGAATCTTATGCCATTTCGATTCCATTAGGAGCAACGATCAATATGGGGGGAGCGGCAGTGACGATTACAGTGATGACGTTAACGACTGTTCAGGCACTAGGTATCGAAGCTTCTTTTGGCTTGAAATTGATTTTAAGCATCTTGGCGGCTTTAGCTGCTTGTGGTGCATCTGGAGTAGCTGGGGGTTCATTACTATTGATTCCTTTGGCTTGTAGCTTATTTGGCATCTCAAATGATATTGCGATGCAAGTGGTAGGAATCGGGTTTATTATTGGGGTCATCCAAGACTCAGTTGAGACAGCTTTAAATTCTTCCAGTGACTTACTATTTACTGCAATTGGTGAACTAGGTGCTAGAAAAAGAAATGGCGAGGATGTTTCGATCAAAAGTCGTTTGAGTGAATTGCAATAGAGGAATCTTTCTATCGTCATTTGTTAACAGGGCTATCACAAAAGGTCAGCCCTTCTTCTACGGTGTTTGGAGGGACCATTCTCAATACGATCATCGTAGAAGTTTGTGGACAGTTAATTTCTGAGGGAGTGAAACACCCACCGATTTTTTATTCTGCCAATATAGACGGTGGCGATCAATTGAATACTGAATTATTTGAAACGTACAAAGAGGTCATTCATTATCCATTCATTTAAACTAGCTCGTCGTGAACCATTGATTTTAAAATGATAACTTTTTTGAGAATATAGTTAATAAGCTCTATCAAAGCAAAAAATCCTTTGATCCTAAACCACTGAGTGTGACAGAATCAATAGGATTTTTTGTTTTGCAATTAAATTGAAAATGTTATTCTGTATATAAGAATAAAAGTGTTTTGGAGGAGTACATGGTTTTTTTACGACGTTATGGGCTTTATTTTTTATTTCTAGGAGTATTGAGTGATTTTTCAACACCTTATATTTTGGGCTTGTTCTATCCAGGCTTAGATCAATTGAGGTTGCCAATCAGTGTATTCGGTGACGTCACAAGTCCAGTGAGAACATTCTTTCTTGTTTGTTCTGTTTTTTCAGGCATCTTTTTTAGCTTATCCTTACCTGCACTGTATTCTTCGTTTGAAAAAGTATCTACTCATTTAGCGAAATGGTTGGTTGTTTCACTAGGTTTCTATGCGATAGGCGATTGCCTTTTTACAGGATTGTTTAGTCTTAACACCCAAGCTACTTCGTGGGATTTCTCAACGTGGGTACATAATGTTGGTTCTAGTTTAGGTTATAGTGGCTTTCTTTTATTTCCGGTTTTTGCTTTATTGCTTTATCGAAAAGAAGCGAATCAACCAATCCGTCGAGTGTATATCGTTTTAATCAGCTTGAGTCTGCTGAGTGCGATGATTTACGGACTGGCAAGGATCCCAGTGCTGAATCACCTTCCACTATTAGATAAACTAGGTTTTTGTCAAAGATTGAGTTACTTCTTCAATTATTTAACGATCATATCAGTAGGTACCAACCAACTAAAACGAGTGACAAAATAGCTGTTTGGGTGAGCGAAATGGTTATTTCTAAACAATCGAATAAGCGAGCTTCCTGAAGAGGATTTTTTCGAGAAATGAGCCGCGCAAGCCAAAAATAGGAGAGACTATTTTCGACTTGTGCGGCTCATTTCTCGAAAGTAGGTACTTCTGCTACTTTCTTGCTTGAAAAATTAGTACAGGTGTTCTTACTTTTCTGCCAACTTAATTGGCAGAAATCTCTACTTTTTATTTTGGAAGCGCAAACATATACTTGGTTCAGAAAGGAAAATCAATCATATGAAAACGAGAACGATTGAGTTACTTCAAAGATTTAGAGCATATCATTATCCAATCAAAGCGGAACAATTAGCGTTAGAGTATCAAGTCAGTCAACGAACGATTCGTCAAGATGTGCTGGATGTCAATAGTTGGTTGCGAGCCAATCAATTAGCAGAGATCCAAACGGTTCGTAAGCAAGGGTTTCTGTTGCGTTTAAGCGATGAGGAAGAAAAAAGACTGACAGAAGCATTGGTGACTTATCAAGAGGAGTTGTTGAATCGTGACGAGAGGACCTTTGATTTAGTGTTATCAATTGCTTATGAGCAACAGCCAGTTTATTTGAATCGTAAGGAAGAAGCATTCATGATCTCGAAAAGTACGATGGATGAAGATATGCGTCGTTTGCGAGCGGATTTGATCAAATACGGTATCGAGATCGTGAGTTTTGGCAGACAGGGATTGGTCTATAAAGGAGCGGAGCGCTCCATCCGCACGATGATTTATGACTTGATTAATAAAAATCTAGGGAGAATTGATTTTTCAGCAAGAAACGGTACGAAAATCACTGCGGCTCAAAGAATTTTCCAACAGTATTTTTCACCTTCGGAGATTGTAAAGCTCGAAGCCATCTATACAGATACTATGATCAGACAAGAAGATGATATCTACAAAAATCAACTGTTGCTGTTTACAATGATCTGGGTCCAGCGAGTCAGAAAGCATGAACTTATTTCAGCAATCAATTGGAAAAATAATAACGAAAAAAAAGACTGTTTCACTGATTTTATTGAAAAAGTCATCGTTGAGTTTCGCTTGACAGACGTTCCACCGGTTGAAAAAAACTACCTTCGTTTTACGATTGAGACATTCAGTTCAAAAGATATCAGTAATTCATTGGAATGGGTCCAAGCCCAACTGTTGACGATCCAACTGATCCAATTCGTCGAGGAACAGACCCGTATCCCATTTCACTTAAAAGAAGAAATCCTGTGTGAAAATCTTTATAAACATATGACCGCTTTGATTATCCGCATGAAACATCGAATCCAAGTCACGAATCCTTTGAAAGAAAATATTCGGGCTAATTACCGTCCAATTTATGAAGCCGTTGAGTTGTTTGTCCCAACGATCGAGGAAGTCATTGGTGGAGAGATAATCGAAGATGAACTTGCTTTTCTAGTGATCCATTTTTCGACGATTGCTAGCACGATCAAACAGAATGTTACGTACATGTATAAATCAGTGGTGGTTTGTCACCATGGACTGGCGACAGGCAATCTATTAGCAGAAAATTTAAAAGAGAAGTTCCCACAAATTGAAGTTGTCGCGGTATTGAGTTCTAAAGAAGCAGAGTTGGTGGATAAGTTGGATGTCGACTTGATTTTCAGTACGTTCCAATTATCAGATCAGAACAAGCCGTTGCTCGTGTTGGAGCCTATTTTAACCGATGCGAATCGTCCGATCATTGCAGATTTTTTAAATGCTCACCAAAAGGTCCAACGACTGATTCCGACAGAGAGTGGGCAAACAGAATTGTTTACCGACGTTTTGCGGATCGTGGAAGAAAGTGGAGGCAAGATTGATCGGCCAATCTACACCAAATTAGAAACATTATTTGAGCAAAATCATTTAGAAATCAATAAAAGGGAGATCCAACCAATGCTAAAAGACATTTTGACAGATAATCATATATTGATCCAAGAACACGTAGACAATTGGCAAGAAGCGATTGAACGAGTGGCTAAACCATTGTTGAAAGAAAATATCGTTGAGTCAAGTTATGTTGATGCGATGGTCCGTGCAGTAGAAGAGTATGGCGCCTATATCGTTATTGGCAAGCATCTGGCATTAGCCCATGCCAGACCAGAAGATGGCGTCAATAAGTTAGGCGTGAGTGTCGCGACAATTCGTCAGCCAGTTGATTTTGGCAATGAAGAGATGGACCCAGTAAAAATCATTTTCTGCTTAGCAGCAGTGGATTCATATTCCCATTTAACCATCATGAAGGAGTTGATCGAGTTGATCAATGACGAAACGAAATTGACTCGTTTGATCGAAAGTCCAAATGTAGATTCATTTAAAAAACTACTATTTAAGTAGCTAAAAGGAGAGAATGGAATGAACAAATTGAATATTTTATTTGTATGTGGCGCAGGACTAGGAAGTAGTTTTGCCGCTCAAATGTCAGCCGAGGATGTATTGAATAAATTAGGCGTAACAGCTAAGCTGGATCACTGCGATATCTCTTCGGCCGTTTCGATGAAGCCAGATGTGATCATTACCGCAGAGAATTTTCGTTCACAATTTGAAAAATTTACCATTGATCCGACAACAGCCATGATTTACTTGAAAAATATCGTCTCAAAAGTTGAGATCGAAGAGAAGTTAACACCAGTTTTACAAAGTAAGGGAGCTATCTAATCAAGAAAAAATAGGGGGAGAAAACATGGTCGTTATCAATTTTATTATCGAAAATATTTTGACTCAAGCATCGATCACGATTGCTTTGATTGCGATGCTAGGGCTGATCCTACAAAAGAAATCAACGGGTCAAATTATTTCGGGTACATTGAAAACATTGCTAGGCTTTCAAGTTTTAAGTGCGGGTTCGAGTATCATCGTCGGTAGTTTGACGTATTTTGGGCAAATTTTTACCGAAGGGTTCCAAATGGAAGGGATCATCCCGTCAATTGAAGCAATCAATGGTCAAGCAATGAATGAACTTGGTCTAGGTAGAGATATCGCGTTAACATTTTTAGCTATTTTTATCTTTAATATCTTACTTGCCCGTTTTACGAAGTGGAAATATATCTTCTTGACTGGTCAAGCAATCTTATGGATGGCGACGATGACCACTGTATTTGGGTACTTTGCTGGGTTACGTGGGTTTGTTTTGATTTTAGTTGGTGGTTTCATTGGGGCAGTGTTTGCTATTGCGATGCCAGCGATGGCGCAACCAATCATCCGTAAGGTCACCGGTTCAAACGATATTGCTTTAGGGCATTTTTGTACGATCGGTTATTTATTTGAAGCTGGGGTAGCAAAAATCTTTGGTGAAAGAGGCGAGAACAAGAAATCGATTGAAGACATTAAGTTGCCTGCTCACTTTGAATTTTTACAAGATACGTATTTATCAGTCATGATGGTGATGGTACCACTTTATATTGTGACTGTGTTGTTTGCAGGAGAGACGTTTGCGGCTGAGCTATCAGGGGGGCAAAACTATATCATGTTTGCCTTTTTACAAGCCATCCAGTTTGTTGTTGGTGTATACGTATTACTTTCAGGGGTACGCTTATTACTAGGCGAGATCGTTCCTGCGTTTCGTGGGATTGCGATGAAACTAGTTCCTGATGCGATTCCAGCGTTAGACTGTCCGGTGTTCTTCCCTTATAGTCCCAATGCAGTGATTTTAGGGTTTATCACAACAACGATCGGTACGGTCATTGCGATGTTTACGTTGCCGATGTTTGGATTAGCGATGATTCTGCCAGGGATGTTGACGAATTTCTTTGCTGGGGGGACAGCGGGTATTTTTGGTAATGCAGTTGGGGGACGACGAGGAGCAATCATTGGTGGAATCGCTCATGGCTTCTTTATTACCTTGTTGCCAGCATTACTAGTAACGATTTTCAATTCAATGGGATTTGTTAGTGCAACAGCGACAGATGTCGATACAGTAGTGGTAGCGCTACTGTACGCTTGGATCTTAAGTCCGATTTTAAAAGCATTCTAATGTGAAAGTAGGGATCATAATGTTTGGTTTTTTGAAAAAGAAAAAAGAGCAACATGAAGTAATACAGACGCTTTCCATCGAAGAAAAAGAAGAACTTCAAACAGCGATCGAACGACTAAAGAAAGATATCGACCAGACAGAAGAAGCAGACCAACGAGCTGTTCTTTTTGAACAAGTAGGACTAAAGCTCGCTGAGTTAGGGGATAACGATCAGGCAATCGAACACCTTGAGAAAAGTTTATCACTGAAGAAAAGTATCAATGATGGGTACAAGAAGTTGATGTCTTTATATAATGCAAAAAGAGCAGAAGCTGCACGAGGTGGGGACGATCAAGGAATTGATCATTATATGGGGAAAATGGACGAGATGCGACAAATTGCTAAACAACTTACGATTACAGGGAATAAATAAGAATAAAGGTGGCTATAAAAAAATGTATACGACATTAAAAGAGGTAACAAAAACAGCAGAAGCTTTGAATTTTACCGTGGGCGCATTCAACACGCATAACTTAGAGATGTTGCCAGAAATGTTACGAGCAGCCAAAGAAATGGGTGCGCCGATCATTATCCAAACAAGTGTGGATACGGCGAAATATATTGGGATGAATGTCTTAGTCAATGTAGTGAAAACGATCTCTGAAGAAGAAATGGTGGACGCTGTTCTTCATCTGGATCATGCGCGTGATTTCTCTGATATCAAGCAAGCAATCGATAGCGGTTATACTTCAGTAATGTATGATGGTTCCCATCTACCTTTTAAAGAAAATATCTTGAAAACAAAAGCAGTCGTTGAATACGCCCATGCTCGTGGTGTCTCAGTAGAAGGGGAGCTAGGAACAATTGGTGGGACGGAAGAAGGAATCCATGTGGCAGAAGATGATAAAGTGTATACGAAACCCGAAGATGCGGTAGAATTCGTAGCAGCAACTGGAGTAGACGCATTAGCAATTGCTATTGGAACCAACCATGGGCAATTCAAATCAAAAACAGAAGTCAATCTACCACTCCTGAAAGAAATCGACGCAGTAGTCGATGTTCCCTTGGTCATCCACGGCGGTACTGGAGTGAAAGAGGAAGATTATCCAGAGTTGATCAACCACGGAATCCGCAAATTCAATGTTGGGACAGAGCTACTTGTCAACTGGACGAAAACAGCAAAAGAAAGCTTTGGGGAAACAGAAGTCAGCCGATCATTACGCCACAACGTGATTCCAGCCAACGAAGCAGTAAAGGCAATCATCAAACATAAAATCGGCCTGTTTTTGAACACAGGAAGTGAGATCTATGCAGGAAAGAGCTAAAATGAAAAAATATTTGTTTCTTTTGGCAGGAAGTCCTGGGACAGGAAAAACTTATTTGATGGAACGTCTATTCGAACGGTTTCCAACGATGTATCGTCTTACCTTAGATGAAGTCAAAGAGTATTACGCTGAATCAATTGGATTCGATAATTTAGCTGAACGAGCAGAGCAAGAAAAAAACAAGGTGTATCCATTCTTTTATCAAGCGTTGGAACTGTACATGGAAGCAGGGAAGAAAGTGATTGTTTCAGAATATCCTTTCAGTGACAAACAAAAAGGACCATTAGGAGCGTTATCAAAAAAATATGGATATGAAGTGATCACGATTCGCTTGCACGCAGACTTTGATGTACTATGGCAACGACGTTATAAAAGAGATCGTGATCCTGAACGTCATTTGAGTTATATTATGGACCATTATCATTATGGGGATACGTTGGACGATCGATCGTTAGGAACCAATCATATCACCAAAGAAGAATTTAGATCTGTTATAAATGATCGAAAGTATGAACACTTTGAACTTGGAACGCTTTATACATTCGATGTGACTGATTTCACCAAAGTGGATTATACGCCACTGTTAAACGAGTTAGAGTGGCGAGTGGCGAATGACCAATAAAAATTAATATCTAGTTGATTGATTCAAGTTTTAAAATGAATCGTAAAAAGTAAAAGCCTATCCTCCTATTTATCAAGAGATAGGCTTTTTTATTTTCATTACTGGATTTCCGTGCCATATGTCAAAGCGACTCTTTGGTGGATAACCAATCTGATAATTCCTTTAAGACTGTTTGGACTTGGGGGTCGTTTGTTTGTTTCAAAAAATCATGTTCTAGATCATAAACAGGTTTGAATCGACTATTCGGGATCTGTTTACTTATCCTTTTACTTGAAGCAAAAGGTACTTCTTGGTCTGAGGTGCTGGCGGTACTATAGCAAGGAGGAAAAACTGCAAGTTCTTTTTCACGAATGGCATAATCCGACCAACCCAGTGATTTCGGTAAGCGATAGTAATCGGCTAAGATTCCTTGTTGTCGTCCATAGTAATAAAGTAAGGCGCGACTCATCAGTGGATCATCTGCCGTGGGTGTTTGTTGATCAATGCCTATCAGCATTTCTTCTGTTAATGTGTGTGTGGTGGGAGTGGTTTGTTTCTTCAGAAATTCAAAATCAGCATAGCCATAAAAGTTGATTAGGAAATTGGGTGAAAGCCCTCGATCCACACGCAAATATTTGGTTAGGTGGAACATCAAATAACTTCCGGCAGAACGCCCGCAAATACCAAAGGGGTGTTCATGGATGATTGTCTTTTTTAAGGCATCAAAGCTTTCATTTAGTTTTGCAATGATTTCTGTTACAGATGTATTTGGTGCCAACAGGTAATCAAGAGCTAGCAGAGTGTAGCCATGAGCTAAAAAGAGATCTTTTAGCCTATTGGGTATGTCACCTTTTGATCCGTAAATCAATCCGCCACCATGCAAATAAAGGATATATTTCGGTGTATCACTCTGAGCAGGATAAATGGTTACTGTAATGTCATCGAGTAGTTGTTTGGTTTCTTTCATTTGCCTGTCTCCTCATTTTGATAATATAGGCGCCAATCTCATGATTGATCATTTGTAACGGATTTGTTAAATCAATTGATAGATAATCGGAAATTTTGTGGAGACGATAACGAATCGTTTTAGCATGTAAAAACATTGCTTCTGCTGTTTGTTTGTAGTTCCGATTGTGTTGTAAAAAACAATAAAAAGTTTCAAATAAGTCATAGTCTGTTTGAGCCAACTGCGCCAATTTTAGAGGGATTGCTTCTTGTAATGTTGCTATCTGATTTTCTCGAATAAAATGTTTGAATATGCCGATATCTTCGGATGTCACAACAGGACCATTGTAAAATGAGGTATTGAAATTCAAAATATCCAAACATTCAAACAACAATTCCTTGATTTCCTGTCGTGGTTTTGCTTGGCTGATGGCAAATGTTACTTGTTCATTTTCTGCAAGTATTTCTACCATCAGACGTGAAATCTGATCTTTAGTGATAGGCCCTTCCGATTGAGCAAAGTTGAATAAAACAGCTGAATATTGATGTTGGTCAAAGAAAATCGCCTCTTTTTTCAGTGTCCGTAAAAGTGTAAGGATGCGATTTTTCATTAATTGCGTTTGCATCTCTTTAGTTGAAAAGACGATTGTCTGGTAAGTATCTTTTGACTGCATATGCGCTTCTTGTAGCAAGCTATCTAGTTCTTCAGGATTTCGTGGTGTATTTTGTAAAATCGCATCAGCTAAATTATTTAAACGGGTATAGCGTTCTTTTTTCAATAGGCTTTCTGTATTGAATTTTTCTTGCAAGGCGTCAATGGCATTTTCGATAATGACTAGGTCCGTTTCTTTGATTTGTTGGTTGTTCAGATAAACAAGCAATAAGCAATTGAGAGAATAGTTATTGAAAATCGCAATCTCTAATGCATAGCGTTTTTTCGAGTCTGTTTGAGCATAAAGTGTCAGTAAAGAATAATCGTTTTTCATGAAATCTGTTTGTGGCAGCGATTCACGTGAGAGTACGATGGCATCGGTTGGAATCCTCCCTTCGCAAATTTCGATTTCTTTATCAAGCAATTTTAAGGAAAAAGGAAGTTCGATGATTTGATAAAACTCTTGCATGATCGTTTCTAAAGAAGAAAACTGTTTTTCTAGACGGTTGAATCTTTGGCGTGCTTCATAGTAGGTTCGTAAAGTATGGGCATGTGCATTGAGTAACGGCTCATAAATCGTTAATAGAATTTTTTCATAGCTGATCTCTTGACTGATTTTGATCAATGGGATTTCATATTTGAAGCATAACTCAATAAACCATTCGGGGATCACCTTGATAAAACGATCGGTTTTTAATACAAGACCGCTGATCCCGATTTGACACATCTTGATGAAAAAATCTTCCAGTTCTTTTTCTGACAAGTCGTTCAATGCATAAAACGAGGTCAGGATCAGCTGATTTTGTTTGCTCCAATTTTCGATATCAATGGCTTCTAAGACCATTGCAGTTTCGACTTCATTATCTAAACCGATCTCATTCGTTAGAATCTTCCCTTTTTTTAGTTCACCTAGCAATAATAACTCCCTTAATTTCATCATATTCTCCTTTTTTCCTTTTATGGATAAAAAGTATAGCATTCTTTTAGAAATACGTCCGATGAGAACACTTTCTTAATCTTCTACAATGACAGTGTAAGAATGAATAAGGAGGGGCATTATGTTAGAAACGGTTGTTTTACCAAATAATTATCAAGATTCCATCAACTTGATGCTATTGACTAATCAAATCAATTCGCTTGAGGAAGTCAACATGAGCCAGATCATGATGGGAACGGATGCGAATAAAGATATTTTGAATAACACGTCACTTTTAACAGAAAAGGCACAAACTGCGTCTGCGAACGATCTAATGATCGTGGTAGAAAGTGAGGATGAATCAATCATGGAAAAGGTACTGCCAATGATTGATGATTTTTTAGCGGATCTATCAGCAAAAGAGACAGCGCAACCGAATAAATCAGTGACCACGTGGAAAGAAGCATTGAAACAATTACCAGATGCCAATGTCGCTTTGTTTAGTATTCCGGGGGAATACGGCGCAACAGAAATGGCACGTGCGTTGAAGCATAATCTGCATGTTTTTTCATTTACGGATAATATTGCGATCGAAGATGAAGTCCGTCTGAAAAAACTAGCGCATGAAAAAGGGTTACTGATGATGGGCCCAGATTGTGGGACAGGTATTTTATCGAGTATTCCAATTGCTTTTACAAATGTTGTCGCACCTGGAAATATTGGTGTAGTTGGTGCATCTGGTACGGGTATCCAAGAAGTGACGACAATCATTGATCGTCTAGGTGGAGGTGTGGTTCATGCCATCGGTACCGGTGGTCGTGATCTGAGCGACAAGGTGGGAGCAATAACGGTCAAAGATGCGATCGTGGCACTTGAAAACCATGAACCAACAGATGTGATCTGTGTGATTTCTAAACCACCTGCAAAAGAGGTACGTGACGAAGTAGTGCAATTATTGCAGAGTATTTCAAAACCAGTCGTCGCTATATTTTTAGGAGAAAAACCAACGAATCATGAAGGGAAAGTCTATCTGGCACATACGTTAGAGGAAACTGCCCGTATCGCTGTAGATTTAGCAAACGAAGCAACAGTGAAAAAAAATTACTTTGAAGCACTAGAACAGCCGGATGTCTTGACGCTTGCTAAAGAAAAAGTCGTCAAAGGGCTATATTCTGGAGGAACGCTCGCAGCTGAAGCAGGCATGCTGATTTCAGAAGCATTAAATTTAGGTGGTCTGGTCAAAGAAGATGGGTATATCTTGAAATCTCAAGGGTATGAAGTGATTGATTTAGGAGATGATCGTTATACACAAGGTAAACCACACCCAATGATCGATCCGGAAGTCCGGATCCATAAAATAGAAGAGTATGCCAAGGAAGAAGAAACTGGCGTTATCTTATTTGATATTGTTTTAGGATATGGTGCACATGAAGACATGGTGGGTGCGTTGTTACCAACGATCCAATCTGCGCAGTCAGAAGCGGAAAAAGCAGGACGTGAACTTTATTTCGTGGCGACAGTGTGTGGGACGAAGAATGATCCACAAGACTACCAAAAATCAGTGGAACGCTTGAAAGAAGCAGGTGTTTTTGTCGCAGAGAGTAATGCTAAAGCGGTTCAACTGGCATTGTTGTTAAAAGGCATCAGATTGTCTGAAGCAGATAAAGAAGTCTTAGCATATGATGGAAAAACAGTTGCTGTACCACAACCGAGTGAGCAAGTCATGGAGTTATTGACGACGAAACCGCGTGTAGTGAATGTCGGTTTGAAAAGCTTCAACGAATCGATTGTCACTTATGGTGGACAAACAGTCCAGTTGGATTGGCGGCCTCGCGCGAGCGGTAACAAGAAAATGATCAAAATTTTAGATGCGTTGGAAGAGCATCAGGAGCAAATTGACGAAGAAAATCAAAAAGTGACAGAAAAAATCAAGAACGCACAGCCGTTTCTGGTTGATGTGGTCCCTGCAAAAACGGTGATTCCTGAATTAAATGATCCAAAGCAAAAAACACTATTGCATGCAGGCCCGCCAATCACTTGGGAGGCGATGACCGGACCGATGCGAGGCGCGTGTCTAGGTGCAGCGTTATTCGAACGTTGGGCAGAAAACGAAGAAGAAGCATTAGCACTTTTTGAAGCAAATGACGTGCGATTCATTCCTTGTCATCATGTACAAGCAGTAGGACCGATGGGAGGGATCACTTCTGGTAATATGCCGGTCTTCATTGTTGAAAACCGGAAAGAAGGCAATCAAGCCTTCTGTATCTTGAATGAAGGTATCGGTAAGGTATTACGTTTTGGTGCGTATTCCCAAGAAGTCGTTGATCGCTTAGATTGGATCAAAGAAGTACTAGGACCAACAATCCATCAAGCATTGGCATTCACCGAGGAAGGATTGAATCTAAATGTTTTGATCGCCCGGTCGATTACGATGGGGGATGAATTCCATCAAAGAAATATTGCTGCTTCTTTGAATTTCCTGAAAGAAATCGCGCCATTGATCATTCAAACGGAGATTCCTGAAGAACAAAAATATGATGTAATCAAGTTCTTAGCAGATACGGATCAATTTTTCTTGAATATCATGATGGCTACGGGAAAAGCAATCGTCGATGGTGCGCGCCAAGGGACTAAAGGAACAATCGTGACAACGATGACACGTAATGGTGTTGATTTTGGTGTTCGAATCGCAGAAACAGGCGATACATGGCATCTAGCACCTGTAAATACACCAAAGGGCTTGTACTTTACAGGATTCAATGAAGAAGATGGTAATCCCGATATTGGCGATAGTGCGATCACTGAAACTGTCGGTGTAGGTGGAATGGCCATGGTGGCAGCACCAGGTGTGACCCGTTTTGTTGGCGCAGGTGGTTTTGAAGATGCGTTAGCAACCTCAAATGAAATGGCGAAGATCTGCGAAGGGCACAACCCAACGTTTTCGATACCAACTTGGGATTTTCAAGGAACTTGCTTAGGAATCGATATTCGCAAAGTGGTGGAAACAGGAATCACTCCTGTTATAAATACTGGGATCGCGCACAAAAATGCTGGAGTGGGGCAAATTGGCGCAGGTACAGTTCGGGCACCACTCGCTTGTTTTGAGCAAGCCTTAGAGGCCTATGCTAAGGAGCTAGGGATCAACGTTGAGTAATCAAGAAATTCAATTGAGCGAGTATTTATCTCCACTTTTGCAATTTGGAAAAATAGGTGTGATCCACAGCGTATTTGAGCATTCCTTTAATGTTGAAATCAAGCAACAATTGATCAATATCGCCTGTTTTCATGACTATCTATCTAGTTTTGGTATCAATCTTCCTGAAGATCGATTTAACACACTTGCTCCGGCTCTTCAAACAGGAAATCGTGTGAAAATAAATGATGATGTATTGACGATTTACAGTATTTCAAGTGTCAGACAAGTGACATTAAAACCGTGTCGGCTGGTTCCTCTCAACGTCTTCACGTTAGGTCTATCAAAAAAACAACTACTTTTATTGAAACCATTTTTGGCTGAAAAAAACTGGCAGACAAAAATCGGGTTACCGTTAGATAAACGTGCATCCACGCTGTTTGCTCGAATGGCACAGCCAAACAGAGAGTGGACGACAACTGAATGGCAAGAAGTCGTTGGTTATCTTTTAGGCAGAGGCAAAGGGTTGACGCCTAGTGGTGATGACCTATTGATGGGTTATCAGCTTGTTTTAGGGACTGTTTCAGATCCCAGAGGAATCGCGCTCGCGGTTGCTCTGGGAGAAGCCCAAACGGCAACGACTGCAATCAGCCAAGCATATCTAACTTGTGCGACAAAGGGGTACGCCAATTCACTAGTGTATCAATTATTTTCAGACTTAGTACAAAATCAAGAGGAGAAAATAGAAGAACAGTTAGAGAAAATCATGAGAATTGGTCATTCTTCGGGAAAGGATCTAGCTTTTGGTATTTGGTTGGCGCTACAAGCAATCGGAGGAGAAGAAAGTGAGGGTGAAACATGGAAGCGAGTAAACAAAAACAAGCAGTAAGAGTCAGTGATACTTACTGGATCAAAGTAGTAGCAATCTTTTTTATTGGTTGGATCTTGATGTATGCCACACGAACGATTTTCAACCCGATCATGGGGGTGGTCGGGGAAGAATTCGGTTTAAGCAATACGCAATTAGGCTTAGCAAATAGTATCTTCTTTCTGACATATGCCATCGCTCAGATTCCTTTTGGGATCGTCGGAGACAAAATTGGACGAAAGTTAGTCATTACGGTAGGATTTTTACTTTTGGCAGTAGCGACATATTTCACCGGATTAGCCACGACGTTTATTTTATTCTTAGTGATTCGTGCCATCGCTGGTATCGGGCAAGGTGCTTACTACGGTCCACAGTTTGCCTTGTCGACAGAAGCGATTCCAAAGAGTAAACGGACGATTGGAAATGCCATCATTAATAGTGGTATGGCATTTGGAACATCAGGCGGTTATCTTCTATCAAGTAAATTGGTCTTAGAAAACGGGGATGATTGGAGTAAACCTTTTTATCTTATGGCGATCCCTACATTGATTGTCGGCATATTGTTTTATGTGTTTTTGAAAGAAAAAGTGATCCGTCCGGGTGAAGAAGCAGAAGTGGAAGAAGGGCCAAAAGAAAAAATTTCTTTAAAACAGATTTTTACAAATCGTAACTTAGTAGCAGCCTTTATCTTATGTTTTACCAGCATTTATGCTAATTTTGTGATTCTTACTTGGTTGCCGCAGTTTTTGATTGCAGAACGTGGATTTACTGGAGCGAGTGTTGGCTTTATTTCTTCTTTAGTTCCTTGGGCATCGATACCAGGCGCCTTACTCTTTGCACGGATCAACGATAAAACAGGAGCGACGAAGAAACTAGTCTTTGTTTTGGTTCCATTAGCCATCGTTTCAGTTTTTGCTATCGCTTTTGTAACCAATCGTACCTTATTGATCACAGTGCTGATCCTTTATGGATTGACTGGGAAATTAGCACTTGACCCGATCATGGTGACGTTTGTCACGAAACATGCACCAAGAGCAGCCTTAGGAACGACGTTAAGTGCGTATAATTTTATCGGGATGTCAGGCTCGATTTTAGCGCCTTACGTTACTGGTTATTTAGCAGATACTTCAGGTTCGATGCAAGTTGGTTTTTACCTCTCTTGTGTCTTGTTGATCATCGGGTTGATTCTCTTTGCCCTATTGGCAAAAGAGGATCGTACACAAACGCTGAAGTAATAGAAAGAGGTGTAGGAAAGACATGGGATTAAATGTGATTGCTTTAGGTGGGAATGCGATTTTAGAAACTGATCCAACTGATAAAGGACAAAAAGCCGTAGTCGAACAGGCGACTGAAGCTATCGCAGCTTTTGTTGAACAAGGAGAACAAGTCATTCTTTGTCATGGCAATGGTCCGCAGGTTGGCAATTTATTATTGCAGCAACAAGCAGGAATAAGCGAAAAAAATCCTCCAATGAGCTTGGATACATGTGTGGCAATGACGCAAGGAAGTATTGGCTATTGGTTACAACAAGCGTTAACCAATGCGTTTACGCAACATGGGATCAACCAACCGGTCGTCTCCATCGTGACACAAGTGCTAGTTGATCCGAATGATCCATCGTTTCAGAAGCCAACGAAACCGATTGGACCATTTTATACAGAAGAGGAAGCAAAGGATTTGGCACAAAAGAATGGTGGGACATACGTGGAAGATGCAGGACGTGGCTACCGTAAAGTCGTTGCATCTCCTCAACCAAAAGAAATTGTGGAAAAAGAAGCGCTCCAAGCATTAGTGGCAGCTAATGTTGTCACGATTTGTGCAGGTGGAGGTGGTATCCCAGTGATCGAGTCATCTGGGATTTATCAAGGCGTGGAAGCAGTCAATGATAAAGATTTCTCAGCAGCCGTATTGGCAGACGCTGTGGGTGCCGATCGTTTGATCATTTTAACTGGTGTCGAGCATATCTATATCAACTATGGAAAACCAGAAGAACAAGCTTTACGGACGATGACTCCCGAAGAAGCAAAAGAATACGTAGCTGGTGGTCATTTTGCAGCTGGAAGTATGTTGCCAAAAGTAGAGGCAGCGGTCCGTTTTGTTGCAAGGGATCCAAAACGTCAAGCAGTCATTACTTCAATTGAAAAATTGAACCATTTGACTGAAGGTGCGGGAACAGTGATTCAACAAACGGGGTAACGAGTGATGAAAAAAAATGCCATGATCATTCAAATTAGCCTTGCATTGGCTTTAGGTATTCTGGTTGGGATGTTCTGGCCAATAAGTGCGTCTGTGTTAAAACCGCTTGGCGAAGTATTTTTACGACTGATGCAGATGGCGATTCCATTATTGATTCTTGGTCAGATCATTCAAGCTTTAGGTAGTATTGATTTGAAGGAATTAGCAAGTATTGGGACACGCACCTTGCTCATCTTTGGGATTTCCTCCTTATTGGCAGCTTTATGGGGTGTGTTATTGGCTGTTTTGTTTACGCCTGGATCTGGCATGGAACATATAGAGCGATTAAGTCCTACGATTGAGGCGCAAGAGCTGTCGATCCAAGAAACGTTTCTCCAGTTTGTGCCTAAAAATATTTTTGAATCCCTTACGCAAGGTTCGATTATCCAAATCATTGTTTTCGCGATTTTTTTCGGCCTAGCCTTGAATCATTATGGACAAAAACAGCCCCAATCGAAGTTGTTTCAACTAATCATTGATTTTAACGAAGTGATTATCCAAGTCATCAAGTATGTGATGCATTTTGCCCCTATTGGGATATTTGCCTTGGTGAGTAGCAGTATCAGTCAATTAGGGGCACAAGTCATTCTGCCAATGGTGAAATATCTACTGGTGTATAGCTTAGCTACAGTATTGTTCTTACTGGGATGGTTAGTTGTTGTCAGTATATACGGCCGATTACATCCGTTAAAATTGATCATGAATATGAAGAATATGTCGATCATGGCACTTGCAACGACTTCTTCAGCCATCACTTTACCAATCGAATTAGAAGAAGCACAACATAAATTAGGGTTGAGTAAGCGAATCAGTCACTTAGTCTTACCATTAGGAATGTCATTGAACAGTAATGGCTCAGCCATGCACATGGCACTGACGGTGATCACGATCGCCCAGATGTACCAAGTAGAGTTTCGATGGACGACCATGGTCTATCTTGCAATTTTAGCCACTTTTATTTCTTTAGCCAATGCGGTAGTTCCTGGTGCGGGGCTCGTTTCTTTAGCCATCATCGTGCCGCAAATGGGGTTACCTATTGAAAGTATTGCCATTTTTGGCGGTGTCGAATGGTCGGTGGGGATGTTGCGTACGATTTTGAATGTCAATTCTGATGTGTATTCAGCGATCCTAGTGGCGAAATCAGTCGATGAAATCGATTATGAGATTTTTAGCCGTAGCTAAATGAATGAAAAGAAAGGGGTTGCAATCAAAAGAAATACTTGTTTTAGTAAGTGTAAATAAAACAGGCATGTGACTGGTAAAGCAGGCAGGACCTAAAGAACGACACACAAAGAATCCTTTGTTGTTATTTCTTATGGTCTTGCCTGCTTTTTTCTTTTTTGTCTGCGCAGCGAAAAAGAAAAACGAAAGAAGGGGTGGAAAAAATGGATTATCAAACTTTAGCAAAGCATATTTTACAATTCGTTGGCGGAAAAGAAAATATCATTCATTTGGAACATTGTTCAACTAGACTTCGTTTTACGTTGAAAGATGTCAAACAAACAAATCGTGAAGAGTTAGAACGCTTAGATGGGGTCATCGGTGTTCGTAGCAATGCTCAATTCCAAGTAATCATTGGGAATGAAGTAGTGGAAGTGTATGACGAATTGGCCAAACTGATCGGAGAAATTTCTGCAGATCAGAACATAAATAAAGAAAAGAAACCTGTTGGAACAATTTTACTTGATTTTATCATTTCAGTTTTTCAACCGTTGATTCCCGCGATTGCAGGTGGCGGTGTCTTAAAATCACTTTTACTGCTCTTATCTTTATTGGGTGTCATGGATGCAAACTCATCTACTTACCTGCTATTGAATTTGATCGGAGGAGCACCTCTTTATTTCTTACCGAT
This sequence comes from Enterococcus spodopteracolus, assembly GCF_030441955.1. Taxonomy (NCBI): domain Bacteria; kingdom Bacillati; phylum Bacillota; class Bacilli; order Lactobacillales; family Enterococcaceae; genus Enterococcus; species Enterococcus spodopteracolus. Next base: position 37,828 of record NZ_JARJHD010000003.1, on the reverse strand, counting down.
TTTAGTTGCGATGACGACGGCAAGAAAGCTAAAAGTCAATGAAATCGTAGCTGTTTCAGCAGTGAGTGCCTTGCTTTTACCAGAAATGGCAACCCTTCTAGCAGACGGAACCTCCTTTCTAGGGTTCTCAATTGAAAATATTGCGTATGCTTCTCAAGTTTTCCCAGCAATCTTAACGGTGTTGTTTTACAGTATCGTCGAAAAATATGTCACGAAAATCTCTCCGAAGCCGATTCGTATTTTCTTTGTACCGATGGTTGCTTTATTAGTGACTGTCCCAGTTGCACTGCTGATTTTAGGACCGTTAGGCTATAACGTTGGTGGCGCATTCTCATATTTGATCGTCGAGTTATATCAACGATTAGGCTGGTTAGCGACAGGCTTACTTGCCGCAGTTCTACCATTGATGGTCGTTACTGGTATGCACAAAGCAATGATTCCTTATGCTGTTTCTTCAATGGGAGAGTTAGGAAAAGAGATGCTCTATTTACCGGCTTCTTTGGCACATAATATCGCTGAATCTGGTGCATGTTTTGCCGTAAGTTTAAAGACAAAAAATATGAAATTGCGACAAACAGCGATTTCTGCAGGAATCTCAGCTTTATTTGGTATCACTGAACCCGCATTATATGGGGTCACGATCTTACACAAACGGGTATTGAGTATCGTGATGGTTTCTAGTTTCATCGGCGGGATATTTGCCGGGATCATGGCTTTAGAAGCTTTCGCATTGGTTGGACCAGGGATTGCGAGTATCACGATGTTTGCTAGTGCAGATCAACCGATGAACCTTGTCTGGGCATTTGTCTGTACAGCCCTTTCTTTTGTCGTGTCGTTTGTAGGTGGCTTGGTATTTTTTAAAGATCAAGAAGAAGCAACTTCACAAGAAGAAAACGAGAGTCGTAGGGTAGGAACTTGGGGTATCGTGAGCCCAGTCAAAGGTCAAGTGATTCCTCTTGAAACAGTACCAGATGATGTCTTTTCTAGTGGGATGGTTGGCGAAGGTGTCGGAGTCATTCCAGAAGAAGGTATTGTTTTTTCTCCTGAAGAAGCACAAGTGACCATGCTATTTGAGACAGGTCATGCAATCGGTTTACGAACGGTGAGCGGAGTAGAATTACTGATTCATGTAGGGATCGATACAGTCAAGTTACAAGGTGAAGGCTTCCAGGCTTTTGTTAAAGAAGGTCAGATGGTACAACCAGGTGAGCGTTTGCTTGCGTTTGATATTGAAAAAATCAAACAAGCAGGATTTGATCCAGTCGTTGTGGTGGTCGTGACCAATCAGAAGGAGTATCACATTGATCGTCAAGTAGAAAATCAATCAGTGACACCCGAAACTGAGTTATTGATGATTTCTGCTTTAGTAAAATGAAAAAATGAAAGTGAGGAATAGAAAAATGGATACAACACAAACAGGTTTTCCCGAAGGATTTCTATGGGGAGGTGCAATTGCAGCAAACCAAGTAGAAGGAGCATGGAATATTGGTGGAAAAGGGCTATCTGTGGCCGATGTTGCAACCTACAAACCCGATGTAGACAACAAAGATTACGCAGCCCATGTAGGTGTGACGATCAAAAAAGTAGAAGAAGCAATAGCTGACCCTACAGACAAGTGGTTCCCTAAACGACGAGGGGTCGATTTCTATCATCGTTACAAAGAGGATTTAGCGTTATTTGCGGAAATGGGGTTTACTACATTACGTTTGTCGATTGCTTGGTCCCGACTCTTTCCAAATGGGGATGAAAAGACAGCTAATCCTGAAGGTGTCTCATTTTACAAAGAAGTTTTTAAAGAAATGAAGCGCTTAGGAATCGAACCGATTGTGACCTTATCTCATTATGAGATGCCACTAGCATTAGCGATGAAAGGCAACGGTTGGATTCAACGCAGTGTGGTGGATGACTTTGTTCGATTTGCAGATACTTGTTTTGACGAATTTGGGGAGTATGTTCATTACTGGTTGACGTTCAATGAAGTGGATAGTATTTTTAGACATCCATTTACGACTGCCGGGATTTTGACTGATAGGATCGAACCAGACAAAATCGAAGCGGTTATCTATCAAGCGTTACATCATCAATTTGTGACAGGGGCTTTAGCAACGAAACATTGCCATGAAAAGATCCCTGGTAGCCAAGTTGGTTGTATGTTGACGAAATTGATGACCTATCCGTTGACGAGTCGACCAGAAGATGTGGAACGAACATTAAAAAAGAATATGAACAATCATTTTTATGCGGATGTTCAAGTCAAAGGTACGTATCCGCCACTCGTATTGAAAGACTTAGCCAACCGTCATATCACAATCGATATGTTACCAGGCGACAAGGAATTATTGAAAGAACATACGGCAGATTTCTTATCGTTTAGTTATTATATGTCGATGTGTGAATCCGCAGATCCAAAGGCAGAGCGGACACCGGGGAATACCGTTTTGGGTGTTAAAAATCCTTATTTAGAAGCGACAGATTGGGGATGGCAAATTGATCCTTTAGGCTTGAAAATTTCTTTACTAGAATTATATGACCGTTATCAAGTACCCTTGATGATTGTTGAAAATGGCATGGGAGCCTTTGATGAAGTTATTGACGATGAAATCCATGATCCCTATCGAATCGCCTATTTTACTGCACATTTCAAAGCGATGAAAGCAGCCATCGATGAAGGGGTTGATTTGATTGGGTATACAAGTTGGGGACCTATTGATTTAGTCAGTGCCGGAACCTCTCAAATGTCAAAACGTTACGGATTCATTTATGTAGATGCGGATGATGAAGGAAATGGAAGTTATGATCGCTTGCGTAAAGATTCATTTTACTGGTATAAAGAAGTTATTAGAACGAACGGTCGATCCATCGAGTGAAGGAACTGTTCGATGCGCTTAAGGAGTAACCTTGAGCGAAGGAGGATATCATGAGGAAAATACTAAAGGTGCTTAACTCCAGTGTGGTATTGATCGACAGCAATCAGCAAAAAATGATTGCTTTAGGAAAAGGGATCGGTTTTGGTAAAAAGCCCGGTGAGATCATCTCGGATGATTCGATTGATGAAATCTATCTGCCCTATGATGAAGGCAAAGCTATGCAATTATTGGATTTGATCAAAGAGGTTCCTTTAACCTATTTTGAATTAACGAAAGCAATGGTCTCCAGTATGGAAAAACGACTAGGGAAACGGTTAAACTCTAGTATTTATTTAACATTACCTGATCATTTACATTTTTCAGTTGAACGTATGGCTAAAGGAATCATCATCACCAACCGGTTATATTGGGAGATCAAGAATTACTATCCGGAAGAATACCAAGCAGCGGAGCAAGCGCTAACGATCTTCAATGAAAAATCTGATGTCGAGTTACCCAATGAAGAAGCGGCAAATATTGCCTTTCATGTCATTAATTCATTGTCCCAAGAAAGTCAGGGAAACGATAGTATGAAACAAGCGAAAATGATTGGTGGTATCGTCAACTTAGTAAAATATTCGATTCGAATCGACATTGCTCCAGACTCGATCCATTATAGTCGTTTTATTACTCATGTTCGTTTTTTCGTTGAACGGTTATTTGCGAATAAGATGCTGGATGGACAAGATGATGGGCTATATCAGCAAATGTGTACCTTGTATCCATTGGCGATGGAAAACGCAGATAAAGTAAGGCAATATATCCAGAAAATGATCCAACAGGAAATCACGAAAGAGGAAGTTACCTATCTAGGTGTGCATATCAATCGATTGATGCGGCATCCTGATTGAAAAAAATAGACAAGATTGCGTAATGAATAGCAGCAAACCAGTGATCCTTTCTGGCAGCTGCTTTTTTTGTAACAAATAGGAGGAATAGGATTTTTTAGCGAAATATATATTTATAAAGTACCAGATAACCTGTTTTTTGGATAGGATCGTGTGATGGTTCACAATTGTATCTGATTTGTTATATAACGTAGTAGATTTAAAAAATTAACAAAAATAATCGAGGTTATATTAAAAAAACGAGCTGTTTTTAGTGTATAATACTCCTTAGTGTCGTACGACAACCCATCTACTAGGGCTTAAAATGGATAGATAGCGCTTACGTTTGTGAGTAATCAATCAGGCTATTTGAAATAAATCAAAGGAAATGGGAAAATGAGTCAAGTAAAATAGTTTTTCAAGCGATTGATCATTCATAACTAGCGGACATTGTGAATGATTGAATGATCGTGAGGGGAATTATTTGCTTATTCGTCGTATAACTAAATTAAAGGGGGAGAACAAAGAAATGAAGATAGCAATTGCTGGTGCAGGTGCAATGGGGAGTCGCTTTGGACTCATGTTACAAAAAGGTGGAAATGACGTGACATTGATCGATGGTTGGAAAGACCATGTAGAAGCAATCAAAGAAAACGGATTGAAAGCTAACTTTAACGGTGAGGACATCGTTGTCGATATCCCAGTCGTTCTTCAATCAGAAATCAATGACGCAGAAAAAGTTGATTTGATCGTCTTATTCACAAAAGCAATGCAACTAGAAAAAATGTTGGAAGATATTCGTCCAATGATCAAAGAGGAGACAAAAGTCCTTTGTTTATTGAATGGAATCGGCCATGAAGATATTATTGAAAAATTTGTACCAATGAAAAATATTTTTATTGGTAATACAATGTGGACGGCAGGCCTAGAAGGTCCTGGACGTGTGAAATTATTCGGTAGTGGTTCAGTAGAACTACAAAACTTAGGAGACGGACAAGAAGAAGCTGCGAAAGAATTGGCAGAAGCTTTAGCTGAATCTGGTTTGAATGCGAAGTATTCAAGTAATATCCATTACTCGATCTATCGTAAAGCTTGTGTCAATGGCACGATGAACGGCTTATGTACGATTTTAGACGTGAATATGGCAGGACTTGGTCGTACTTCTACGGCTCATGATATGGTTGTTGCTATCGTAAATGAATTTGGTCAAGTAGCAAAAGCAGAAAATATTGATTTAGATGTGGCAGAAGCAGTCGCACACTGTGAAACTTGTTTTGATCCTGAGACGATCGGTATGCATTTCCCATCGATGCATCAAGATTTGATCAAAAACAACCGATTGACAGAAATCGACTATATCAACGGTGCGATTTCACGTAAAGGAAAGAAATACGGGATCGCTACGCCTTACTGTGACTTTTTGACAGCGCTCGTGCATGCAAAAGAACAGATTCTAGAGGCGAAATAGGAGGAACAAATAAATGGATACGACGAATAAATTGACGCCAAGAATTTTTTTGAACAAAGTATTAGCTGGAACAGCAACAGGGATCATCGTAGGTCTGATTCCAAATGCTGTTTTAGGAGCTATTTTAAAGTATTTCAGTGAATATCCTGTTGCTGTGACGATCGCACAACTAGCGGTGATCTTCCAATTAGCGACACCGTTGATCATTGGTGGTTTGATCGGGTTACAATTTGGGTTTAATCCGATGCAAATGATGGTAGTAGCTGGTGCTGCATTTGTCGGCTCTGGTGTTGTCCGCTTTATGCCAGACCTTGGTGAAGCAGGGGTATATGTAGGGGCAGGTACAGGAGATATCATCAATACGATGATCACTGCAGCGATTGCTGTTGGTCTGATCCTATTGATCGGTGACCGCTTTGGCTCAGTCGCAATCGTATTAACACCAATCGTAGTCGGTGTGGGCGCAGGTCTTATTGGGTTTTATTTATTCCCTTATGTGACAGCGATCACCTCTGCAATTGGTGAAGGTATCAATAACTTTACGACATTGCAACCTATTTTGATGTCTATTTTGATCGGCTGTTCATTTGCCTTTTTGATCATTTCACCGATTTCAACCGTTGCAATTGGTTTAGCGATCCAATTGGATGGAATTTCTGCAGGAGCTGCTGCTATGGGTGTTGCTGCCACAACATTTGTGTTGATCGTCAATTCTTGGCGTGTCAATAAATCAGGTGTCACGATCGCGATTGCTTTAGGTGCGATGAAGATGATGATGCCGAACTTATTCCGTAAACCGATCATCTTGCTTCCATGTTTAGTCAGTGCGGTTATCACAGCGATACCTGTCGCACTTTTCTCTGTATCAGGAACACCAGCTTCTGCGGGCTTTGGGATCGTAGGTTTAGTTGGCCCTCTTGCTTCATTAGATGCTGGACTAAATATCGTGATGGTGTTGATTTGTTGGTTCGTCGTACCAGTCGCGGCTGCTTTATTTACGCAATTGGTATTTGAAAAAGTCTTGAAACTTTACGACCGAGAAGAAGTCTTCAAATTCTTAGGTTGATCAAAATTATAAAAGAAAAAAACGCAAAACAGAGAAATTTCTGGATTGCGTTTTTTTTTGAGAAGAAGATGGTGTTATCTGCTATACTGACACTAAATGAAAACAATGGATCATTTGATCCAATAGAGGGAGAATACATGAGAAATATAAAATTAACGATCGAATATGATGGAAAAAGATATTCTGGTTGGCAACGACTTGGTAATGATGAAAAAACGATCCAAGGAAAAATCGAAGCGATCATTTCGCAAATGACCGGGGAAACGATTGAGATTATCGGTTCTGGTCGAACAGACGCTGGAACACACGCCAGAGGTCAAGTAGCTAATTTCAAAACAGCTAGTACAATGAGTCGAATGGAGATGCTGGATTTTCTCAATCGTTATTTGCCAAGAGATATTGTGGTCAAAAAAGTGGAAGAAGTACCTGAACGTTTTCATGCTAGATATAATGCAAAAGGGAAAAAATATAGTTACTACGTTTGGAATGCTCCAATTCCAACAGTGTTTGAAAGAAACCATAGTTTTGATTATCCTAAGGCACTTGATTTGGAGAAAATGGAAGAAGCTTGTCGGAAACTAGAAGGAAAACATGATTTTATTGGATTTTCAGCATTGAAAAAAACAAAAAAATCAACAGTACGTACAATTGAAAAATTATCGGTCCAACAAGAAGGTAATATGCTTCATTTTACATTTGTAGGGGATGGTTTTTTGTATAAAATGGTACGGATCTTAATGGGAACGATTTTAGATATTGGTTCAGGTAAAGCTGATTTATCTTTGATCGATACGATTTTTGAAACGAAAGTCAGACAGCAAGCAGGCGAGACAGTTCCCGCCCATGCGCTTTTTCTAGATGAAGTGTATTATTAAGAGACGTTAAATGATTCAAAGAAAATAGGGGAAAAGCAATCTCAGCTTTTTCCTGTTTCCTTGGGTCGGCAGTAGACACTTTGGGAGGGGGAGACCCGATGAAGAAAGAGGAAGAAATCACCACTCTCTACAATTTGATTTTAAACCCAAACACGCGAGACTGGGAGCGACAACAACTAATGACAGCGAAAGAAGCGTTAGCAACTTCTGTTTCTCTAAAAGAGGTACTTGAAAAGTTGGAAGTTTCTTTGCGACCATTGGCTTTACGACAAAATCTAACTCCAGATGTCATGGATTTCTATTTGCAAATGGTCGGCGATCCGTTAGGGGAAGCGCGGTATGATTTTTCTAAACACGAACTGACAGATCCGGCAGTTCAAGAACGAGCAGTGTTTGCTGGCGGTTGTTTTTGGTGTATGGTAGAGCCTTTTGAGAAAAAAGCAGGAATTATTTCTGTGATGTCTGGATATACAGGCGGGCAGTTTGATTCCCCTAATTATGACCAAGTCAGTGGCGGCTATACCGGTCATGTGGAAGCAGTGGAGATCATATTTGATAAGCGATTGATCAGTTATCAAGAGCTAGTCGAGATTTACTGGCAAGTAACGGACCCGACGGATGAATTTGGACAATTCCAAGACCGCGGAGAACAATATCGTCCAATCATTTTTGTTCAAAATGAAGAGCAACAAAAAACTGCTGAAGCGTCGAAACAAGCATTAAGCGCATCAGGTCGCTACAGAAAACCGATAGTTACGGCTATTTTACCAGCGACAGCTTTTTGGCCGGCAGAAAATTACCATCAGCAATTTTATCGGAAGCAACCAAAACGTTACAAAAAAATAAAACAAACTCGTCGTCAATTAGCATTTTTGCAAAAAATGACTACCAATTGGGGGAAAAAAGCGAAGAACTAAAACAAGCAACATAATTTTGGTAGCGTTTTCTGTTGAAGAGATATAAATTTGAAAGTAATCTATGGGGACTTGAAATAGAGATGGCTAAAAAATCTTGGTCAGTAGTCATCTGCTATTCTTGAAAATGAAAAACGGCATTCCAGAAGTAACTCTTTATTTTTTTGGAGTGGAAGACTTCTGTGATAATCATAAAATAAGGAGTGAATGAAATGTATGTAGCTGATAAAACGCGTTATGAAAACATGGAGTATCGTAAAAGCGGTCAATCTGGATTAAAACTGCCTTTACTTTCCTTAGGATTATGGCAAAATTTTGGGGAATATGATCCCATCAGTAATCAGCGGGAAATTTTAAAGGGGGCTTTTGATTTAGGCATCACCCATTTTGATCTAGCCAATAATTATGGTGGACCTGCTGGAGCAGCGGAAACAAACTTTGGACGACTTTTTAAAGAGGATCTCAAACCCTATCGAGATGAACTGATTATCTCTAGTAAAGCAGGCTATTATATGTGGGATGGGCCTTACGGCAATTGGGGGTCTCGTAAGTCGATCATTGCCAGTTGTGACCAGAGTTTGCAACGTATGGGTTTGGACTATGTGGATATTTTCTATCATCATCGTCCAGATCCTGAAACGCCTTTGGAAGAAACCGCAGAGGCATTGATGCAATTAGTTCGACAAGGAAAGGCCCTTTATATCGGTATCTCTAACTACAATGGGGCGGACACACAGAAAATGGCGGAAATTTTACGCAAAAAAGATGCGCCCTTCGTGATCCATCAAATGCGTTACAATCTGTTTTCAAGAGAATTGCTTGAGACGGACTTAGCACCTGTCCTTGCTGAAAATGGACTAGGTGCAATCACGTTTAGTCCATTAGCACAAGGCTTGTTAACGAATCGCTACTTACATGGGATTCCTGAAGATTCACGTGCGCATCGAAAAGAAATCCCTTTTCTTTCAGAAGAACAGATTGCACCGACACTACGTAAAATCACACAGTTACAGGAAGTGGCGGAAGCGAGAGGACAAACATTGGCTCAGATGGCATTGGCGTGGAATGTGCGACAACCATCAGTGACAAGTGTTTTAGTCGGTGCTAGCCGTTTGAGTCAGTTGCAGGAAAGTGTCAAAATGAAAGATAATCTCGTCTTTGCACCAGAAGAACTAGCAACGATCGAAATGATTTTGGCAGAAAATTAACGTGTGAGAAAATCACGTTGAAGTGGATACAACAAAAGCAAGCGTGTCTGGGAGATTAGTCCTCATGCATATTCTAAAACCGAATAAACGGTAGGGACAGAAGTAACCTCTTCGGAAATAAGGCGCCAGCCACGGAAATTTGTAGAACAATTTTAGTGGCTGGCGCCTTATTTATCGAGGCTGAATACTTCTGTTCCGACCTCCTCTTGCTTATGCTATCATATCTTGTGTTTGAGAGGTGATGTAGAGACAGACGGCGTAGCTTGTTTTTCTTCATTTTTACTTGGTACAATAGCTTACCTTCTTGTTCTTCTAAAGTGAAGGTTTTATCGTCTTGCTTTTTTGTTCCTTTTCTATTTGTTTCAAATTCGTTTCCGACGCAGCAGAAAGAGCCTTAACATACAAAATACGTCTATCCTCTCCGGTTTGTATTAAAGATTCGGGGGACGAGTGGCTATCGGTTCCTGTTTTGTTTTCTGACATTATCGCTGTTTCTAGCGTTAGCTCACTTATTTTTTTTGTGAATGGTTCATTTGCGCAACTACTTCTGGACTCAGCCAAAAAATATCTGTAGGAGAATGTGGCTCGTTTCCCAAATGCAAGGTCAGTTCATTGTCATGTACTTTTATAGAATCTCCTGGGATTCCGATGATTCGTTTAATGATTTCATCCGTAGAGGATCGCTGAATAGCGATGATGATATAACGTGTGAGTGCCGAAAACTTGTCTACGATCACAATATTGCCGTTGGCTAAATCGATGTTCCAGTAACTTGTCGAAAGTGATAGCGATGAAGTGAATAAGTAAAAACAACACATAAAAGCAGCCATATTAAGATATATGGCCCTTTCTTTTTTTTGAAGTTGACCATTCGCCCAGATATACAAGAAAACAATCCCCTTTTTTTACTTGAATGGTCCTGTTAGTTATTCCAAACGTTTTTTTGGTTCTTTGACGACCTGTTCAACAAACTCGAGAATAGTCTGATGGGCATTTATTCGCGCATTTTCTAGTTCAAATAGCATGTAGACACAAAAGGTCAATGCAATAGTTAGTAAACTGTTGATGATCAAAAGTTAAAAAAATGGTTTTTTCAATAATTTCAGTTTATAAATACTGATTTTTTAGATAAAATCGTATGGGCTTACAAACGACAAAAATTTGAAGTCTTGGCAAAAAAACGTGTTACTTCTATAGAAGTGTTACAAGAATTGAAATTTATGGGAAGAATCGATGCGATTGAATCAAAAAATCAATCAACGAAGTAACTACTTGTTGATTAATTCTAGCAAACAATCATTGAAATCTACCAAGTGAGGAGCAGACTTATTTTTTACTTGGTGGTTTTTGGTGTTCCATTCTCTTTTTTTGCACACTAAAAATAGTGTGCGACATAAAAATTAGAGTGTGTTTGATAAAAAACAACATGAAAACCCTTTTATATCAAAGTGGTAAAGCGATTTCAAAGTTGGCACGATACTTGCATTATATAAAAGTGTAAGAAGAAGAAAAGGAAGTGTTCAAAATGGAGAAAAGAACAATCATGCTTGTCTGCTCTGCAGGAATGAGTACAAGTTTATTAGTGACAAAAATGCAAAAAGCAGCAGAAGAAAAAGGTGTAGAAGCGGACATCTTTGCAGTTTCAGCATCAGAAGCTGATAGCCAACTAGAATCAAAAAATGTAGACGTTTTATTATTAGGGCCACAAGTACGTTTCATGCAAAGTCAATTTGCTGAAAAACTAGCACCAAAAGGGATTCCGTTAGATGTTATCAACATGCAAGACTATGGCATGATGAACGGGGCAAAAGTATTGGAACAAGCAGAATCATTGATCAATAAATAAAAACAAGAAAAAGAGGAAAGAAAATGGAAGATCAAAAAAATTTAGAAGCGATCATGGGTTTGATCATGTTCGGTGGCAACGCAAAAAGCGATGCAATGGAAGCGATTGCTGCTGCGAAAAAAGGTGACTTTGAATTAGCAGATGCAAAAATCAAAGATGCAGAAGAATCATTGGTTCAAGCGCATCATTCGCAAACAGGGTTATTAACACAAGAAGCACAAGGGGAACACATGGAAGTTACTTTGTTAACCGTTCATAGTCAAGATCATTTGATGACATCGATCGCGTTTACAGATTTAGCAAAAGAAATCATTGATCTATACCGTCGTATAGATGCTTAAATAAAAGTTTTTTAAAGGAGAAAAGAGGAAAAGATATGGATAGCTTTGTAGCATTTATGGAGAAACACTTTATACCAGTCGCATCAAAAATCGGTGCACAACGCCATTTAGTGGCCATTCGTGACGCTTTTATGGTCAGTATGCCATTAATGATCTTAGGCGCTTTAGCTGTAATGATCAATAACTTGCCGATCCCTGGATTCCAAGAATTGATGAATTCGATTTTTGGTGGTGAAGCATGGAAAGGATTCGGTGCGGCTGCTTGGAACGGAACGTTTGCGATTCTTTCTGTTTTGATTGCGTTCTTATTAGCTTATCATTTAGCAAACGGTTACCGTAAAGATGGCGTATCTGCTGGAGTGATTTCATTAGGTTCATTCTTCGCACTAGGCGGCGCTTTAGGTATGAGTTCAAACGGATTATTTATTGCAATTATTGTCGGAATTATTTCAACAGAGATTTTTGTTCGTTTAAGTGGAAATGAAAAATTGATCATCAAAATGCCAGACGGAGTGCCACCAGCAGTAGCAAAAGCATTTGCGTCATTATTACCAGCAATGATCACGATCTCATTTTTCGCACTAATCGCTGCGATTTTTGCAGCATTCGGTGTTGCTGATATTGTTGGCGCATTCTACACGGTGGTTCAAGAACCATTTATGGGGCTTGCTAACTCTTACCCATCTGCATTATTGCTTGCATTTATTACACCGTTCCTTTGGTTCTTCGGATTACATGGAGCAAACATGGTCGATCCATTGATGCAAACCATCAATGCGCCAGCGATCCAAGCAAACGTCGAAGCGATTGCCAACGGTCAAAGTGCACCATTTATCGTCAATAAACCTTTTTTTGACAGCTTTGTCAATTTAGGTGGTACAGGTGCGACACTAGGATTACTGATTGCGATCTATTTAGTAGGACGTAGAAACAAACCTTATATGGTCGTAACGAACTTATCGATTGCACCAGGAGTATTCAATATCAACGAACCAACAATGTTTGGTCTACCAATCGTTTTGAATCCAGTGATGTTTATTCCATTTATTTTAACACCAATGGTTTTAGTAACTGTTGCGTACTTTGCGACATCAACAGGACTTGTACCAGCAGCGACAGTAATGCCACCATGGGTAACACCACCAGTGATCGGCGGATTTTTAGCAACAAACAGTCTTTCAGGCGCAGTGTTATCTGCGGTCAACTTACTGATTTCAATTCTGATCTATCTACCATTCGTTAAAGTAGCAACGATCCAAGAAATGAAAAAAGAGGCATTGAACGCGTAAAAATAAAAAACGGAGAGCAAGTGATTGCTTTCCGTTTTTTGTGTTACTACTGTTATCATTGCTATTTTTCAGAAAGCAACGTATAGTTTTTGTAAGTATTTTTTTTGAATAGGAGGATAGCATATGAATACAACAGATATTCAAAAAAGGATCGAACGATTCCAAGTATATGGGAACACCCTTCCAGGAGCTAGGGTATATTTTCGCGAAGATTGGAAAACGCTTTATTTTGATTTAGATGGTAAACAGTTTGGGATGATGAGTCCAGAAGCGAATGAAAAAGCATTGATCACGTTAAAACATTTCCCAGAAAAAAACGAGGAATTACGAACGATGTACCCTGAGAGCATTATACCTGGTTACTATGCCGATAAGAAACATTGGAATTCGATCATGTTAGTCAAAGATGAATTGTCAGACGAGGAAATCGAGAAAATGATTTTGATTTCTTATAAATTGGTACTAGCTAAATTCGCTAAAAAGAAACAAGAAGAAATCAAAAACTCAGTGATAGAAAGTGATTGAAAGCTTGAAGGGCATAAATCATTTTCTAGTCGATGAAAAAGGTCTGGAAATAGGGACAACCTATTTCCAGACGCTCAATAAAATTTGTGCAGATGGACTAAGAATAAGAATGTTTGGATCGATGATTCGCCGCTACATTTTTGTCACAGAAATAATCAACATCATCGGACGTCTTAATTCGTCTTTCATACCAGGCATATCTAACATATGTGACGGTGGTATTGGTTCAAGCACATGGTTGATTTGAAAGCCATTAGACAATAATGTCTCAAGATAAGTTGTAATCGTTCGATGATATTTTTTTACAGAAGATCCTAGGAAGTTTGTGTCACGCTCCCCTTCGTCAAAATAATGATTAACTGGAAAGTGCATGATCTGACCGTTGTCTGTATAAATCCAGTCTTGCCGACCATCTGCTGTGAAAATAGGATGTTCAACTGAAAAAAGAAATTGCCCATTCGGTTTTAGGAAGTGATGGACATGCTGGACGAGTTGTTCCCAATTTTCTACATAATGGATAGCTAAAGAACTGAACACGAAATCAAATGAGTCTTTCGCAAACCGAATCGTTGAAATATCGTCTTGCATATAACTGATCGTGGTATCGTTTGTTCGAGCTCTAGCTTCTGCTAGCATCTTCTCAGACAAGTCGACACCAATGATTTTTTTTGCCCCTTGCGAAGCAGCGTAACGACAGTGCCACCCATAGCCACATCCAAGATCAAGGACTGTTTGACCATGGAGATTGGGGAAGATAGATGCAAGCGTTGGCCATTCTCCAGTACCTTGTAAGCCATTTTTGCTACGAGGCATTTCTTTGTATCGGTCAAAAAATTGTTGATCATCGTAAATATTTGTCATGTTTGATTCCTCCATGTAATTTTTTTATTTGCTTAAACTACATGGAGTCCGTCTCTTTTGTGTGCAATCATCTCGCTCACTCCTTTGACATCTATTCTAGCTTAGGTCGGAAGAAGAAGCAAAAATTCAAACATAGATAAACATGCTTAGGCATCTATTTTACACGACGCATGAATAATGAATGGAGATTTAAAAGTTGAATATGTATCAATGGATCAAATTAAATGAACACCCAGAATTACTGGAAGAAACCGCAAGTTGGTTTTCCTCAAAGTGGGGCATCCCTGCTGAGGTTTATGCGGAAAGTATACGTACTGGAATCATCGAGAAGGAAAGTATTCCTCAATGGTATGTCATTCTCGATGGTATGTCATTCTCGATGAAAAAGGTGCAATCGTTGGAGGAGCAGGTGTCATCGAAAATGACTTCCACGACCGTCCAGATTTAGCACCTAATCTTTGTGCTTTATATGTTGAACCGGAGTATCGGAATCAGGGATTAGCAAAATGGATATTAGAACAAACCAGAGAAGAGATGCATCGATTAGGGTTCAAGAAACTTTATTTGATGACAGACCACACCTCCTTTTATGAACGATATGATTGGTCATTTTTAACTATGGTCAAGGAAGAAAGTGGAACAACTACCCGGTTGTATCAAATCACTACAACAACATAAAGAGAAGCATGAGATGTTGTATCAAATCTCATGCTTCTCTTTTTTCGCTTGTTCTCTTCGTTGTTTCTTTTCATCGTAAATAAAGACATTTCGCACGATACGTAAGATGGGGCGAGTGGTCAAGAAGATGGCGCCTGCTAAATATAAGTAATTGCTGTAATAATCAGGGATTTTCGTGAGCAAAGCAATACTCCCTAAGACATAAAAAATCCCTGTAAGCAAATCAACCGCTAAAGAAATCAATGTGTAACGATTTTGGAAATACAAGCGAAAACGCCGTCCGCGGATCTCAATATCTTCTTCTTTGCCAATCTCGACATCATGGGTATTTCGTTTGATTCTTGGCATATAAAATCACCTAACTAGTTTTTATTTCTACGGTTTCAAAACAACTTTGATATTTTTATCTTCTTTTTTATCAAAAATCTCGTATGCTCGAGCCGCTTCTTCTAACGGCATCGAATGAGTGATGATTTGAGTTGGATCAAACATTCCTTCTGTAATCATGTCATAAATTTTTGGCATCAAATGGACAACTGGTGCTTGCCCATGTTTGACATCAATATTGCGCATAAAGAATTCTTGAAGTGGATAGGAAGAAGCAGGTGTCATATAAACACCAGTGATTTGCACTGTACCAAATTTTTTCACCGCTTTAGCAGCCATTTGGATAGGTGAGATCGTTCCACTTTGTAAACTAACTAAATTTTTAGCTTTTTCTTTTGTTGGCTCTAAACCATCCATTCCGACACAATCAATGATGACATCTGCACCGCCACGAGCTAACTCATATAAATCATCTCCGGCTTGGTTCACATCGTCTAATAGATAGGTTTCGATTTGATTATAGCGGACTGCTTTGTCTAATCGGTGTTTGACTGGATCGACCGCAATGACACGTTTTGCTCCTGCCATCACAGCAAATTTTTGTGCAAATAAACCAACAGGACCTGAACCTAAGACGACGACTGTATCATCTTTTTTAACCCCTGCATTTGCAACGCTCCAATAAGCGGTCGGTAAAATATCAGATAAAAATAAAACTTTTTCATCAGGTAAATCATTATCTGGAACGATAAATGACGTAGAGTCGGCGAAAGGTACCCGAAGATACTCTGCTTGCCCACCCCAGTGATTTCCGTTCAATTTACCAAAACCGAATAATCCGCCGTATAATTCTTCCTGATTGGAATTATCACACTGACTTTCCATATGGTTTGTACAAAAATGGCAATGACCACAACTAATATTAAAAGGAATAACTACACGTTGTCCTTTTTTCAACTTTTTCACTTCAGAACCAACTTCTTCAACAATCCCCATAGGTTCATGTCCAACGACATAGCCTTTTTCCATAACGGATTCCCCATGGTGATAAAGATGGAGATCAGATCCACAAATCGCTGTCGCAGTGATACGGATGATTGCATCGGTTGGTGCTAAAATTTTTGGATCATCAACATTTCTAATTTCCATTTTTTGCTTTCCTTGCCAAGTGACTGCTTTCATCGTAGTGCTCCTCTCCTGTTTTCGTTAATAAAACTAACGATAGTTATTTATAAACTCATTCTAAGGGAATGTTACTTTTTTTCACAATGAAACGCGCTTTTAGTTTTAGTTTAAAACAGTAAAATAACTTTTGACGAAAAAAGGAAGTTGTAGTTTTATTGACTGAAAGTTATAATTATAGTAGTTGATTTCCAACAAAATAAAACGTAAAAGAACAATTTTTTGTGCTGACCTAGGAAAGGAGAGAAATGAGAAATAGTCGATTAATCAAAATAATTATAGGAGTTGTGTGTACAGTCGGGCTCTTTTTTTTATCAATTGCCGGACTTTTTTATACGACTTTAGCAAATGAAGGATTTATGAATGAACAAATCAAACAAGCAAACTACATACAAAAGGTAACGAAAGAGATCAATGGTCGTGTCCAGAGCTATCACCAAGAAGCAAGAGTCACTCCAGAGGTGCTTGCCGACAGTATATCTGAGGAATTAGTCAAAAAGAATATCGAGCATTTTGTCAAAGAAACTTATCGTGACAAGCAACCAAGCTTGATCCAAGCAACGGACTTGGAAGAACATATCAAAGAGACGATCCATACATATAAAACAGAACATGAGATCAATATCGAAGAAGGGATTGCGGGAGAAGAACTCGCTTTACATATGATCGGCGGGATCTTTGAACGAAGTGTCCAACCAAGTTATCTGCATCTTTTTATTCGAGGAATCAATGAGCTGCGCCAACAGGTACTTCACTATGCCTGGGGCATTGTGAGTGTGAGCCTATTGATCTTAGCAGGGTTCATTTATTTCAATCCAGGCTCTATCCGTTCGCGTATCAAAAAATTTGCGTGTAGTCTGATGGGCGCTGGACTGATAAGTCTAGCATTTGCCGCAACTTTATACTATGCGCAGATTTTGCAGACGGAGGAGCAAATGGCGTCACTTCAAGGATTGATGCGAACATATCTCACTAACTTTACCCTGATTGTTTTACTGATCGGAGGAAGTGAGATTGTTGTGGGCGGCTTCGCATGGCTCCTTGCGAAAAGAGAAAACAAAAAGAGAACTGTCGGGCAAAATCAAAAATAGTGAAAAAACAAAAGTCTTCCGCCTATTCTCATAGGTGGAGGACTTTTGTTTTAGGACTGAAGTAGCACAGGAAAGTGAATTCCTTTAGTGAACCTCAATCAAACATTTTTTTCGCTGCACGCATCAACGTAGGGATATCTTTGTCATAACGTGGTGTTTTCACCAAACGTGACATTGGAATACCTGCAAAATGGAATGCCGCAATTTCTCCTGAACGAACAGCACTTTGTTCGGTAAAGATCATTTGATAAGGTTGTTCAACGAACTCACCAGTAAAGGCAAGGTTTGTTGAATGTTTAGGAATGACTTTTGGTCGATCACTTTTCGCACGATTGTTAAATAAGGCAGAAGCATATGGCATGTAAACCGGAATATTATTGATGACACTATCGTAGATTTCGGTTTCTTTTTCGCGAATGTTTACTGGACCAGGATCAACTTTTGAAAGCTGACCAAGTAATTCTTCTAACATTTCTTTTCCGTTCATTTTAATATACTCTTTGTCGACAAATTCACCACGACGTCTTGGATACAAGAAGTAGCCCCAAATCACTGTTTCATTTGGTTTTTGTGAAGTGAAGTGCGGTTGGTGATGCACGACGATCGACATATTGACATCTTTTTGACCAAGTGGGGTAATCGGTGTTGTTGAAATAAATGAATTCAACGCATTACCTGGTTCTTGTGTCGTGATACGTGTGATCTCATTTAGCAACACATGATTTTTCGTTGTCAACGTAAAGCTGACCCATTCACTTGCATCACGATCTGCGAAAAATTTATCTGGATTACCTAAATTGTAGAATTTTTCACTGGCTTTTTTCCACAAACTCGAAGCAGCACCGTAATCCATATTTTCCTCTGCGGGTGTTTCGTAGTCGCCAAGTGTTGCCGAATCAGTGATCGAACCATTCGTAAATAATACGCCAGTATCTCCATCAACGACGACATGTTCTTCTTCTTGTGTTTTTGTATTGATCATCTTCAAGCCAGTCACAGTGATTTCATCTTGCATCGCTGTTTCTTTGAATTCCCAGTCAACGACACGACGATTCAAAATGATTTTACAACCTTGTTCTTTCAAATAATTGATCAGTGGCAACATAATACTTTCGTATTGATTATAGCGTGTTCGATTGACCCCAACTAAATGCTCGATTTGAGTAAACTCATAAATCATTTGGTGCATATAGCGACGTAATTCTTGTGCAGAACTACGTGTTCGAAAAGCAAAAGTCGTTTCCCACATAAACCAGAAGTTTGTTTCAAAGAAATGAGGATCATCTTTGAAATATTCAGCAATCGTCACATTATCTAATTTTTCTTCTTCTGAATCAGGCATGGCGATTAGTTTCGTTAATAATACGCGATCTTTATTGTTGAAGCCTAATTTACCGCCATCAATGATTCCCTTGCCACCTTCCAATAAGCGAGCTTTATCAAATGTCGGATGTTTGGCATCGAAATCTCGTGTATCTTCTTCGGCTGTCATGCCCGGTTCTGTGGCAGAAGGGATACGACTGAGTAGATCCATCAAATCGACATACGTACGGTAATTCAGCATACGTCCACCACGTGCAACGTAGCCTTTTTGATTTTCTAATGGGTGATTTTTGTTCCAATATTCATCAGTCACTGTGTCCACAGGAGCGCCATCATTTGATCCATGGTCATCTAAGGAGTAGAAAGTGATTTGATCTCCACGCCATTTGCCTTCTTGGATCAAATAAACAGCAGCTGCCATATTCGCGATTCCTGCACCAATCATAATTGCTTTCTTTTTTTGCATCATGCGTTCCTCCAATATTTACCAATTCATTTTCACAGCGATTTTTCTAGATGGATTCAAATTCATCATAAAGGTGACGATCATCTTCTAGTAAGCCTGTTTTTTTGCCAAGATAAACAGCACCTATAGCGACTAGTCCTAAGCCAATGCCTACTTTCAACCATTTCTTGCTCATAAAAAAACCTCCTTTTAGTTTGTGAACTATTTCTACTTCAAAGCATAGAGCGTTTAGAAAAATAAGCCAAATGATAGGGTAAGGAAGTAACATGGGTTTTTGACAGTTTAGTGGAAGTGTCTGTTTTTTCGTGTGTTTTGTAATAGATTCTTAAAAAATAGAGGTAAAGAAATTTTCGGAATTAAGTTATAACGTGTTATAATTTATTTGAATTAGAAAGGTGTGAAAAAAGATGAAGAGTCTAAAGGTGAGAAAAATTGGAAACAGTGTCGGTGTCATTTTACCCAAGGAACTTGAGTTACATGAGGGGGACATTTTGAGCTATACGAAAGAAGGTACAACTTTGATAATTGATACAAAAGAAGTGATGAGAGAACAAGACCGTAAAGAAATAGAAAAAGCATTTGATGATTTCTCAAAAGGTTTGATCGTTTCCGAATCTGAAATGAAAGATACTTTTAGTAAGTATGGTTGGGGTGAGTAGATGGCATATACGATAGTGTATTCGGAGAGTTTTCGCCAGAGGTTAGAGCAGTTGATCGAGGAATGGGAAAATGAATTATTTTTATCTAAAGAAAATATACATCGTTTTATCAGGATGATCTATCAATCAATAGAACTTACTAAAAATTTTCCCGAAATGCATGAAGAAATATCTGCGTTGTATCATTTTCATGAATGTACATATCGTATATTAATCGGAAACAAATATGCCATATTTTACCGAATAGATAAAAAGAAACAGCTTATTTTGGTCGGTAATATTTTTGAGCGATGTCAGATGAAGATCAGCTTTCAATAGCTAATGGTTAGCTTTGCTAAAACTGGACGAAACTCTTTACTCTTAGTGGGATAGGAGTAGAAGAAAAAGTGGGGTGTAAAGATGTTTAGTGAAACGTTAGTCCATTTGTTGGAATGGGTGACTGCGATTTTGAATATTTTCTCGATTTTAGTCTTGTTGGTTGGTATTTTTTTAGTTTTAAAAAATTTGATGTTGGAACGTCCATTGATTAAAGATTATGCGACGCGTAATCGGCGCAATGCGGATATTCGAAAACTACTAGCTAGTTACATTTTGTTGAGTTTAGAAGTACTGATCGTGGCAGATCTCATTGAATCTGTCATTAAACCAACTTGGACAGACATTTTAAAATTAGCATTGATCATTATCATTCGCACGATCATCTCTTATTTCTTAAATTTAGAAATTGCGAGTCATGTATCGCATGAAAGAAGGGAAGTTTGATGGCGATCAGTTGGATGACACTTCTTTATCCATATCTTGAATGGTTGGTCTTGATTTTAGATATTTTTGCCATTGTGGTCTTATTATGGGGAGGCTTTCTTTCAATCAAAGATTTTTTGAAAGATTCCTTGAACCCGTCATTCAAACAAAATGAACAGATTCATCAAAATAATGGCATCAAAAAAATGCTGTGTGGGTATATCTTGTTGAGTTTAGAGATATTGATTTCTGCTGGGATCATCGAGTCGATCATCAAACCGACATTACAAGATATTTTTCAGTTGGCCGCATTAGTTGTGATTCGTACGATCATCTCTTACTTCTTGAATAAAGAAATCGGTCCAGCAGATGTCTAAGTTTGCATCATCATAGGCAGAATGGGTAAATGATATTAGTGATCACGTCTCTTAAAATTGAATAGTTTTTCAGAAAGTAACGATTATAAAAAAAGCTAGAAAAGCCAAAATCTTGTAGGATGAATTTTTGGTTTTCTAGCTTTTTTTATGGAATTGTCTAGCTTTTCACACACTTTATACGACAGAATAAATGTGTGCAAGAGTTACTATTACGAAAGTATGCCTTCCTCATGAACTACTTTTTACAAGCAGTATAATTGCTTGTTCCACTGTTTCGACTGAGATTGGAATAATTTGTTCCATGGACAAGGCCACAGGTGTGTAGAGTGTACGTTCACACAACAGCCGGTTAGATGAGGCTGCCACAAAATCGATAGCTTCTTTACTTAATTGTTTATAAATCATTGGCTCGACGGAAATGTCACATGTCGTAACAGCCTCTAAAGCTTCGCGATAAATCAGGTATTTGATATCTGAGTTGGTCACGATCCGCACAGTTAATTTTTGTTTATCTAAGCGTAAAATGCCAGTCAATTCAATAACGAATGACCGCAGACAATTTGGATTGATCTTTAATTGATAAGGAAGTGCATGGCTCCAATCGCTAACGATCCGTTTTACTTCTTCAAATAACTCTCGTTGTTCATCGGTTAATAAATGAAATTTTTCAGGTAAGAACAATTGATAGTTTTTCCAAGCAGAACGCAAAATACGTATCAAAGCACGTTCAAAAGCTTTGTTTCCAAGAAAAGCATGATCAAAATGTTGTTCAAATTGTTGGATCAATTGTTTTGTCTCTGGATTATTTTCAATAAAGACCTGATGCAGTTGGGCAAAATCCTGCTCGATTGCTTCATAAGAATCAAATCCATAATCACATAAATTGAAGAGTATCAGAATAAAATAAAATTCATTTGGTTGAAAAAATTGCTTAAACGGACTTTCTTCCCAAGCTGCAAGAACGAAATGATAAATCGGTCTCTTTTTGATTTCATCGATGAAGGATTGATCGATTGATAGCGGGGCATCTTTTTGATAGAACAGACTGATCAGAAAGCCTGTTTGCAAAATCTCTTGGGTATCCCGATCATAGATCCGCCCACTTTTTTTCGTGACTGCTTGGATAAATTCTTGCGCCTGGGTGTCAAAAGAGGCAGGAACAGAGAAATCAGGTAACGTACCTGTTCGATAGCTCCCATTTAGCAAAACCAAGCGTCTTTCGATGTCAGTAAAGTGAGGGGAATGATGTTCAATGGCGATATCGCATGCTTGAAAGTAGTCTAACACTTGTTTCTTCAATGCGTAAGCTTTGCTGACTGAAACAAATTCGAGTTCGGTTAGTTGGATATAATCTGGTTCATCTTCTAAGTAAAGAAGGCAGGTTTTTAAAAATAAAGACGGCCGAGAGAGTCGTTGCATCAATTGGAAGCGAGAAGTTGTTGGTGCGAAGTATAGAGAATAAGTTTCTTTTTCTTTGGATTGATAAATGATTTGGTCGCTCAATTCTCTACTTAATGATTTGATATCATTCAACAAAGTGGTTTGACAAACATGTAACAAAGTAGCAGTCGTTGGAAGATGGACTTCTTTGTTTACATAAAATTGTCCACAAAGAAAGAGTTGGCGTAAGAGATTTTTCTCAAGATAATGTTCAATCATGGGGAATCCTCCCTATTGTATAGTCATGCACAAGCACTTAGCTATTATGCCATGTTTTTTGTAGATACGCACCTATCATCCAATCTTTCTTAGCAAACAAGATGCTAAATTTACTTATTTTTGTTATTGTATCTGTTTTAATTAAAAAAATTGGGAACTGTTTGATAAAAAGAACCAAATAGAAAAAACAAATATGAATATTTTTCAACGAATAAGTATATTTGATTTCTTTTTTTTGTTCGTGACTTAAACGTTATAATCAATAAATTTAACCATTTTTAGTAGGAAGTTTAGACACATCGTTCGTTTTTTTTGAGCTGAAAATACAGAATAATCAGACTTTATTTTTTTTGTCTTCAAAGTAAGAACTATAAAGGTATGTTATTAAAAAAAAAATGTGAAATTTGAGCGTATAGTCAAACACGTAAACTGATCAAGAAACAACAGCCGGCTGATTATTTCCTGTGATCAGGTAACAAGAGAGGAGAAATGAATCATGAAAGATATGGACATCAAAGCCGTCTTTATTGGCGACAAAGCAGAAAATGGCCAAGTGTATAAAATGTTATTGAATAAGATGGTGGATGAACATTTAGGTTGGCGTGAAAATTATTTCCCAGCTGACCTTCCCGCAATCAGTGAAGCAGACAAATCAACAACATCTTATCTTGCGACTCGACAACATATGATGGAGGTCTTAGATGAAGTCAGTGAACGAATGCGTGCCGGTTCAATTCCTTGGCATTCAGCCGGACGTTATTGGGGACAAATGAATGCAGAAACATTGATGCCAGCTTTGTTGGCTTATCACTTTGCGATGCTTTGGAATCCTAATAACGTGGCATTGGAATCCTCAATGGCCACGTCACAAATGGAAGCAGAAATCGGAGAAGACTTTGCGAAGCTGTTCAGTATGCCGAATGGTTGGGGCCATCTGACAGCGGATGGTTCAATTGCGAATTTAGAAGGTCTATGGTATGCCCGTTGTATCAAATCGATTCCTTTAGCGGTCAAAGAAACTTACCCTGAAAAAGTGAAAGACCTATCGGGTTGGGAATTACTTAATCTATCTGTAGAAGAAATCTTAGAAATGATCGAAACATTTACTGATGAAGAATTAGATCGAGTCAAAGCTGCATCTTCACGAAGTGGGAAACACATCCAAGAATTGGGCAAATGGCTTGTTCCTCAAACAAAACACTATTCATGGATGAAAGCACTAGATATTTGTGGTGTTGGGTTGGATCAAATGATCGCGATCCCCGTTGATGACTGCTACCGAATGGATGTCCAAGTATTGGAAAAGACGATTCGTGAACTAGCTATCCAACATATTCCCATCCTAGGTGTGGTCGCTGTTGTAGGTACAACGGAAGAAGGACAAGTCGATCGTGTCGATCAAATCGTTGAACTTAGAGAAAAATTGAAAGATGAAAGCATTTATTTCTACCTTCATGTGGATGCAGCTTATGGTGGCTATGCTCGTTGTTTGTTCATGAATGAAGCGTATGAATTTGTGCCTTACGCATCATTAGCAGAATTTTATGAAGAACATCATGTTTTCCATCATGAAGTGAAAATCGAACGAAGTGTTTATGAAGGATTCAAGGCAATCAGTGAAGCAGAATCAGTGACTGTTGATCCCCATAAGATGGGCTATGTACCTTATGCGGCAGGAGGAATCACGATCAAACATAAAAGTATGCGGAATATCATCTCTTATTTTGCACCTTATGTGTTTGAAAAATCCGTTAAAGCACCGGATATGTTAGGTGCCTATATTTTAGAAGGTTCAAAAGCTGGGGCAACGGCTGCGGCAGTTTGGACAGCACACCGAGTTCTGCCTTTAAATGTCACTGGCTATGGTCAATTGATTGGTGCATCCATTGAAGCCGCTCAACGTTTCAGAGAATTTCTTGATCAATTAAGCTTTACTGTCAATGGGAAAACAATCGAAGTCTATCTATTGAATCATCCAGATTTCAATATGGTCGATTGGGCATTCAAAGTCCAAGGTTGTACAGATTTAAAAGAAATCAACCGTTTGAATGAAGAAATGTTTGATGTGTCGTCTTATATGGAAGGTGATGTGTACGCAGAACGCTTTATCACTTCTCATACGACCTTCACGCAAGCGGATTATGGCGATTCTCCAGTAGCATTTGTAGAAAGCATGGGCGTTCCACAAGAAGAATGGCAAAAAGAACAACAAGTTACTTTGTTGCGAGCTGCGATCATGACCCCCTATTTAACCGATGACAACATCTTTGATTATTATACCGAAGCCATCAAACACGCAATGGAAGAAAAATTAAGAGAAGTTCTTGCGTAGTTTTAGTGATAGAAAGAAGGATCGATCATGACAGACTCAAAATCTACCAAACAACTTTCAACGTTAACGTTTATTGGGATGACTTGCGCTTTAGTCGCAAGCGTCCGTAATATTCCTGATGTCGCTGCCACCGGTTGGACGATGTTGTTTTATATGTTAGTTGCTGTACTCTTTTATGCGTTTCCGATCTCTCTGATCTCAGGAGAGTTTGCAGGGATGTTTCCTCAAAAGGGAGGGCCAGAACTATGGGTCTCTCAATCCCTCGGTAGAAAATGGGGATTTGTCGTCTCTTGGCTTTTATGGGTTCAAATGTTTCCAGGGATGGTCATGGTTGCCTCAGCACTTGCCCCATTGTTTGGCAACATGGTCAATAACGTCCCATTGGGCTTGAATAGTAAATTCACATTACTCGTGATTTTAGTCGTTTATTGGATCATCACACTATTGAACTTAAAATTCGACATGGCAAAAATTGGAGGGAAAATCGGTGTCTGGTTGGGGTTGTATATCCCGTTGGCATTGATGCTCCTATTAGGTGTCTCAGCGTGGATCAAGGTTGGTATCATGCCAAATGGAACATTAGGGGAATTTTCTTGGGATCTTTTAGTTCCCGATCCAAGTACTGCAAAATCATTCGTTTATTTTGCACCGATCATGTTCATTTTTACTGGAATCGAAATGTCTTCTGTTTATATCACTCGATTGACACATCCAGTTAAAACTTATATACGTGGTATTTTCGCTGCGTTAGTCTTTTTATTTGTGGTAAACACGCTGAATGCGTTGGTCGTTGCCAATGTGGTCCCAAAGGGTCAAATGGAGTTGAATAATATTGCCCAATCCATTTCGATCGATTGCCAAATTCTTGGCTTACCACATATGATTGTGAACCTATTCAGCTTACTTGTATTTGTCGGTGTCGCTGTACAATTGTCCGCTTGGGCTTCTGGTCCAGCCAAAACTGTTACAGAAAGTGCAAGAAAAGGTGCGTATCCTCCTCGTTTCAATTTTTGGAAAACCAATGAATTTGATGTGTCAAAAGCGGTGATCTTGACACAATCCATTATCATTTCTGTGTTTGCACTATTCTATTTATTGATTCCAGGAGTCAATCAAGCATTTTTGATGCTAGTAAATGCAACGACAGTGATTTATTGTATCGTCTATCTCATCATGGGTGTCGCATTTTTACGCTTTAGAAAAACAAACCCAGCTACCCCACGTCCATTCCGAATTGGTAAAAAAGAGGGAAATGGGAATCTTGGTGCATGGCTTGTTGTACTAGTCTTATTTGCAGCAATCGTTTTTTCTGTCGGACTTACATTAAAAGCTGGTACGTGGATCAACTTTGTGGCTGTCGCATTGATCAGCGGCATTCTTTTTGTTGCTCCATTATGTATCGAAAAAGTTAGAAAACCTTCTTGGGAACAAGAAATAAAAAATAAATTGAGTGAACAAAAATCAACGAAGCAATCGGAGTAAAGGCAAAAATTTTCGTTTGAAAAGCAAACCCAGAAACCTGGCTCATATTAAATCACATTAATTATTTCATGTTTGCCTGAAATAATCGACATAAGAAACCCTCCTTTTTACGTATAATAAGTATTATCAAATGAAATACAGGAGGGATTGCCGATGACATGGTACAAAGAAACTGCTGAAGAAACAATGAATAAATTAAAGACGACCAAAGATGGTCTTTCAAATCAAGAACGTACCAGTCGTTTAGAAATACAAGGAAGAAATGAAATAGAGGTAAAAAAGAAAGTCAGTCCGCTTCGGAAATTTTTGAAGCATTTTACGGATTTGTTGATGATCATCCTTATGGTGGCTTCTGTTTTGAAGTTTTTAACGGGTGATTATATTGAAGGTAGTATTATTTTACTTGTAGTGATCATCAATAGTTTTGTTGGTTATTGGCAAGAAAGAAAAGCAGAAGAGTCACTCAATGGGCTAAAAAGTTTAATGAGTCAAGACGCAGTGGTTCTTTCTGAAGGCGTCAAGAAAAGTATCCCTGCCACTGAGATCGTGCAAGGGGATATAGTTAGTTTAACAGCTGGAGATGTCGTGCCTGCCGATATTCGTTTAGTCGAAACATATGGTTTGATGATCGAAGAAGCTGCGTTGACCGGTGAATCCGATGCGGTCGAGAAAATAAGTGAGCCGTTAGTCGACGAATTAGGCGCAGGAGATCAACTCAATATGGCTTTTTCAGGTACACTTGTCCAAGCTGGATCGGCACTTGGTGTCGTCGTTGAAACAGGGAATACGACGGAGATTGGAAAAATCAATCAAGCATTACAATCAGTCCAACAACAAACAACCCCTTTGGTTCGCAAGATCCATCAGTTAAACAAGCAAATCTTCAGAGGAATCGTTTTTCTAAGTTTATTCTTGATTTTCTTTACCTCATTTAGGTATGGCTTAGAGTGGAACTTTTTATTCTCAACAATCATTGCGTTGATCGTTTCTATGATCCCAGAAGGCTTGCCAGCGGTATTGACGATGATCCTCTCACTTGGGGTCAATGAAATGGCACAAGAACAAGCGATTATCAAAGGATTACCTTCTGTTGAAACACTTGGTTCAATGACGGTGATCTGTTCAGATAAAACGGGTACGTTGACCAAAAATGAAATGACTGTTGTGGAAACAATGACAGAAGATGAGACACGCTTACTTGAAATCATGAAAAATTGTCAAGAAGTGCAAACGAAAGAGGATCAAGTAGTGGAAACGTTGAGTGGCAATCCAACTGAGCTAGCTTTATTACGATACACAGCTGAACAAAATCTTCCCCTAAAAACGTCGCTTGCTAAATTGCCATTTAGCTCAAGTTACAAATATATGGCAACACTGCATGAAGAACAGGACCATGCAGTAGTGTTTGTCAAAGGAGCGCCAGAAGTTTTATTATCGAGATCTTCTTTGTCACAGTCAGAACAGCAACAATGGATCAACCAAGCATCACAACTAGCGAAAAAAGGCCAACGTGTATTAGGGTTCGCCTACAAGCAAATGCCTATTGAGCAAGAGTTAGACCATGCACAGTTGCAACAACTGACATTTGTTGGGATTGCAGGAATCATTGATCCACCAAAAGAGAGTGCGATCCAAGCGGTAAGAGAATGTCAGCAAGCAGGGATCTCAGTGAAAATGATTACTGGTGACCACAAAGACACAGCCCAAGCAATTGCGGATCAAATCGGATTGAAGCATACGAGTAATGTCCTTGAAGGAATCGATATCGATCGACTCTCTGATCAAGATTTAGCGAAGAGAGTGAGCAAAGTCGATGTCTTTGCTAGAACTACTCCGGAGCATAAATTAAGAATCGTAGAAGCTTTGCAGAAAAATGGCGAAATCGTTGGGATGACTGGTGATGGTGTCAATGATGCGCCAGCATTGAAACGAGCAGATGTAGGAATCGCTATGGGGATCAAAGGAAGTGAAGTCAGTAAACAAGCCGCAGATATGGTCTTAGGCGATGACAACTTCCATACGATCGCTAAAGCAGTCAAAGAAGGACGGCGGATTTTAGATAATTTACAAAAAACGATCAGCTTCTTCTTACCTACATCTTTAGCACAAGGCTTGGTGATCATCTGGGCATTACTTGCGAATCAGCCATTGCCTTTGACACCGATCCAAATCTTATGGGTCAATATGGTGACAACAATCACGTTATCCTATGCTTTAGGTTTTGAACAAGCAAGTAAAGACACGATGAGTCGGCCACCAAGAGATCCTAACCAAGGGATTTTGACGAAGTACAATGTTTTTCGGATTTTCTATGTGTCCCTCTTGATCATTATCCCAGCTTATTGGTTGGCAATGCAGTTTGAAGGTCAAGCCTTACAACAAACTGTTCTTTTACAAAATATTGTTGCTGCCCAAGCCGTCTATATGATCAATTGCCGTGAGCAAGTCGATGCTTCATTGAATAAAGGCTTCTTCCAAAATAAATTCTTATTTATTTCATTAGGTATTTTATTTGTCCTCCAAACTGGAGTCATTTATCTACCCTTTGCGCAACAAGTCATTGAAACAACAAGTTTGAGCTTTGCTCAACATTTACCAATCCTTGTAAATGTACTTCTATTATTTACAATCGTAGAAGTCGAGAAACGAATCAGTAAAACATGGATCAAAAGAAAAGAAAGAGAAGCTTTTGCCGGTAACTGAGAATCGTCGATCGTTTAAGAGATAAAGTCAAAGCGACAGTCTTCCCCCTAGGTTACTGTAGAGGAAGGCTGTCGCTTTTTATGGTTTAATACTTGGAGCTGAACGCTTCTTTTAAAACCTGATAAACGGTGTTCGAAAAGCTGACCTTCAACATTAAGCTAAAAAATCAAAAAATATGGGGAGCTATTTCCTCAATTTCTGCCTTAATACTTGGAGCTGAACGGCTTTTTCACAACCTAGATAAACGGTGTTCAAGAAGCAACACTTCAATAATAAGCCAAAAAAATCAAAAATGAAAAAGCCATTTTCGATTTTCCTGTCTTATTACTCAGTGCTGAACGCTTCTTTCACAACCTTACAAATAACTTCTAAATGTGAGTTCGGTCAATTGGTCGAGCTCATTTTTGGTTGGTATGGTAGAGATGTAAATGATTGGTATTGGGACTTGGTCGAGGGGGGTGTTCGAGACGAACAAGTCGTTTTTATGGAACGTGATATCAGAAAGTTGAGATAATTCTACTGGGATCAATTGAACTCGTTTCCCAAAGTAATCATTTAATTCTTGTTGCAAAAAGGCTTTCCAAGAGGGTTCGCCTTGAAAGAAGAAATACAGGTTCAATTTATTTGGACGAACGGATAAGATTGCTTGTTGGATCAAGAAGGATAGTAGGCGTAGAAAGTATTCGTCTTCTTGAATAGGCAACTCTTGTTTCAGTTGCTCAAGTAATTCTTGTTTGAATGGGTACAACTGCGGATATTGTTGCTCATATTCTTCCAAAAAATAGTGATATTGCAAATTCAGCTGCTCGATCAAGATAGGTGATTCATGGTATTTCAACAGTAACAAAATCAGGTTATCAGCAAGTTTTGTTTCGTTTAGTTTTTCTAAGTGCAAGGTATCAGCTAAATCCTGAACGAATTGTTTGATCTTGCCTGAAAAAGGATAACTTTGCAAGATATCTGCCACGGGTTCTTGGTATTGATTGTTGTAATTCCAACTTTCTAAAAAGCAAAAGAAAGCAAAAATCAATTCATCTTTTTGTAAATACACGCCTTCTAATTCATAAAGTTCGGTTAATTCAGTAGCATACGTGGAGTAAAGAGTATCTTCAGGTTTAAAGAAAGAGTCCTTGATACGGCAATTTGCCTTGACACGTATCGTGTTGATGAAAAACCAGCAAATTCCAAAGATCTCTTCTGTTTCAACAGAAAAAGGGGTTTGCTTCAAGCGTTTCAAAAAACGAAAGTAATGGGATTCATGGATGGAATAATCTTCAAAAAAATAATTATTATGAGTAAATGGCATCAAAAGACGATGATAAAACAAGCGAATCGCATTCTCAGAACCACTCATCGTACTTTTATATTTTGTCAGCTTGATCTGTAACCCATAACGAAGGAGTTGGCGATTGACTTTTCTTGTATGACGTTTCAGCGTTTCGTAAGAAAGTCCATTGACTGCTAAAAAATTGGTTGTGGAACATTCTTTTGTAAACAATAGTTCTTTGATCAATTGTACACTCACGGATTGTTTTAGAAACAATTCCCACAGATCATTGGCAAGTAGATTTTTTTGATTGAGTAAACGAATCCCTGACTGATCACTATCGATCAACCAGCCATCAGGTAATTGTGAGCGGATGACTTGTAAGTCGGAAAAAATCGTACGTTCCGTTGTATTGGTTTCTTCAGCAAGCTCATTGACAGTGATTTTGGGATGGTTCAAAAGTAATTCAATCAGCGTGACTTGTCGTTGTAAATCTTTTTCAGTGATGATTTGGTGCATGAGCGAGTACATCCAACATCCCTCCTTTTAAAACAAATTATAACACAATCCTTGACTTACATAAGCGGTTTCTTGTAGTTTTGGAGTAAGAGATAGCAACGCGGATTTATCGAAAGGAATGAATCAAAATGGCAACAAAAATCGAACAATACAAACGCTTATTAGCGATAGCAGAAGCCGGTCTCTTCTATGGCAAAGATCCATTTGACGAAGAACGTTACCAAGAATTGAAATCGATTGCTTTATCTTTATTGAGTAATGGCGAAAAGGAAATCGAAGATCAGCTTGCTTTTATTTTAGACCAAAATGAAGGATATCCCACACCAAAAGTCGATGTGCGTGCCTTCATCAAACAAGAGAATAAGATACTGCTAGTGGAAGATAGTCATACAAAAGAATGGGCATTGCCAGGTGGTTTTGCAGAAATCGGCTATTCACCAAAGGAAAATATTGGAAAAGAGGTGAAAGAAGAAACCGGGCTAACGGTGACGGTGGATCAACTACTGGCAATTTTTGATACCAATACCCGAAAAGATATTCCACAAGCCTTTCAATACTATAAAGTCATTTTTGGATGTTCGATAATCGGAGGTTCTTTTATCACGAATAATGAAACTTCAAATAGTGCCTTTTTTGCATTGGATGATTTGCCTATCCTTTCCCAAAAACGGACGACAGAAGAACAGCTTGTGATCTTAGCGAAAGGTGATTTGCCTTACTTTGAGTGATCAATATATTTTTGTTGCATTTGCAACAAAAATCAGTACAATAAAAGTACAACTAAAGGAGAGAAGAGATGGCTGAGATCATAAGAGAAATTGGCGCGATAGCACGAGCGTTAGATTCGATCAGTAATATTGAGTTCAAGGAAGTCGCTTTGACGAGGGGGCAATACCTGTATCTCGTTCGAATTTGTGAAAATCCAGGCATCATTCAAGAAAAAATAGCCGAAATGCTTAAAGTCGATCGAACGACAACTGCCCGTGCGCTGAAAAAGTTGGAAAGTAATGGCTTGATTCGACGGGTAACTGACGAACAGAACAAGAAAAACAAAAGGTGTTACCCGACAGCGCAAGGAGAAGCACTTTATCCGATGATCATCCGAGAACACCATTATTCTACGAAAGTCGCTTTAGCTGGCTTGTCTGAAGAAGAAATCCAACAGTTGGAAAGATTATTGACACACGTAAGGAAAAATATCAGCGAAGACTGGAATTTTGTAAAAAAGGGCAATAAACGCCTGTATTGAAAGGGATGTTGGAGTGGAGAAGGTAGAAATCAGACCGATTGTGGGGAGTGAAGTGGAACGTCTCCAAGCTATCAGCATTGAAACGTACACAGATACTTTTGGTGAATATAACACGCAGGCAGATATGGATGCATATCTTTCGCAAGCGTATGATTTGAAGCGATTAACAAAAGAACTGATCCATCCAGACTCAGCTTTTTTCTGGGCGCTAGATCATGGAGAAATTGCGGGTTATCTAAAACTGAACATAGGAAAAGCACAATCCGAGGATATGCCTGAGGATCATCTAGAAATTGAACGGATCTATATTCGACCACCTTATAAGAAAAAAGGGATCGGCACTCACTTGATGAAGTGGGCGTTGGCTCAAGCGAAAGCACAGGGGAAAACAGCTGTGTGGTTAGGTGTGTGGGAACATAACGATCCAGCCCAAGCTTTTTACCGTAAACATGGTTTCATACGCCAAGGACAACATGTGTTTTATATGGGAGACGATGCACAGATCGATCATATCTTAGTAAAAAAAATTAATGAGGTGTAATGAATGAAAAAATTTGTAGCAGATCCATCATTTTGGGAAGTGTTCCCAGAAGCAAAAATTGAGATCCTAACGGTAGAAGGGATCAATAACGAAGTCGTTGAAGAAAACAAAGCGGATTACTATGACAAATTGAATCGTGCTGCTAATGAAGCAAGAAATTATTTAACAGAAGAACCTTTTAGTCAAAACGAAGTGATTGCACAATGGCGTCAAGCGTTTACCCAGTTCAAGACAAAAAAAGGCGCACGTTCATCGATCGAAGCACTGCTAAAAAGAGCCAGTCAAGGTCGCGAATTTTTCCCGATCAGTCCGTTAGTGGATATCTATAATAGTATCTCTTTACGCTTTGGCGTCCCCTGTGGCGGAGAAGATCTTGACACGATCGTTGGGGATCTTCATTTAGGTAAAGCTCAAGGTGGAGAAAATTTCTTGCCATTAGGCGCAGAAGCAGATGCTCCCGCATTACCAGAAGAAATCATTTATTATGACAAAGAAGGCGCAGTTTGTCGCTGCTTTAACTGGCGTGAAGCGCAACGGACCATGTTAACAGAAAAAACGACGAACGCTGTGTTGGTGATCGAGGCAGTCAACGCACAACAAGCAGATGTTGCCGGAAAAGCAATATCTGCTTTGCAAGAAGACATTGAACGAACATTTGGTGTGTCGAGTACTAGACAAACAGTGTCGAAAGAACAACCAGAAATCACTTTGTGACCGGACACGTAGGAAATAACCAAAACGATGGAGTCACTCGTAATCTTCAAACTAAGGAAACTTGAAGATTGCAGGTGATTTGCCTTTTGATAGCTTAACACGAAAATCAGCAACGTTCGCTCAATCAACTTGTGCTTAATAGCAGTGACTTCCACTGAGTGTGTTTCCGCTTTCGTGCTATAATGAAAACAAGCTTTTATTTAGAGGAGGCGTTGTTAAATGATCCATAAATCTCGTGTCATGCTATACGTCGAAGATGTCGCATTAGTCAGTTGGTTTTTCGTTGAACAATTGAAGGCAGAAATCGTTGAAACGTTGGAATTGCCAGAGGAATATCAAAGCATTGTCTTGCGTATGTCGCAAGAATTGGAGTTGGCTATTTTTCCACGGACATTCGTTGAACGATTTTCACCAGAAGTGTTAGGACCACCACCGTCTATGATTTTCTTTACAGATAAGTTTGACGAACTTTACGAACAAATCGAAACAGCTGGGGAAATCTTGGAGAATAATGGCTTGTTGACGTTTAACTTTTCCGATCCTGAAGGAAATTTTTTTGTGATGGCAAAATTAGAATCGACAGAAAAGTAGATGAAAGGGAGACAGAAGATGAAAATCTCGATCACCGAAACACTAGAAGATTATTTCAAAAAGCAACGGATGAAAAAGAGTGATAAATTGAGAATGAAGAATTTGAAAACTGGGAAAAATCCTACCAAAGGATGGAACAAAATGGTCGATACAGGCTTCGGCGGTTTAAATTCTTTGGATTATCGTGGAAAAGGGAGTAATTTACCAATCAGCCAAATCGATAATCAGCAATTTCGTGCGGAAGAACAAAAGCGAATCGGTAAAGAAACCCATAGATAGAAGCTTCTTCAACTATTGTGTACTTAGTTTTATTTATTAGTAATTGACATACTCTTCTCTAAATGAAAGCGGAATAGGTAAATAGTAATGTTCGGATTTTTGATTAAATCCGAATTTTTTGTTTACTTATTTCTTTATTTGGGCTAATATTAAACACGTTGTTTTATTAATAAATCTAATATAGTAAGAACTTTTTTATAAATGTTCGGTTTTAGGGGGATGGATGATGAAGGAAAAGATACTTTCCTACTTCGAGATTGACGCACTGAGTACGACGGTGAAACGTGAGATACTGGCTGGTTTTACGACATTTATCTCTATGGCATATATCTTATTTGTCAATCCAACAGTGCTCGGTGCTTCGGGGATGGATGAAGGGGCAGTGTTTACTGCGACAGCATTAGCCAGTGCCATTGGCTGTATTTTGATGGGGGTCGTTGCACGCTATCCGATTGGAACAGCGCCTGCGCTAGGAATCAATGCCTTTTTTGCTTACTCGGTCTGTTTAGGTATGGGGATTCCATGGGAAACAGCATTGGCAGGAGTGTTTGTTGCTTCGTTGATTTTTATTTTGATCACCATTTTTAAATTACGTGAGATGATCATTGATGCCATTCCAACAGACTTGAAGTTTGCGATTTCTGGCGGGATTGGTTTGTTTATTGCCTTTCTAGGCTTGAGTGAAGGTGGCTTGATCGTGGCAAATGAATCAACTCTTGTTGGATTAGGTTCATTGAGTGTTGGTTCCACTTGGTTGACGATTTTTGGGTTAGTCATTACCGCGGTATTGTTAGTCCGTCGCGTACCAGGAGGGATTTTTATCGGAATGGTAGCTACCACGCTTCTAGGACTAGTCACTGGACTGATTCCTATGCCTTCACAGCTTGTTGCGGCAGCACCTAGCTTGAAACCTACTTTCCTAGTTGCATTGAAACACGTTGGTGATATCAATAGCTTACAAATGTGGGTAGTCGTTTTGACTTTCTTGTTAGTGACATTCTTTGATACAGCTGGAACATTGGTTGGTCTAGCAAACCAAGCTGGTTTCATGCAAGATAACAAAATGCCACGTGTTGGGAAAGCATTGGCTTCGGATTCTACCGCGATGTTAGCTGGTTCTTTGTTAGGTACATCGCCAGTTGGGGCTTTTGTTGAGTCATCCGCAGGGATCGCCGTCGGTGGACGATCTGGCTTAACTGCAATCACTACAGGGATTTTATTCTTGTTTGGTTTGTTTTTCTCACCATTATTATCAGTGGTGACTTCTCAAGTGACTGCACCTGCGCTGATTTTAGTTGGTGTGTTGATGGCACAATCATTACGTCAGATCGAATGGGGAAAAATGGAGATTGCTATTCCTGCCTTCTTGATCTTGATCGGTATGCCGTTGACTTATAGTATCTCAGATGGGATTGCACTAGGATTCATCTTTTATCCAATCACCATGCTAGCAGCAAAACGTGGCAAAGAAGTTTCGCCGATCATGTACGCGCTGTTCTTTGTCTTTATAGGATTCATGTGGATCTTGAATGTTTAATTGTTTTAGATAGAACTTAAGTGTTCATACGCGTTGATAGAGTGTAGGACAGTCAGGTTGTCCTTTCTCGAAAATAAAAAACGAGTCTGATTTTGATGTATTTTGTCAAAATCGGACTCGTTTTTTGTAATATACACATTTTTTATCCATGTGTTTCACTAATTTCTTTCGCTCTAATACCATGAGCGCCAATCTGATATCACTCGCCCACGTTAGCGAAAAAGTTAGCACACCAAGTGAGCCTTTAGATGACTGGTCACTGGTTCGACGAGTTTGTGACAGAAGTGTTTTGATCTGAGTAGTAAGGTAGAAAACTGAAAAATTGCTTTTTATATTTGACAATTTTTTAGCTCAATGTTGAAGGAGCTGGTTTGCAAACACCGTTTATTCGGTTTTAAGGTATGCAACAAAAAATGAATTTTATTTTTTGTCCCACCCACAAATCGAACCGTTGAAAAATAAGGACTAGAATATGACGACATGAAATGAATCGATCTTTACGATAATAAAAGTTTAAAATATATGTGGTCTTTTGAATACACTGATAAAAACTTTGTTAATTACGTAGCAGCAATCCCACCTTTTAAGCTTATAAGATTAGCGGAATTATCTAGTGATGAAGTAGTTCTAACCTAACGACGTTTGGAAATTTTATTGACTAAGTACCTGATCAGGACTGGTTAGAAAAAATTCGTCCTAGCTTGGTTGCTAAACAGATGAAAGAAGATGTTATAGATGAAGTGGTAATAATTGATCGGTACAAAGATGATGAATATTTCTAAACTAAAAGCGAACATACAAAGGAAAACGATAGGTGAGGTCACCATTTAAAAAAACAACAAATCATGATATGATTGTTTTGCAGAAAAAGAACATGTGAACACTGAAGCCCTAGAGTAGTAGGATACTCTAGGGCTTTTCTGTTTTGGTTAATGTCGCCATATTTGTTTTACTTCTTGTTGCGAGTATGTATCCAGTACTCATATGTGGCTACTAGTAAGCCGACAAGAAGGGGGCAGAAATAAAGCTAAGAACATGTGAACACCTCCTCCCAGTCACAAGACTGTAGGATAGGCGACTATTCATTTTAACATTCTAAAATTGGAATAAATATATTTCTATATTTGACGTTTAATCAATACAAACAAAGAACTTATAATGATATTATATATAATAATAAGTTAAGGAGAGAACATGGAAATATGAAAAAATAATATTGAAAATTTTCGTAGAGGTTTAAAAATAGCTCTAATTATCGGAGTAGGAATCATTTTAGTAATTATTAGTCTGAGTCAACCCGAAAAATCTAACGTTACTCAGAATACAACACAGAAGAAAAATGAAAATGTTATTCCAGAATATTCCCGTGAAATAGTCAAGCAAGAGGAATCTTCGTCAGATACAATTGAAAAAGATATAAGTGAAGAATATACAGGAAAAGAAGAAGCCTTACAGAATCTAATAACCAACTGGGTGGCTTTCCAACAAGATATTACAAGTTTTTCTCGTGAATATGTCATTAAGCATATTAATAATGATTTAATGGGGAAAAACTATGATTTAACAATGGTTGGATTCACTTCTGACAGCTTACCGGTTCATAGTGGAAATACTTTAAAAAATCTCATTAATGAAGTACAAGAAATAGTGAATAGTCAAAATATTGAACAAAGCGATTACGATGTTCGTATTCAAGAAATAAGTGATCAAGCTCAAACTAATATTCAACAACTTAAGGAGTTTAAAGAAAATATGTAGGGGTACAATTTTACGCCTGTAGAAGTTTAGATAATATTTTTATATAGCTTATTAATACAATGATTAAAAAAATATATTTCGACACAAAAAAACCAACAGGGTATAGTCTATTGAACTCCTGATAATCATCCGATAAGTCTACTTGAACATATTTTTGAACGAAACACGCCTTTATAAAAAAATATTCTCTCAGGTTTTAAACAAGACGTGAAAAAGAAAAAACAAAT